>JANYJH010000074.1 GCA_025361865.1 Phragmitibacter sp.
ATCTTTTGGATTACAATATTTTTTATATTTAATGATAATTATGGTGGCGTTTTGAGGTCAAAAAGGTTAAGTTATCTCAACTTTGTCCTCTATGACCATCTCGAAAGCCGTCATCACTGCCGCTGGCCCCAATCAACAGCATCTTCTTCTGCAAACGCTCATTGATCGTGAGGGGCGCAACCGAAAAGTGCTCGGTTTGCTTTTGGACGAAATCACCTCTGCGGGCATCGAGAACGTAGCCTTGGTCGTGGGGCCGGGTCAGGAAGCCTTCTATCAGGACGCGATGGATACTGCGCAGGTGAAGCTGACATTCATCGTGCAGCCGGAGCCGCGTGGTTATGGGCACGCGGTGCTTTGCGCTCGGGAATTCACGGGTGAATCACCGTTCCTCCTGATGATGAGTGATCACGTTTATGTCAGTGATCGGGCAGGGCAAACGTGCGCGCAACAACTCGTGCAGGTGGCCTCCGCTCAGGAACAAATGGTCTCTGCCGTGCAGGCGACGCATGAGAGTAAGCTGGCCTATTTCGGAGCCGTCAGCGCGCTCGTGCATGAAGCTCGCGAGCGCCTTTACCGCGTGAATCGAGTGACGGAGAAACCCAGTCCGACCGAGGCCGAGCAACACCTCATGACACCCGGCTTGCGCAATGGCTACTATCTCTGCTTTGCAGGAATGCATGTGCTCACGCCGCTCATCATGGAACTGCTTCAGGAACGATGCATCACCCTGCCGCCAGAGGGTAAGCTGGACCTGTCTTCATCTCTGAACGAAGCCGCGCGCCGCACCCGCTATCTGGCCTGCGCCATTGAAGGACGCCGCTATGATCTCGATCATCGTCATGGGGTTCTGATGGCCCAGCTCGCCGTGGCTTTGGACGGGCGTTATCGGGATGAACTGCTGGCGGGACTCGTGGAGTTACTGGCGCTCACGCCTGCAAAAACGGGCGTCGCAGGATCAATCAACTCCTAACCGTCACGTTCGCTCTCTCATCGTATGTCCCGTCTGAAAGACATTCTCACCGCCACTGATCCGCGACTGAGAAACACGCCTCTGGAGCTTGCCGTAAGCGGGCTGGCACTGCCTGAATTGCTCGCTGAATGTGAAGCCTTGGACGCTTTCTGGCGGACTGCTGAGAACCTCTATGAGCGGGTCAGAGCGCTCTTCCTGCTTTATGCGATTCATCGTTTTCATTTACCGCCCTTGCTGGAGAATGAGGCTGCCGGAGGCGATCTCAACGCCACAGGTAGGATCGGGTTCGTAGGGTATTCGCATCTGCTGGAGCGTCGTTTCGTGGAAGCCATTCGCGTCTTCTTAGCCGAAGCGCAGGAGCATGGCCGGACAGATGCCTTGTGCTCTGCTTTGGCCCGTAGCTATCACCAACTCGCCCTGCAACAACTCGCGGATCAGGTGCATCTCAGCGTCCGCGCGGTCAGAGGAAATCAATGGATGTTCCGCACCGGAGCGGCGGATGAGCACCCACTGCGGGTGCGTCCAGAGCTGCGTCAGATGAGCGCGGGCCTCTATCCTGTGCTCCATGAGCGCACCGCCGTTCGCATGGATTTAAGCCACTCTTCCTGGAGTGATATTTTCTTTCTGGGCATGGATTATCCCGAAGGTGCTCGCGTGCTGAACGTGAGTATCAACCTCGCCGTGCTGGGCCGTGATGACGTGCCGCAGCCGCCCGTGGAAGTGCTATTGCGTGTTATTGATCAACCCGTGCTGCGTCTCACTAGCGTTGATCTCGGAGCCTCCGCAGAAATCCATCATCTCGAAGAAGTCTTCGATTTTGCGCGTGATCATCTCGGCCTGCTCAAAGCGGGCCTCATCGCGGCGGGCATCGTGCCCATCGGCCTTGAGGGATCGGGCGAGCCCTTGACTGGAGTGTTGGAACGCTTGCTCGGTCCCGGCCTTGGTTTGGAACTCGTGACCAGCGTGAATGGCATTCCCAAAGGTAGCCGGTTGGCGGTATCCACCAACCTTCTGGGCTCGCTGATTTCTGTTTGCATGAGAGCCACGGGCCAGACGAAAGCGCTCACCGGCCCGCTGGCAGAAGAGGATCGCCGCATGGTCGCGGCCCGCGCCATTCTCGGTGAATGGATGGGCGGCAGCGGTGGCGGCTGGCAGGACTCCGGCGGGGTTTGGCCGGGCATCAAGATCATCGAAGGATGCCCCGCATCTGAAGGCGATCCCGAGCATGGCGTCTCCCGTGGTCGCCTGTTGCCGCAACACACGGTGCAGGACCATGAAGTGATCTCCGTGGAGAATCGGCGTCGTTTGGAAGACTCGCTCGTCCTTGTCCATGGCGGCTTGGCGCAAAACGTCGGCCCGATTCTGGAGATGGTTACGGAGAAGTATTTACTGCGCTCCGGCCCTGAATGGGAGGCGCGACAAGAATCACTCAGGATGTTCGAGCTAATCCTCGTGGCCTTGCGCGGCGGGGATGTGAAGGCGCTGGGCTCACTCACGACGCGGCACTTTGAAGGCCCATTACAAACGATCATTCCGTGGGCTACCAATGCCTTCACGGAGAAGTTGATCACCCTCATGCGCGCCGAGTTTGGCCAGGACTTCTGGGGCTTCTGGATGCTCGGTGGCATGTCCGGCGGCGGCATGGGCTTCATCTTCGCGCCTGAGCGGAAACAGGAAGCCTCGCGTCGTTTACTGGAGGTCATGCTTCAGCAAAAGCAGGTGCTGCAAAACAGCCTGCCCTTCGCGATGGACCCCGTGGTCTATAACTTTGCCATCAATGAAGCAGGCTCTTCCGCCGTGCTGAAGCAGGGTGAGGACGCCTTGTTGGTGCCGCCGTATTACGCGCTCGTTTTGCCCAGCTTATTGAGAGCTGATCCGCGCTCTTTGGGTGATCTCCGACGCCGTGAAATCGAGCTTTATGGCAAGCGCACTCACGAAGAGCAGGCATTCCAACAAAGCGTGCGTCGCGTGCTGGACAACCTGCTGCCGCATCGCTCGGGAAGTCAGAAGACCAGCGGCGAAGAATTGCACAGCCTGCTCCAGCGCAATGGCTTTGATTCCAAGGCTCACGAGCATTTGCGAACGGAGCTGCAAGCAGGTCGGATCGGCTTGGCTCGCAATCAATTGCCCGTCTCTGTGCGGGTGGAAAATGTGCGGCCCGGCGATGTCACCGATGCGGCCACGGACCTCACGGAGCAAGATCGTCTCTGCGGCGATGCAGCCCTGCGGGCGGGAGAAGTGGGCGTCATCACGCTCGCAGCCGGCGCGGCCAGTCGTTGGACAGCAGGCGCAGGCGTGGTGAAAGCACTGCATCCCTTCTGCCAGTTCTCGGGGCGTCATCGCACTTTCCTTGAGACTCATTTGGCCAAGACGCGACGCACCGCGCATCAGTTCGGGCAGGCACCGTTGCACATCATCACGACGAGCTACCTGACCTATGGCCCCATCTCAGGCAACCTCGAACGCGATGGGTATTACGGCTTGCGTGACTCCGTGGCGCTGAGCGAAGGACGCAGCATCGGTCTGCGCTTCATTCCGATGGAGCGCGACCTGCGTTTCCAGTGGGAAGAGACCGCGCAGCAAATGCTCGATGAACGGCAGGATCGGATGCGTGGCAGCGTTCGCCAAGCCCTGATAAAATGGGCCAAGAGCGCTGGCGAAGGCAGTGACTACACGGATAACATGCCGCTCCAGTGCGTGCATCCCGTGGGGCATTGGTATGAAGTGCCGAACCTCCTGCTCAATGGCACCCTGGCGCGTCTGATCAAACAGCGTCCGCAACTGAAGACCTTACTGCTACACAACGTGGATACGCTGGGCGCGAACCTTGATCCGGCGCTGCTCGGCTGGCATCGGCGTAGCGAAGCTGGCTTGAGCTTCGAGGTAATTCCAAGACGCCTTGAAGATCGCGGCGGCGGCTTGGCGCGTGTGAACGATCAGCTTCGACTCGTCGAAGGTCTGGCCTTGGCTCATGAGGAGGACGAATTCCGACTGAGTTACTACAACACGCTGACGTGCTGGATTGATTTGGATAAACTCCTGACGGTGTTTGGGCTAAGCCGTTCCGACTTGGCGGATGATGCCCGCGTGGCCGTGGCCGTGCGTGAGTTTTCCCAACGGCTTCCTTCTTACATCACCATGAAGGACGTGAAAAAACGCTGGGGGCATGGCCAGGAAGATGTCTTCCCCGTGGCTCAGTTCGAGAAGATCTGGGGGGACATGTCATCCCTGCCAGAGATCAAAAGCGAGTTCGCAGTGGTGCCAAGACTGCGTGGCCAGCAGTTGAAAGACCCAGCGCAGCTCGATGGCTGGTTGCGTGACGGTAGTCGCGACTATGTGGATTCGCTATGTCGCTGGGATTGAGATCGCTAGCTCGCGCACAGTCTGCTGGCCAGCTTCACGGCCTCATAAAGACTGTTCGGATTCGCGAGGCCCTTCCAAGCTATATCTAGCGCGGTGCCGTGATCCACGCTCGTTCGGATGATGGGCAGACCGAGGGTGATATTGATGGCGTCATCAAAGGCCAGCGCCTTCAAGGGAATGAGCCCCTGATCGTGATACATGCAGATATAGGCGTCGGTTTGTGGCCTACGTTTCGCCAAGAAAGCCGTGTCCGGTGGCAGCGGCCCTTCGATGGAAATACCCCTCGCTCGTGCGGCTTCGATGGCCGGAATGATGAAGCGCTCTTCCTCTCGCTCACCGAAGAGTCCGTGCTCGCCCGCATGAGGATTCAAGCCACACACGATGAGCTTTGGCTCACGTCCTCTGATCTTGCGCATGGCCGCTGCGGTCAGCTCAATGACTTCCAAGATGCGCTCTACGCTCAGCAGCGTGGGCACTTCCTTCAACCCGACATGCACGGTGACGAGGCTGCAAGTGATCTCCGGCGCGGTGAGCATCATGCAGGCATCGGGTGCATTCGTCTTCTCAGCGAAGATCTCGGTATGGCCTGGATACTGACTGTAACCGCCTGCATGAAGCGCTTCCTTATTGATGGGCGCGGTGGCCACGGCGTCCACTTGCTTGGCCAGCGCGGCGTTGATCGCTTCTTCAATGTAGGCGTAGCAAGCCTTGCCGGTGGCCGCATTGGCGGTGCCGGGATGAAGGGCTGCTCGGTCCATCGCGGGGATGTTCAGCACCGATGGTTCATAGATCATAGCGCTGGCTGATGCCCATTCTTCAAGCGAAAGGACGCGCTGAGGCTTGGCTATACTGAGCACGTCAGCGACCTGATTCAGCACGAAGGAGTCTCCAAAAATGATAGGGATGCAGACCTCCGCGATGCTCTTGTTCGCCAGCAGATGCAGGCAAATCTCAGGCCCCACGCCAGCGGGATCACCCATCGTTACAGCGATGCGCGGCAGGCGGTTCATAGCGACTTGATGCGGATGTTCTTGAAGGCGACACCGGGATTGCTCTCCAAGCCGATGACGCCTTCCAGCGGGAATTTGCTCTCGTCCGTCTCTTCATAGTCGGTGACGATCTTATCGTTCACCTCGCACTGGAGCTGATGGCCTTTGGTGGTGATGCGGAAATGAAACCACTCACCGGGCTTCAGGATCATAGCCAGTGCGGGCGTCGGCTTGTAGATGTCACCTCGGCCACGATCCTCGTAGAGGTAACCCATGCGGGTCGGAGCGAGTTCTGTCTGGACGCCTTTAAGCTGCCAGAGGTTTTCATCTAGGATGCTGCTGCGGACGTTGATCCCGCTGTTGGAAGTAGGGAAGGGAAGGAGCACATCGGCTTCCAAAACGAAGTCGCGGTAAATGCGATCTTTCAGGATCAAATAAGACCGTGCGCGTTTCTCTTTGCACAGAAGGGTTCCGTTTTCGACACCCCATATATCGGGATCACCATTCCAACCGGCGAGGTCTGTTCCGTTAAAAAGCGGTGTCCAGCCGTCGCCACGCAACAGGAAAAAAGCGATCACAGCGAGGGCTGCGATGCCAAGAATGATGAGCTTTCCTTTCGGTGATTTGCCTTCCGCGATCGGTGGTTTCGTATAAGCGGCGGCGGCTTGTTGAATCGGCTCTTCCTCTGCTTGCTGGGCCTCGGCGTAGTTTGCGGCCCTGAGATCAGCGGCATCTGCCTGGATGATGCTTTTTAGCACCTCCAGTGCAACCGCTGCTGACTCAGGCCGATGGGCCGGATCGTGATTCATCAACCACATGATCCAGTCCGTAAATGGGGCGGGAATCTGCGGACAGACTTCTGCCAGCGGGCGCACTAGATGTTTGATATGACAATCCATTACTTCCCTGACGGATGGGGCATCAAAGGGCCGCTCTCCGGCCAGCGACTGATAGAAAACGCAGCCGAGGGAATAGAGATCCGTCCGACCATCAATGGACTCTCTGAGGAACTGCTCGGGAGCCATGTAGTGAATGGAGCCCATCACGCAACCGCTCTGATCCGTGGTTTGCTTGCGTGCTGAATAGCTGAGTTTGGCCAGGCCGAAGTCGATGATCTTCGCGTTCAGTCGGTCTCCCGCGAGGCGGTTCACCTTGATGTTTTCCGGCTTGAGATCGCGATGAAGAATATTCATGCCGTGGGCATAGAGCAGCGCTTCCATCGTCTGAAGCGCGAGCTGCTGGAAATCTTCCAAGCCCAGTGTTTCACGGGCCAGCCACTCGGCAAGGTCATCTCCTTCCAGCAATTCCATGACGATGAAGAGCCCTTCGTCATCGCTGCTCACATCATAGATGGAGACGATGTGCGGATGCTTTAAGTTCGCCAGTGCGGACGCTTCTTTGCGCAGCGTCGCCGCTTCATCCACGGCCTTGGCCGCGTCAGCACTGCTGATCAGTCGCTTCAGAGCGACGTAGCGCTCAAGCTGCGTGTCATATCCTTTGAAGACCATGCCCGCACCGCCGACCCCGAGCTGTTCAAAAATTTTATAGCGTTCTGCCATTCAATCCTATGTAAGTTGAGCAAGCCTATCCGCAAGCGGGAAGCGCGTCACTTGAGGTCTATCTGATACTTGGCCCACTTCGCTCGCAGTTCAGCCAGCACCTTTTCCTGAGCTGCGCCTTGCAGGAGATTCTTTTCTTCCAGAGGATCATTCTGCAAATCGTAAAGCTCTTCCACGAGCGGCATCGAAGTCACCCAGCGGATGTATTTCCAGCGCTCCGTTCGCACGCCTTCCACGGGTGGAATCCGGTCTGGAACGGAGTGATGTTCGTAGAAGAATTCCGTGCGCCAGTCAGCGGGCGGCTCGCCTTTGAGCAGCGGCACCAGACTGCGGCCCTGCATGGATGGGGGCGCTGGAAGGCCCGCCCAATCAAGCATCGTCGCGGCATAGTCCACATTCAGCACCATCTCATCACGCTTCTGGCCGCGCTGCTTTTCAGGCAGGCGTGGATCGACGATGAGGCAGGGGACACGGATGTCTTCCTCATACATGAACCACTTGTCTGCGAGGCCGCGATCACCCAGCGCATAGCCATTGTCCGAGGTCACCACGATGATCGTATTCTGCGTGAGATGCTGCTTTTCAAGCTGCTCCATGACTCGTCCGATCTCCCGGTCCACGCCGCTGATGAGCCGGTAGTAGTCGCGGAGAATCGTTTGCGCTTTGTCAGGTGAATCAAAGCGCCAGTTCCAGCGCGTGCGGCCTTCTGAGCTCTGCACAAAGGCGGGCAGGCGAGCAAAGGCTTCTTCCGTGGCCAGTTTGGATCGCGGAATATTCGTCTCTTCATAGAGCATTTCATCGCGCTGGTCCGGCTCGTATTCGCGCGGTTCATGATCGCGAGCATGAACGGCATTGAAGCTGATGGACAAAGCGAAGGGCTTGGTGCCATCGCAGCCTTGCAGGAACTCCAGCGCTTGGTTTCCCATCTTCGCCGTCGTGTGCGTGTGCGTGGGGTCCTTAGGGTCGATGAAGAACTTCCCGCCCTGGCCCGGCAGCCCCTGCCAGTAATCGTATTCGGTCGCGTGAGTGGCAATGACTTTGGGATTGCCCACTCCGAACTTGCCGATGAATCCCGAGCGGTAGCCGCTGGCCCGAAGCAGCGCCGGATAGGTCTGCTCCCAGCCTTTCAGATTGTCGCCGCCCTGCTCAACGCCATGCCGTCGGGCCCATTGCCCGCTGAAGATGCTCGCGCGGCTCACCCAGCAGATCGAGGTGGTGACAAAGGCATTCCTAAAGAGCGTGCCACGCTGCGCGAGACGATCTATCTGCGGCGTCTTCACCACCTCGTCACCCATGCAACCAAGCGTGTTCCAGCGCAGGTCATCAATCAAGATGAAGACGATGTTTGGCCTTGTCTGCGCCTGTAACGCCACAGCCAGACTGAGCGCGAAGTAGGCGATGATGAGGCGTTTCATGAGGCTGCCAGTGTCACGCTCACTGAGCCGCTGGGGGAGTGGAGGCAGGTTTAGCCGTGTTGAACACTTTGCGATCCATGTTCGCCGTCAGGTCTTCAGGCTTCACTTCCACCTTCGCCCCCGCCGCAGGCACGGCCACCTTCGCGCACCAGAGGATGGCATTGGTCACGAGGCGACGCTGGCTCTCCACGTCCCAGTTCTTGTGCAAATCGCAACCGGTGTAGCCGAAGCTGCGCCCACCGTTGTCGCGCTCGAAAGTCCAGCCGACGATCTCCGCACGACCAACGTGAGACTTGGCATCTGCCGTCGAGCGGGATGTATCAGGAACGCTGCCGCTGAGGAGCTGAGTGACGCCCTTATCTGCAAAGCGCAGATTGTAGAGCCAGCCGTCTTTGGGCGCAGAGAAAGCTTGAACTCCATTGAGCACTTCATGCTTCGGGAACGAGTCAAAGCTCATGTCCCAGTGACCGCGACAACTGAGGTCCTTCTGAAAAACCGCGCCGAACCAGGATTTAAAATCGTCCGCTTGAGCCGCAGGTATATCCACCGTTTGATGAAGCATGAGCAGGCCGGTGCCTTTGTCCGCGAGCTGCTTCATCAGCGCCCAGCGCGCCGGATTGAGGAAGGCCAGCTTATCCGCACCGTCCATGTAGCAAACGACGCACTTCGCATCGTTGAAGATCGCCTCGTTCTTCGGCCAACCATCGGCCACCAGAACCGGCCACACGCCCGGTGTTTGCTTGAGCCAGTTCACCATCATGGAGCAGCCCGCGAAGTATTCATGCTGACCCGGTTTGTTGGCAGGGCTGCCTGCGAGGATGACTATCTTCGCGAGCGACTTATCCACCGTATCCACCTCCAAAGGCACTTTTTGCTGTTGCTCCGTCAGTTCAGCTAGAGCTGGGAGCGGAGTCAGAAAACCGAGAAGGGAAGTGAGGAGGAGCAAGTGAGGCAGACGCATCCCCAGTGAACGCACTGGATGATTCATTCCTTGCCGCGAAGAAGGGGGGCTTGAAGAAGCATTTTCGGGCTGATGCCTAGACATTTTAAAAAAAGTTGAGGTCGGGAATCGAGATGTAAGTGCAATGATATGAGCGGAATACGACAAAAGTCACCCAGCGCAATAACGCTTAATGGTATTAATAATATTGAAATTATTAATAATAATGTTAATTTTTATAACTTAATGTTTTTAGGAGATGTAGAACAATCAACCTTAACAATGAAATCCATGACCTCAAAACTCAGCCTTCTCCTTACAGGAGTTCTCCTGACGCTCCCTTTTGAAGCGCAAGCGCAGAATTTGCTGACTAACGGCAGCTTTGAACAATACAGTGGGGGCGCGACGGATGCCCGTTTCCCAGACACTCTTCAGGGCATTACCAGTCAGAACGGCTGGACTCTGAATGATTCCAACCACGCCCTCTTCCAGAGCGCGAGTTCCTTTGCAGATGCTGCCCAGCATTACTACCAAGGCACAAACGGAAGCTACTTCACCGAATTCGCCGGTGCAGGCGCCGACGGACGGGAGTGGGCGGAGCAGACGGTCTCAATCATCGGCGGGCAGACCTATCGGCTCTCCTTTGACCATGCCTCTGGCGGCATCTGGTGGCAGTCTGCCGGAATCTGGGTCTCCACGGGCGGCACCGCCTTTGATGTGGATCTGAGTGGAGCCTTTTCCTACTCACACACCTACACGCACCCGACTTCCGCCTTTGACGGCACCACGCCACCTGCTGGGCTGAATCCGACATCATGGGTCAGCGATAGCTATGACTTCACTCCCGGCAGCAGTGGGAATCTCACGGTGCGCTTTACTGCCCTGAACGGTGGGACGAACTGGATTGATAATACCAGTCTGACCACTGTGACTGCTGCCCCAGAGCCGACCGGAGCTGTCCTCCTCGGCGCTGCCGGATTGCTGGCCATCGTGCGTCGCCGTCGCCTTCGTTGCGCCAGTTAGATCGTCTTGATCTGATGGGCTTGCCTTTCATAATAGACATTTAGAGGGGATTACGACCTTCGGAGTGGCTTCTTATGGGTCGTTCAGGGTGGCAATCGCATCAAAATGCTTGTGAAAGGCGAGCGTGCTGCTTTGTGATGGGGACGCATCGCAAGCATGACAGTCGCCACTTCAAAGCCCCCCAAGACTCGGAGGTCCAGAGTTTTCCGCTGGATTAAGATATTGCTGTCCGCAGCATTGATGCTGGCCTTGCTCCTAGTCGTTTTCCATCGCCCTCTGCTGCGATGGGCGCTGGATGATGGCGCTCGTTATTTCGCGAAAAAGGCCGGCTACCAGCTCGATTGGACGGTGGCGGGCAGTATTCTGGATGAGCTTTCGCTAAACAACATTCAAGTCAGCGGTCCTGAGAAGAGTCCGGTTCAAAAGATTAGCTGGAAGAAGTTCGAGGCAGATTACAGCCTGTGGGAGCTTCTCCGAAAAGGCCCCGGCGAGTTCTTGCACAGTCTGACGTTGGCGGATGCGGACATTGTCATAGATGGCCGAACCCCACCGGATCAAAAGCCTGCTGAAGCCAGCAAAGGAGGTGCGCCACCGGCGTTCTGGATTGGGCACCTCGATCTGCGCAACATCAATGCCCGCATTATCACCGATCAAGGCGACATCATTCTGCGCGGCTTCACGCTGATCCTTGATGAGCAAAAGCCCGGTGAGCTGGCCATTGAAGAACTCATCGTTCCCTCTGCTAATCTCCATCTCACTCAGGTTCACGGGAAGACCGAGGTGAGGGATCGCCGGATCACGATCACAGATTTGAACGTCATGGAAGGCGTTACATTGAGCAGTCTGATGGTGGGGCTGAAAGACCTGCATAGCGGCTTTGTTCCTTTCGGCACCGAGCTGCGTTAGGGCAAAGCAACGGTGGAGTCATCCGGCAGTGTCAGTGAACTGTGGACTGCGCCGTCGCTGGATGCCGCGTTGAAATTGACCGCGCTGACGCCTGCTGCAATCGCCCAATGGGTAAAACTTCCTGAAGGCTTCTCATGGCGTGTGGATGAACTGAAGCTGCAACTTAAAGGGCCTCCGACGCAGCCGCAAAAGCTGAACGCTGATGTCACACTCGTTGCTTCAAACATTCAGGTTTCAGGCGTGCAAGCAGACAGCGTGAACGCTCATGCCATCATTGAACAAGGAGCGCTGCGTCTGGAAGCGCTGACGCTTCACTCAGGCCCGAACAGCGTCGAAACCTCAGCATCAGCCGCGTTGCCCGCGACCTGGGATCAAATGGCCGCGCTCACCGCGGAGGCGCAGTGGAAGATCACAGCGCCGAGCATCGAAAGCCTCTTCATCAAACCCGCTGACTTCGCAGGAAACCTGCAAGGGCAGGGGACCGTGGCAATCAAAGCGGGCCGACTCAACGGCGCAGAAGGCAAGCTAAATGGCACGAATCTTACGGTGGTGAAAAAGACGATCAAGTCACTGGATGTCGAGGTCACTACGGATGCGCAGATCGTGCGACTGAAGAGCGCCGTGGCTCATCTGGACGAGCATAACAGCGCGAATGTTTCCGGTGAGATGAACCTCACGGGACGCCAATCCGTCCGCCTTTCCTGGCAGGGGGACATCACGGATCTGGCTACGTTTGCGCAGTGGGCCGGAGTGAAGGAAGAACCCTTGCCGGAGGCTGGAAAGTTTACCACCACAGGGATGGCCGCCTTCGATCTTCTGGATGTGCAGGCTCAGGATTACATGAAGGTTTCCGCAAAGGGCAGCGCTCGCTTGAATGGCGTGATCTGGCAGAAGGCTGAGATGGAATCCGTCGCGCTGGACTTCGATTGTCGTGATGGCCGTGCTGAGGTGAAGCCGTTGGAGGTTCGGCTCAACGAGCAAAACAAGCTCATCATCAAAGGTCACGCCATGCTCGATAAGACGGGTGATTTCGCCGGGAGCATTGAAGGCACCTTCCCGCAGCTTACGGACTTTTCCGGTTGGCTGGAACTGGCCAAAGCACCACGACTCACCAGCGGAAGCGCCGCATTGTCATGGAGTGGCCAAGGGAAAATCTCCACACGCGAGGTCACCGGCGCAGGTTCTGTGAAAGTATCCGATGTCAAGCTGGAGGGCAACGCGGATGCCTTGTCACTGGCTCTGGAAACGCAGCATGAAGGTCACAAAGCAGAGATCAAAAAGCTCGAAGCCAGTGTTGGAAAATTCCACGCGAACGCCACGCTGGCCATCTCTGATACGGACTTGAGCATCCCGCGCGTCTCCATGTTCTCAGATGAACTGCTTCTCTTCGATGGGGCTGTGCAAGTGCCGCTGGTCCTAGCGCAGGAGCCGCGCCCAGCGATTCCCATTGATCCGAAACGGCCTCTTCAAGTCAGCCTGCACATGGTGGATATGGACATCACGAAGCTGGCCGCGGCGTTGGGTCAAAAGCCCGCTGCGAGTGGCATCGCGAGTTTAGAACTGGACCTTCATGGTCTGCTGTCAGACCTTGATGGAAAGCTCTCGTTGGCGCTCACAGGCGTGCGTGCGGGAGTGATGGAGAACAAGCTGGAGCCCGCATCCTTGAAGCTGGAAGCCGTTCTTGATCAGCATCAGCTCAAGGTAGAGGCCACCGCGCATCAGGCCCCGTTGCAGCCTTTGAATGCGAAGGCGGAACTGCCCCTCGATTTGGAGAAGCTCATCGCGGAGCCTCATTCCGTCATGGATGCGCCGATCACGGCCAGCGTGGTGCTCCCTGATTCGGACCTTTCCACGGTTCCTCAATTCGTCCCGGTGCTCGCATCGGTAAAGGGCATGATCGGGCTTAATGTAACGCTGGGCGGTTCAATACGAGTCCCGAAGATGGAAGGGCTGATCCACGTTGATGTGCCCAGCGCTGATTTGAACAAAGGCCAAATGACGATCCGCGATATGAAAGCCCGCGTGGCCTTCGCTGATCAGCGCATCACCCTGCAAGACATCTCTGCCACGCTGGCCGGCGGCAAGGTGAGCGCGGGAGGAACCGTGAATCTGGCTCCGCTGAACAACCCCGCTTTAGATGTTCACCTGGTGGCGAAGGAAGCACTCGTGATGCGCGATGAAACGATGAGTCTGCGCGCCGATGCCGATGTTTCCTGCAAAGGCACACTGAGCAAAGCAGATGTCTCTGGGCGCATTGATCTGGTGCGTGGTCGGGTCTTTAAGGAGATTGAGTTCCTGCCCTTATCGCTGCCGAATCAACTGCCGCCCGCACCACCAGTCATCCGTCGGGGCAGCGCTTCGGCGGGACTGCCAGCGCCCTTTGATCAATGGAATTATAATCTCGACATCACCAGCCGTGATCCCATTCGCTTACTGGGCAATATCCTGAATGGGGGCGTGGCGGTTGATTTGCATCTTCGCGGCACAGGGCCGGGTATCCCCTTGGAAGGCAAGGTTTCGTTGGCGGGTGCGAAGCTGCGGATGCCCTTCACCACCATGAAGATCATCAAGGGAGACATCCTCTTCACGAAGGACAAGCCGCTCGATCCCGAGATAGATTTGCAAGGGGATTCACTTATCAATAATTACCAAGTCAGTGTTTACGCTTATGGATCAGCCTTGGCACCGAAGACCCGCTTCACCTCCAGTCCGCCCATGTCAGAGCAGGAAATAGCCACCCTCTTGGCGACAGGAACCACGAAGGGGGACAAGGATAGCGCGTTGGGCGTGGCCGCCAACCGGGCTGCGTTCCTGCTCATCAGCAGGCTCTATCGCGAACTCTTCAACAAAGGCGCGCCGAAGCGATTCGATGAGGAGCCGCCGAAGTTGACCTTCAGCTTTTCACCGCTCTCCACAGGCTCATCTCAGCGCGGAGTCACCGCCACTTATGAGCTTTCGCCCAAACTACAAGCCATCGGCTCAGTCACGGATCGGGGCTTCCGAGGCTTGTTCTACTACATCGTTCGATTCCGATGAAGCCGCTCACACTCTTGATCATAGCCTTGTTGGGCATTGGCTTGTGCGCGGCTTCGGACGTGCCCGATTCCGATGAAATGACCGTGAGCGCTAACGGATTGGACGTATCGGTTAAAGGAGTGGGTAAGACCTCGCGTGATGACGTGAAGAATGTCATCGAGTTGCAGGTAGCCTTGAGTCAAGACGCCGCGGCGACCGCGCCCCTGGCTGATGATTTGGCCTTCTTTCTCCGTCAGCGCTATCAGGAACTCGGCTATCCACAGGCCGTAGTCACTTGGGAACTGATCAATGGGCAAGTCTCCCTGAGTGTGGAGGAGGGGATTCATTACCTTGTGGGGGCCATCCGCTTTGCAGGAAACAGCGTCGCGAAGGATGAAGACCTCAAGCAGCTACTCCTGCGGCCAACCCATGAGAAGCTGGGAACGAAGGGCGATAAGGTGGCCTTCGTGGAGACGGACATCAAGAAGGGCGCGGAGTTGGTGCAACGCTACTTTCAGGCGCAAGGCTATTTGGAAGCCGTCGTCGCTGAACCGCAGTTCACGCAGCATCCAGAAAGCGAAACGGTCGATCTTTTGCTCAAGATCAAGCAGGGACAAAGCTATCTCTTCGGCGAGGTGAATGTCACGGGCGATCTCCAAGACCAGACGCGGACAGTGAATGAGCAGATCAGCGAACTGGGAGGTCAGCCGTTCAATGAAGTCAAACTTGAGAGCGTTCGCGGGGCCATCGAAAGCATCTATCAAAGGAGCGGACACTTCCACGCGGCGGTGACGCTTAATGCCAATCCTACGGCCAATGGCAGTGGAGAAGTGCCTGTGGAATTCCATGTCACACCCGGGCCGAAATTCCGCATCAGCGAAGTGAAGATCGCTCCGAATTTATCCAAAGGCGCTCAACGGGTAGCGCGCTCTAGTTTCAAGCGCGCTAAAGGTCGGTATTACTCGCCCGAAGAACTGGACATCATGCATCGTCGCGTCTTGGACACGGACATATTCTCGCGCCTTGACCTCAAGCCGATGGCGGATAGTGAAGACACGTTGTCGCTTGAATTGTCAGGCGAAGAAGGTCCTACGCGGCGTCTCTCGGTCTTCGCCGGATATGAGACTTTCCAAGGCCCCATCTTGGGTGTGGAAGCACGTAAAATGAACTTGTGGAATACAGGCGATGCCTTGCTCGCCAAAGCTGAAGTCAGCGGCACTGGCTTCAATGGAGCGATCAGGATGGTTGATCCCGCGTTTCTGAACAGCCCCTTCAATGCGGATATTGAGCTGGCCGCGCAATCGCTCTCCGTCTTTGATTACACAAGGCACACGATCAATCTGCGAGCTTCGGTGAATCGGCATTGGGACACGCATATCACGACGGGCATCTTCGCAGAGATCTCTGAGAACACGCTGACTTCCCCCACGCTCACGCCGCTTGAATTAGGGCCAGCGACTTATGGATTGGCCACGGTGGGTGCGGCGTTGACCTTCGACTATCGGGACAGTTCCGTGCTCCCCACGAAGGGCTACTATGCGGGCCTCACGGTCACAGACGCCACGGACATCAATGGAGATGGTCAGGTGAATTACCTCCGAACGGACTTAGCCTTCTCGTTTTACCAACCGATCACGAAGAAGCTGCGTGCCGCTTTCAATGCCCGCGCCAGCGCGATCAACAGCAAAGGCGGCGTGGACGCACTGCCCATAGACCTCCGTCTCTTCAATGGCGGGGCCACCAGCGTGCGGAGTTTCCCCGAACGTGAAATGGGAACGAAATCCAAATCGGGAACACCCCTCGGCGGCACCCTGAGCCAAGTCTTCACGATGGAGCTTTCCTACGAGATCATCTCGAACTTGGAACTCGCCGCCTTCGTGGATGCCGGAAGCGTCAGTCCCACACGAAGCAACGTCCTCAGCTCACCGAATGGCCTGCGTTATGCCGTCGGTGCCGGCATTCGCTATAAGCTGCCGATTGGTCCGCTACGGATTGACTACGGCTACAATCCCAGCCGACGCGGGAATGAGCCGATAGGAGCGCTGCACATCGCGCTGGGCTTTGCGTTTTAGGGCTAACCAAATCCAAAGGCAAGATTGAGCCTTGCGAGAAAGGCAGCGAGAGTGCATGATTGAACTATGAAACCAGCCCTTGCTGTAACGCTTTCTACCAAGCCTGCACGCCGTGTCATAACTGGAGATTGGGGACGAGTTGAGAAATCCAAAGTGGAAATCTTCGCTCGTGAGTTCACTCGTAAATCTGGTCTGCCAGAGTGCGATGCGGTAGGTGAACTTTTGAAGTTACGAGGCCGTCTGTGAAGCCTTTTGCTGACGCCAGTTTCATGGTGGCGGCTTTTGCTCCTGATGAGCATAGTCGGAGTGCGTGGCGCTGGTGGCGCAAGACAAACGCCGTCGTGATGACCACACGCCTTGCCCTCTTTGAAGCAGAGAATGCGATACGCACACTGCCGCTCGGCGGGAAATGCAGTGCCAGAGAATCGAGAGCGGCACTGGAGGGCATTAAGCGGGCTTTGTTGGAAGGGCTGCTGATCCGTCGTGAAATCCCTATTCTACGACTCTATCCTGCGGCGCAACGGCTCAGTCAACATCACAGCACAGGTGCTAGTTATGGAGCGATGGATATTCTCCATGTGGCCAGCGCGCTTACCATCGGAGCAGATACATTGCTGACTTTTGATGAGCGACAAGGTGAACTTGCCACAGCGGAAGGCTTGATTGTTCAGCCCGGATAATAGAATCCATTTGAGCATCTAGTCTGGTAACCCAGATGATTCAGGCAAGCACCGGAACCCTGATTCACAAACTGGCGGATGGGGAGGGATTCGAACCCTCGGTGCCGTTTAAAGCACACACGCTTTCCAGGCGTGCCCGTTCGACCACTCTGGCACCCATCCTAATCGTTTGCGGGCCGCTAAGTTGCGTTGATGCAGCCCACTCGCAAGTTTTATCTGCGATTGTTAGCGTCTAATGACATCCACATCCAGTGCCACAGCTACCGCCGGATGATGCCGCGCTGCTGCTAGGGGAGCCGACACCCATGAGGCCAGCGCCGCCGGTGATCACGCGGCGCACGGGCTCGCCCGTGTCAGGGTGATGCGTGAGCGCGGCGTCTTTCATGCTCTGCTTCACTTCAAAGCGACGCGGCTTCTCCACTTCGTTCTGTGGGACGGTTTCGTAAATGTAGGTGGCCATTGGAGGGAGTAGTTAGTTTTGAGTTGAGGGTTGATAGCTTGAAAAGGTGCGCGCATCAACTCGCTATCCACCACTGAGTGTGACTTGACCTTCTGCCAGCGTTTGCTCGCCGAGGGTGACTTTGCCGGAGGCTTGCACGAGGTTGCCCATGCGGCCCTGAAGGGTGGCTTCAATACGCAAAGTCTCACCGGGAAGCGCTGCGCCGAAGATCTTCACAGAGCGGATGGCGGTGAGTCGGAGATCAGGCATGGCGGGAATCTCAGGATCAGTCTGCGCGGCGATGCCGGCGACTTGCGCGAGGGCTTCCACCATCAAGACGGCGGGCATGATGGGTTGGGTGGGAAAGTGGCCCTTGAGGAAAGGGGCTTCACTGCGCAGAGTATATTCTCCGGTCGCGGAACGGCCCGGTTCCAAGGCGATCAACTCATCCACAAAGCGGAACTCCGGGCCGTGCGGCAGGGATTGAAGAGCTTCAGCGAGGTTCATGATTTCGGCTTCATCTCCTCGATTTGATAGCCTACGGTGTCCACCTTGAAAGTGTCGGCCTTGAGGCTTTCTCCGAGGACATAGGACTTCATGACCGTTTCCATCGTCGAGCCATCCCGCATCTGAATGATGAAGCTGCGCAAGGAACCATCCGCGACGGAGACCGTAAGAAAGACGTTCTTCACGAAGATCACCGCCTGACGATCTCGCAGCACGAGGCTGAGCTTCCACACATCGGCTTGGCCCGCGACAGGCTCGACGTTCTCGATCTCAAAGCGTTTCTCGAATTCCGCGAGGGAAGCCCCGAAGCCTTCGCCGATCATGGCGATGCCCTGCTGGTCGCTTTGCATGAGCGCCTCCCTGCTCCAGATGCGGGCTTTCTTTTCGCGGGCATCCAGCACGATGAGTTTCCCGTCCTTGCCGCGTAAGGCCAGCATGGTGGGCGGTTCACCGATCTGCCAGCGGAAATGGTCCGGCTTCTCCAACCAGATTTTCCCGGTGCGGATCAAGGGCCTGCCCACGGTGGTGAGTCGGCGGATTTGGTCAAAGTCGCCCTGCACGGTGGGCACTTGGGCAGCGAGCCGTAGCCATTTGGAGATGATGCCGCGTTTGTCGGTGGTCACTTCAGAACGAGACGTAAGCGGGATGAAGCAAGCGGCCAGGCACAGCCAGAGAGTAGCCTTAATGGGGATGAACATGCGTGAATGATTCGCCGGAACCACGTTTCTTCAAGTCATACTCAATGCGGTCTTTGGATGAAGAAAAGGTAGGGTCGATTGCCCATCATCCGATGAGTGAAGAGTAGGCGTTAGATGAGTCTCACGCAAAGCCGCAAAGCCGCAAAGAACTGAACAGAAGCATCCTCTGACCTTGGCGGCTTTGCGCCTTTGCGTGAGACTTTCAGGAGGGTGGCTTTAGGCAGAGGCGCAGCTCGTCCCTACCTTTGTTTCAAGGCACAAAAAAGGCGGCTAACCGAAGCTAGCCGCCTTCGCGGATCATTTAGGACTGAGGCTGAACTTACGCTTTATCATGCGCACGCTCATCTTCCACATGGACGGCTTTGTAGCCGCCGATGGTTTTGAAGTAGAGCAGGATGAGCAGGTAGATCAATGCCATCGTGGCAGGGATGTAAGCGTCTGCGGCGAGCGTGCGACGGTCGCCAGTCTGGTCAGCGGTGACGACAGCCTTTTGCTTGTCAGTGCGTTCCTTGGCTTCCTTGGCTTCACCGAGCTTCGTGCCATCGAGACCAACGGCTGAGGTGGATTCCAGATTGAGAAACTTGCTTGGAGCTGGAGCTTTGTATTCGGCGAACAGCGCAGGGTTCGCCTTGTTGAGCTCTTCACCAGCAAAGCGGTCTTTGCAGTAGCCGAGTCCAGGACCACCGATCAAACCAGCGGACAACATGCCGATACCACCCATGATGGAGATGGCGACGGCACCAGTGCGCGGGAAGCGGTCAGAGGCGATGGCGAGCATTGTGGGCCAGAAGAAGGTCTTACCTACGGCGTAGATGCCGAGAGCGATCAAGGCCATCGGGAAGCTGTTCATGCCGCTAGCGAGGTTCAGGCCGATACAGGCCGTGATGGAGCAGACTACGAGGAGACCCACAGGGGAGAGCTTGAGCGTCTTCTCGATGAAGTGAGCACAGAAGCGCAAGCCGAACATTAGGGCCGAGGTCCAGATGAAGAGAGCCTTGCCTTGCTCAGGAGTGAAGAGGTTGCCCGTGATGTTTTGAATCCAACCATCGGTGCCCAATTCAACAGCACCCACGAGTGAGTGCGTGACGAAGAGAACGAAGAGGAGGAGCGAACCCATTGAAAACTTGGTGATGAGGGCGACGGCCAAAAGCAGCACACCAGAGATGATGTAGGCAGTGGTGGCGGAGAGACCGAGGGGGCCTGAGAAGAAGAGTGTGAGCAGGTAGCAGATGACCAAGGCACCGAGGATGCCTACGTCTTTAAACATTTCACCGAGGCTCACGCCTTTGACAGAGGCTTCTGACTTCGGCATCTGTTGACCGAAGAACATCACCCCATAGAGCACGGTGGGCACAAGGTAGATGGAGAGCTGGCCCTTCCAGCCCAATCCCATTTTATCACCCAAGATCCAGCCAGCGACGGTGCCGAGCACCATCCCTGCGGGCCATGAGGCGTGAAGGATGTTGAGGTAATGCGTGCGGTTATGCGGGAACAGAGTGGCGACGAGTGGATTCGCCACGGCTTCGAGAGTGCCGTTGGCGAAGGCGAAGATGAACATGCCCCATGAGAGCATGGAGTAGGCGTTCGCAGGTGAGGTCGCGCCAAAGGTAACGAAGGCCGAGAGGATGTGACAGGCGAAGGCCACCATGACCAGCTTCCCGTAGCCGATTTTATCAGCGATGACGCCGCCGATGATGATGCCGAAGCAGAAGCCCGTGAAGCCCATGCCGCCGATGGCTCCAAGTTGAGTGGCGGTGAAACCAAACTCCTTGCCCCAGTTGGCGAAGATGCCGCCACGAATGGCGAAGCCGACGCCAGCCGCGAGGATGGCCATAAATCCTGCCCAAAGCAGGCGGTTTGCATTGGGCGCGATGCCCTCGTTATTACTCATATTTCTATTAGGTGGTGTGTTTGCAGTTTGGTTTGAGATGACTGTCGGCTGGTTTGGTGGCAGCGTTCAGAAAGGAGTTCGCCGTTTTTATCAGAAAGAGGGCAGGGAACAAGCTAAATCTGGTTTGGGATCAGTGCGAGCCGATCTCCAGTGGCTTGTAGCCCCCCTTGGAACGGAAGTAGAAGAACATGATCAGGTAGCAGGCCAGCATGAAGCTGGGGAGCACGGCGATCTTGGAAAAAGCACCGCGCTTGCTCTCGGCCTGCACGGCTGTCAGCTCGGTGCTAGCGGCGGCATCGAGCGCTTTGATCTTGGCTTGATCGAGGCTCGGGGTATCGCCGAAGATGCTCGGTTTGGCGGGTCCTTCGACTTTCAGCAACAGCGGCGCATGGCTGCTGCTCAAGCGCTGGTGCATGTCCTGATCCTGCTGGTAGCCGATGAATGGGCTGCCGAGCACGCCGAGGAAAAGCACGCCCACTGCGGACACGCCATTCAAGGTCAGCGCGCCACCTTTCGGGAACTGCTCAGAGGTGAGGCCGAGAGTGGTGCTCCAGAGGAAAGTCTTGCCCAAAGCATAGATGGTGGCTGCGGCGACGATGGTCCAGCCGACACTGTGCGAAAGGAGCATGAGTCCGATGATGGCAATGGTGGAGCCGATGACCAGAAGGCCGATGGGTGAGAAGCGATGCACGATGGGCCCAGCATAGAAGCGCAGGATGGTCATGATGGCGGAGACATAGACGAAGACCCACGCGGCGAAGTTTGGCCAACCAGCAGGGCCATTGAGTTTGAGCAGCTCAGGCATCCAGCCGTCGGTGCCTAGCTCGCTAGTGGCCAGCGGTCCGATGATGACGAGCACGAGCAGGAACAGCCAGTTGCCCAAAGACGCGGTGTAGAGGCCAATGGCCGCCGCCACGATGGCGGCGATGATGAGGTCGATGGTCCAATTCACCTCATGCCCGGCCATCTGATAGACCGCCGCGACAATGAGCGCGGTGATGATGAAGAAGCCCACTGCGCCGACTTCCTTGAGCATATCGCGGTAGCTCACTCCGGCGGCCACGCGCTCGTTGGTTGGAAAGGTGCGTGGCAGAATGAGCACGGCATACAAGATTACTGGAACGAAGCACAAGGCGAAGCGGAACTTCCACACGGCATCAAAGAACAGATGCGTGTCTGGGAGCACCGCGCAGAATAAGGCTCCCAGGGCCAAGCCCGCAGGCCAGCCCGCATGGAGGATGTTCAGCCACTTGGATTTGTCCTTGGGGAATAAGGTGGCGACGACGGGATTGATGAAGGACTCGACAGTGCCATTGGCCACGGCGACGAGCAGCGTGCTCCAGTAGAAGGATTGGAAGCCAGTGGCATTCAGCGTGAGCACGAGTGAGATCAGATGGCAACCAATGGCGAAGCACGCGACCGTCTTGTAGCCGATCCAGTCGATGATGAGACTGAAGAAGATGATGCTCAAAGCGAAGGGCCACATACCTGCGCCGTTGATGGAGCCTTTCTCGTTTTCCGAGAGATTGAAGCCGTCCTGCAAAAGGCCGATGGTGTTTGCTCGGACGCCGAAGACAAAGGAGGTGGCGACGAGGGCGATGAAGCACGCCCAAAACAGTTTCATGTCGGGCCGGTCAGAGGTTGGGTTCGCAGTGGTCATGGTGGGAAAGGCGGAATTACAGCGATACCGAACGTTTTTAGCAATAGCATTCCTTCGTGAAATGAAAAGCCGCCCGCAGTTCGTGCGGGCGGCTTTAATAAGGCGCGCTGGCGTTTGCCTCAGCCGATGAGCCGATAGACGAATATCAGGAGGAATGAGCCACCGGTGGCAATGCCGATGCTCTTCAGGCTGAAGCTGCTCACATCACCAATGCCGAGCATGGTGCCGATGTAACCGCCCACGATGGCTCCGGCGATGCCCAGTAGGACGGTAAGGATGAAGCCGCCGCCCTGTTTACCAGGAAAGAGAAGCTTGCCGAGAATGCCTGCGATGAGGCCCAGTATGATCCAGGAAAAGATACCCATAGGCTAGCAAACTATCAAAACGGGCGTGAGCGAGCAATGCTTAGTTTTGATCCTTACTTGGTGCTTTTGAAGCTCATCCTTTACAGCGTCGCGGTCTTGGTAAGAATGAGCGCATGTCTCTTGAAGTTCTCAATCGCATCGAAACCTTGGGCGTTGTGCCCGCCATTGTGCTGGGAGATTCCTCTCTTGCCGCTGATCTTGCAGCAGCTCTTTACGAGGGCGGACTGCCCTGTGCTGAGGTCACTTTGCGCACGCCGAGTGCTCTAGAAACGCTTCAGGAAATGGCGCGTCACCCCGGCTTGTTGATCGGCGCCGGGACCGTGATGAACATCGCTCAGGCACAACAAGCCATCGCTGCGGGAGCGAAGTTCATCGTGAGTCCCGGTGTGGATGAGTCCTTAATCCGCTTCTGCATGGAGCAGAATATTCTCATCATCCCCGGAGCCTGCACGCCCACGGAAGTCATGCTTGCCACGAATCTCGGCGTGCCTTGCATCAAGTTCTTCCCTTGCGATGCCTTTGGTGGAATGCCCGTGCTGAAGGCGCTGAACGGCCCCTTCCCGAACATGCGCTTCATGCCCACTGGCGGAATCTCGCTGGAGACCACGCCGGAGTTTCTCGCTTATAAGCCAGTGCTGGCCGTGGGCGGCACTTGGATGGTGAAGAGGGAATGGCTGGAGGCGGAGCGCTTCGACATCATCGCGGAAGCCTGCGCCGCCACGATGGCCATCATCAAACAAACCAAGCGCGGGGTGGATACCTCCAACCGCGTTCCGAAGCTCGGAAAGATGAGCGGCTTTGGCAAGGACAGCGGGCTTTCCGCCATCAGCAAGGCGACGGTGAGCATCCACGAAGCGTTTATGGGAGAGTGAAGAAAGTAGTCCGCCAAGCCTTTGGCGGTTCATATCAGCTTCCCTGACCGCCGAAGCTCGGCGGACTACTTTCCCTAGAACACGAAGAAGCACCATCTAACCGCGTAGTATTTAAACCCTACCATAGCCTCCCGCCATGAACCCACGCCGCTCTGCCAGTGAAGCCCACGAGAAGATTCCTACGCTCATCTTCGATTCCTCCGCATCCGCCGCTGCATCCTTGGCGCGGGAAGTGAAGGAATTGATCGAAGCGAAGAACCGCGAGGGCAAAGCCGCTGTGCTGGGCCTTGCGACGGGCTCCACGCCGGTGCCGTTTTATCGCGAACTCATCCGTCTTCATCGCGAGGAAGGCTTGAGTTTCGCGAACGTCAGCTCCTTCAATTTGGATGAATACTTTGGCCTCGGCCCGGATCATCCTGAGAGCTACTACCGCTTCATGTGTGATCAGCTCTTTGATCACATCGACATCCCCAAAGCCAACATCCATCTGCCCAGCGGCACGGTCGCGAGCGATCAAGTCTTCGAGCATTGTCGCCAGTATGAAGAGATGATCGACGCGGCAGGTGGCGTGGATTTGCAAATCCTCGGCATCGGACGAACGGGCCACATCGGCTTCAACGAACCAGGCTCTTCGCGTGAGTCCCTGACCCGACGCATCACCTTGGATCGAATCACCCGCCAGGATGCTGCGGCAGACTTCCGCGGTGAAGAGAACGTGCCTCGCTTCGCCATCACCATGGGCGTCGGCACCATTCTGCGAGCGAAGAAGATCGCCCTCATGGCTTGGGGCGAGAACAAGGCTGGCGTCGTGGCCCGCGCGGTCGAAGGCGAAGTCACGGATGCCGTCTCCGCTTCCTTCCTGCAAGAGCATCCGCAGTCCCGATACCTCATTGATCAAGGCGCTTCCCGTGAGCTGACGCGCGTGAAACTGCCGTGGCTTGTCGGCCCCGTTCGCTGGTCGCCGCAGGAGACGCGCCGCGCTGTTTGCTGGCTCTCGAACTCGCTCAAGCGGCCCGTCTTGAAGTTAACGGATGAGGACTATAACGAGCATGGCCTCTCTGATCTTCTCTCTGAACAAGGCCCCGCTTATCAGCTCAATATCCGCATCTTTAATCAGCTTCAGCACACTCTCTCGGGTTGGCCCGGTGGGAAGCCGAACGCGGATGACACCTTCCGTCCTGAACGCGCGAATCCTTATCCGAAGCGTGCGCTCGTGCTCAGTCCTGAGCCGCAAGACGCCACCGTCAGCATGGGCAGCACCCTTGATCGTCTGCGGGAGCAGGGGCATGAAGTGAAGCTCGTCAGCATGACCAGCGGCAGTCTTCGCGTGTCCGATGCCGAGGCTGACAAATTCGCGTCCATCCTGCTAGAGCTGGGCATCACCGCACCGGCCTCATGGAAGGAGCAGACGGAATATGCGCAGCGGATTCTCAGCCTCCTCGAAAGCAAGGGAGCGTTCGGCGAAGACCCGCTGGAGCTGCGCAAGCTCAAGGCGCTCGTCCTTCGCGGTGAACTGCGTGATTCAGCTCAGGCGCTTGGCTTGCCCCAGGATCGCATCACGTTCATGGACCTGCCGTTCTATGAAAAGGGACGTTATCGGCGCTTCAAACTGGAGGCCGAAGACACGGCTCACATCGTCCAGTTGCTGCGCGAATTCCAGCCTCATCAAATCTACATCACAGGGGATGCCGCTGATCCGAGCAGCGTCTCCGCTCTCTGCTTCCGCGCCTTGAAGGAAGCCCTCAAGGAAGCGCCAAGTGATGGCCCATGCAGCGTCTGGCTGTATCGCGGCAAGGAGAAAGCGCTGGAGCCGTGGGAGATTGATATGGCCATGCCGATCAGTCCGATGCAGCTTGAACTCAAGGCGCGGGCGTTGACGAGATACACCTCGCTGACCTCAATGGAGCTGGAAGCGACGAAGACCAATCAAGGAACTGCGCAGGCTTATGACTCGCTCGGACTGGCGAACTATGAGGCGATCGAAAGTTTCCAGCGCTGGCAGAGCTAACGGAGCGCGGAGCTTTAGCCCGCATCATTTCATTATAAACAAACACAAATACTGCGGGCTGAAGCTCCGCGCTCCTTTTATGAAACACCTCCTCCTTCCCTGCCTTCTTGCCTTGCTCATGTCTTGCACGAAGGAAACGCAGAACCGTATTGGCCGTTCCATCCAGAACTGGACAGGCGTGAATGGCGTCCTCGAAATCTATGCGGGCGAGAAGCTCGTGAAGCGTTTCATTAAAGTGGACAAGCTCACCACGGCGACCGCCACAGATGGCGGCAGTGCGTCACGGCCTTATCGTTACGGCTATGGTGTCTTGGATGAGAACTTGAATGGCGTTGCAGATGCCACAGAGAAGCGCGTGTATTTTGAGTTCAGCGATTACTCCTCGAACTACATCTTCTACGAGAGCCCGCATTGATCCATTAGCCACCAGCGGTGATCTGCACGACTTCGATCACGTCTCCTTCAGCGACCGTCGTGGTAGCCACTTCACGAGGGAATAAGGCGCGCTGATTCAACTCCACCACGACGGGCTTCTCCCCAAAGCCGAGCGCGTTCAGCAAGTCCTGAACCGTGGATAGCTGGGAGAAATCTTGAGGGGTTCCGTTGATGACAAGGCGCATGTCATTTCACGATGCGGAAGCGGCTGAGCGTGGCAAACGAAAGTTGCTGTTGAAATAAAAAGCGCCCGATGTTTCCACCGGGCGCTTTCATTCCTGGAATGAGATTGATCCGAATCGCTTAGCCGACTTTCGGCAGCTTGAACTCTTCGCGGTATTCTTCGGTAGCCATCTTCGTGGCCTCTTCAGCGAACTCGCCTTCAAACTTCATCGCTTCCGCGTTGAAGCTGAGCCAAGGGCCGAGGGAGGTCTTCTGCGCGTTGACGTCCACTTGGTTGGCTTCGAGATTGGCCACGAAGTTTTCAAAGGTCGCACTGGCAGCTTTATCAGCCGCGAGACGTTCTTTGATTTCACCGGGGGCGACCTTCTTACCGAGGCGGTAGCTGACGTTAGCGAGGTGCGCGAGGCAGGCAGCTTGGAAGCCGTGACTGATGTGCAGGTTCGGATTCACGCGCTTGCCCGCCTGAATGGAGGCGATGAAGTTCGGCATGTGGCTCGGGCCGTCACGGAAGTCATCGAACTTCTTCACCATCTTGCCTTCGTTGTCGTAAGCCTTGGATTCAGCGACGTAGCCGCCTTCGCAATGGAAGACATTGCCGATCTGCGTCGAGCCACCTTTGCCCTGACCAGAGACGTAATAGACGGGCGCGCCGCCTTCTTTACCGTCCTTGCCAAAATTCATATTGGCCTTCGGAAGACCGCGATTGTCGAAGAGGAGAGGCACTTTGCCTGCGCCCCAATCATAGAGCGCCATCTGGTTGTTCGCGGTCTGGCCGTCATCTTCATAACCCCAGCGGGAACCGAAGCTCATCACGCGCAGAGGAAGCTCTGGATTGCCGAGCACCCAGCGACCAACGTCGAGCTGGTGGGGCCCTTGGTTGCCGATGTCGCCATTGCCATAAGCCCACTGCCAGTGCCAGTCGTAGTGGAATTTCTCACGGGCGATGGGCATCATGGGGCGGGGGCCGCTCCAGAGGTTGTAATCAACCGTGCCAGTGGTGCTCTTGCCTGCCTTATCATGGAACTGGCCGGGCTTGATGATGCCGCCTGCGACTTCGACTGGCGCGGCGACTTTCCCGATGCTCTGGCGCGGCTTGTAGTTGGTGCCACGGGAGAGGACGAGCTTACCGATCTCACCTGATTTCACGAACTCCATCGCGGAGGCCCAGCCGAGGTCTGAGCGGCGCTGCATCCCGTGTTGAAGGATGAGCTTGCCTTCCACGGCGACGCCTGCTTTCAGGAGTTCTGCCCCTTCAAAGAGGTTATGACAGACTGGCTTCTCAACATACACATGCTTCCCTGCGGCGAGGGCCGAGAGAGCGATGAGCGTGTGCGTGTGGTTCGGCGTGGCGATGGTGACCGCGTCGATGTCCTTATCTTCAAGGAGCTTCCGGTAATCGGTGTAGGCTTTGACCTTGATGTTCTTCTTCTCAAGTCCTGCGACCATCTTATCCATGACATCGGAGTCCACATCACACAGCGCGACGAGGCGGACGCCTTTGATTTTGCCAGAGGTGAGATCGCCGATGTGGCCTTTGCCACGGGCATTGAAGCCGATGACGGCGATGCGGATGTCTTCGTTGGCCCCGGCGGCCTTGGCGAAGGTGGGCAGATACATTGCGGCACCAGCGTAGAGCGAGCTACGCAGCACATCGCGGCGGGTGATGGAGGAGGGTGTGTTCATGTTATTTGGTATAGATCGGAACTTAACTTTTACTGGCTGGAGTAATCTTTGAACAGCTTTTCCAACTCAGCGGGGCGTGATTTCCCTTTGGCAAAGTAGAAACGGTAACGAAGCGTCAGGCTTTCGCCTTTTTTCAGGGTGTAGTCCCCGGCGTGTTCAGCAAGCGTGGGATCGAAGTCATGCAGACCGAAGGGATTCACGGCGAACAAACCGTAGTCCCGCGCGTGCCAGGTGGTCGGAGAACGGAGATTGCTGGGATGGCTGAGGATGCTCACGGCCACTTCTGTGCCCTTCGGATCAGGGCCGTAGTAGCTGACCCAGTTCGCGTGCTTGCCCCAGACCTGAGCGTTGCGGTCATCGCCGCTGTTGAAGGCGTGGCCTTTGGCCCCTTCGATCTTGGCAGAGAGGGAAAGGGATGAGCAAAGTCGGAGCGCCATGCTGCCTTCCTTAGTATCGCCAAAGACGACATCGCCCTCACTGGCTTTCAGCGTGATGTCGAAGTCCAGTAGCTTCTCGCCTTCAGGCAAGGCGGTGATCGTGATCTTGCGTGAGTCCGTCAGTTGCACGGCCCCGTTCGGCGCGACCCATTTCGTGTCCGCGGTGAAGAAGCCTTTGTCGCCTTCCGATTTGGTTTCGCCAAAACTCACATGCTCCTGTTTGCCGAAGTTCTTTTCCTCACTCCAGAAGTCCATGCCGTTGATGCTGCCATGCGCGAACCACAGGGAACGATGATGCTTGTGATCGGTCGGTTCACCCGCCACATCGGTGCGCATCGGGAAGTTCCGCGTGATGTTCTCACCAGCCGCGCCGATGACCGGATACATGAAGGGTCGCGGCGTATTCTTCGTGATGTATTCGGTGAACAGAGCGCCATTCACTTCCACCTTCAATCCAGCATCGCTGGGCGTGAGTTTGACGGATTGAGCATGAAGAGGAAGGGCCGCAGCGAAGAGGAACAGGAACGGTAAAGCGCGCATAAAGGGCTGCCATGATGAGGCCGTGGGCTGCAAACGAAAAGGAAAATCCGCGCTGTTTCTCGAATTCTTGAGTTCTGAATCGTGCGAATTTCACGCGATGTGTTATATTTTCTGCATTTTCCATGACTATCTATCAAAGAACTCAAGCCACCCTACGTGATCAACCTCAGCATTGGCTCGTCACCGGCGGCGCGGGCTTCATCGGTTCGCATGTCATCGAGAAGCTGCTCAGCCTCGGCCAAAGCGTGCGAGTGCTCGATGATCTGAGCACTGGAAAAACGCAGAATCTGGAGGCTGTGCGTGGCCTTGTCGGCCCCGAGAAGGCGGCGCGACTTGAATTCCTGCAAGGCGACATCCGCGATGCGGGGACCTGTGATCGCGCTGTTGCCGGTGTGGATCGCGTCATTCATCTCGCCGCGATGGGCTCCGTTCCGCTCTCCATGGACAAGCCGGCAGATTGCAATGCCATCAACGTTTCCGGCACGCTCAACATCTTCCTCGCCGCTCATCGCGGCGGCGTGAAGCGTCTTACTTACGCGAGCAGCAGCGCGGTGTATGGCGACGATGCTTTGGAAACCAAGCGCGAAGAAAGCATCGGCAAATGCATCTCACCTTATGCGGCCAGCAAACGCATGGACGAGATCTATGCGCAGACCCTGCACACCTGCTTCGGCTTTGAAGCGGTCGGCTTCCGTTACTTTAACGTCTTCGGACCACGCCAAGATCCGAAAGGTGCTTACGCCGCCGTGATCCCGCTTTGGATTGATGCCATGAAGAAAAGCCAGGATGTCTTCATCAATGGCGACGGCGGTAACACGCGCGATTTCTGTTTCGTGAGAGACATCGTGCAGGCGAACATCCTCGGAGCAACGACGGACAATGCAGCCGCGTTCGGTGAGGTCTTCAATGTGGGGCTGGGCAGCGCGACCACCTTGAACGAGCTCTTCACCACGCTGCAAACGCTCGTCAGCGAGGACACAGGTCGTGCCGTGCCAAACGTCATCTATCGCGACTTCCGTGCAGGCGACATCCGTCATTCCTGCGCTGACGCCACGAAGATTCAGCAAGCTCTCGGCTTCGCACCAGATCACACCGTGATGGAAGGATTGCGCGAGACCGTGAAGGCGTTTTAACGTGGCACAGGCATCCTGCCTGTGGGTAGTTCAGGCATCTTGCCTGAATCATCTCTGACAACGGCAGGATGCCTGTTCTACCCACAGGCGAGACGCCTGTGCTACTTCAACCAACGCAGTCCCGCCTTTTCAGCGAGCTTGCCTTGACGTTGATCGAATGTCAGGAAATCACGCACCCCCAGTTCACAGGCGATGGCGACATGTAGCAAGTCGGTGGCCCGCACCCCGAGCGCTTGTCCGTAACGCTCTCCCAGTTGCTCTGATTTGCGAAAAGCATCCGTCCAAGGAATGGACGTATGGGATAAGATTTCAGATTTCAAATCGCTTTCCAGAAGCGCTGAAGCTGCCTGCTTTTCAGTGCTCGTGATTTCAGCGCGGAACACCGAAAGCCTGAAAGCATTCCGCACTTCATGGCGATGCAAAGGAGTGAACGGCAGCGTCACGGAGAGCTTTGCCATCCGTCGTGCCGCCGAGTCTGAATGAGCATCCTGAACATACAAGGAAACCAAAAAACTGGAGTCCGCATACGCTACCACTTTGCCTCCTCGCGCTCTAGCAAGATGGCGTTCTGAGCAGCTTGGTCGCCATAGATTTGACGCAGCCGTCCTGCGAAATCGGGCCGCTTGACCCGCCCCGCCTTCTTCAGTTCTACGGGCACCAGCTTGGCGCAGGTGATCCCGCGTTTGGTAATCGCTATCTCCTCGCCCGCACTCAGCCAGGTGGAAAGTTTGGCGAAATCGTTCCTGAGTTCACGCACGGTTACTGTTCTCATGGTGAGACATTAGTTTGTATCACCAAGTCAATCAACCACATTATCCCGTTGCCGCACCCCGCACGCTCGCCAACATGCTGGGCTATGAATAGCATGACGGGATTTGGACGCGGCGAGGCCATCGCTGAGGGCGTCGTTTGGCGGGTGGAAATCAGCTCGGTGAATCGCAAGCAGTTGGAGATCGTCATCAATCTTCCGCGTGAGTTGAACGAGCTGGAAACAGGACTGCGCAATGGCATCGCAGGGAAGCTTTCCCGTGGCCGGGTTTACGCGGCCATCACCGCAGATCGTGGAAGCGCCAGCAAAGCCAGCCTGCGGGTGGATGAAACTTTAGCGAAGCAATATGCCGAAGCGCTCACGAAGCTATCGGGCTCGTTGAACCTGCCTTCCGCCATCTCATCGAATGACATCATTCGCTGGCCCGGCGTCTTCACGATTGAGCAAAGTGAAGTCACCGCTGAACAAGCGCAGCCCTTCATTGATAAAGCCGTGAACGCGGCGCTGAACCAGATGCTCACCATGCGCAGCGCTGAGGGCCAGCACTTGAAGGAAGACATGAGCGTGCGGCTGGATGCCTTGCAGACCATGTTCACTGAAGCTGCCGAACTCTCTCCTCAAGTGGTCGCGAAGTATCGCGATGCCCTGCGCCAAAGACTTACCGATGCGGGCCTGCCTTTGCCCCTCGATGATGAGCGCCTCGTCAAGGAGATCGGCCTGTTCGCGGATCGCTGCGACATCTCAGAGGAGATCACGCGCGCGGCCAGCCACATCAAACAATTCCGCACCTACATGGACAATGGCGAGCCCGTGGGCCGCTCGTTGGACTTCCTCTCGCAGGAACTCTTTCGAGAGATCAACACGATGGGCAGTAAGGCGAATCACGCGCCCCTGGCCCAGCTCGTCGTGCGCGCCAAGACGGAGCTTGAGAAGATCCGCGAACAGGTGCAAAACATTGAGTGATACTTATGACCAACGATTTCCCCACCCAGCGCCTCGGCGTCCTCATGGTCGTCTCCGGCCCTTCTGGTTCTGGCAAGACCACGCTCTGTCGCCAGCTCGCAGACATGGGTGAAGTCGCCTATTCCATCTCCTGCACCACCCGTGCGCCACGCGCCGGAGAAGTGCATGGTCGCGATTACTTCTTCCTCACCGAACCCGAGTTCAAAGAGCACATCGAGCGCGGAGAATTCTTCGAGCACGCCCATGTTCATAACAATTACTACGGCACGCTGAAGACCTATGTGAAAGCGAATCTGGAGCGCGGTGTGGATGTGGTCATGGACATAGACATCCAAGGCGCAGCGCAAGTGCGAACCTGTGATGATGAGCTGGTGCAGCGCTGCTTCGTGGACATCTTCATCCTTCCACCCAGCGTGGACGCCTTGAAGGAACGCCTCTCCCAACGTGGCACCGAAGACCAAGAGAAGCTGAACCTGCGACTCACTAACGCCCTCACTGAACTCAAGGAGTGGCCGCAGTATCAATATGCGCTCATCAGCGGGTCGCGTGAGCTTGATTTGGAACGCTTCAAGGCACTCTTGTTCGCAGAGCGGATGAAGGTGGCGCGGTATGTTTCATAATCCTGGTGGGATTACAAATCTGCGGGACATGCCTCACTTCGCTGGAGCCGCATGACTGGCAGACCAGGCTTCCCACATGGCTTTGACGCGGGCGGCGGCAGCGGCATCTCCCTTCTGCGTCCGGGCGGCTTCAAGAGCCGTTGCAACCGCACTTTGCTCTGAGATCAGCGCAGCCGTGGATTCTTTGAGCTTATCATCCAGCAACGGAATCTGCTGGAGATAGATCTTCATCAGTTGCTTGAGGATCGGTGGCGAGTTGGGATCAACGACGGGCGGCACCGCGCCTTTGTTGGCCACGCGGGAGATTTCGTTCAGAATCGGGTTGCGCTCCGATGGCGCAGTTCCCGTCAGCTTGCCGCGCAAAGCCGCGACGTATTTGTTGTCGAGATCTTCGCGCAACGTGGTCGCTCCTTTGATGATGCGCTCGTCCCATTGGGCTTCAAATTGGGCTTTGAGCTGGGTTATCTCAGTGTCATCTACCGGCGTGGCACTGGCCATCTCGATCCTCGCTGTTGCCAAAGGGGCCTCGCTGGAGACGAGTGATTTCAGTTCCGGCAGACGCCAGAGATGGAGTGCGTTATCGCCGTCTTTGGCCAGCTTTTGTCCTGCTTCAGAACCGATGCCGCCCCCTGTGAGAAGGAAGGCCTCATCTGCGCTGACATCCAGGTAGTTCGTGCAATGCGTTTCCCCTGTGACTTTCCACATTTCCTTGCCTGTGATCGTCTCAAAGATGCGGATCGTGGAGTCACCGCAACCCGTGAGAATCAAGCGGCCACGATCCAGAAAACGGAGGCTGAAAATGCTGGAGCCGAGCCCTTCACATCGCGCCACTTCCTTCTCTGATTTCAGGTCCAGCACCGCCACAGCCCGCGACTGAACGGCGGCCAACCAACGCCCATCGGGTGATACCGCTATGCGGTAGGGCATGATGCTCAAGGGGCGAATGACTCCGAGAGGAATATTGCTCTTAAAGCTGCCGATGCGCATCTCCGTCTGATTGGGCGTGGTGCTGCTGCTGCGACCGCCCGTGATGAAGCGCTCATCGGCGCTGCCCGGCACGCGGGCTACGCTTTGCACGGCCCCTGTCCATCCATCGAGAGGAAAGGGACTGGAACCATCCGCGAACTTCCACAACTGCAAAGGAGTCGTCTGATCGGAAGACGCGAGCAGCAGGGCATCATCGCTTGGCGAGAAGGTCACGCTGCCCGTTTGCTTGCCCGTGGTGGTGGCTTGGGCGACGGGCGCTCCTGAATCCACATCCCAGACCCGCGTCTGAGAATCATTGCCCCCTGCGGCCACGTAACGGCCTGTGCTGCTTAAGGCCACACAAGTCAATGCCGCGCTCTCAGCGGTGAACGTCTGGAGGCATTCACCCCTCGCCACGGCCCAGACTTTGACCGTTCCATCAGCGCTGGAGGTCACGGCTCGCTTTTGATCTGGCAGCAAGGCCACGCCCGTGATGGTGTCATTGTGGGACTGCTGAAATTTGGAGAGATGACCAGCGGGAACGTCGGCGACATTGACCGTTTGCAGTTCCGCCACGGAGATCATCGGCTTTACTGGCTCGGTGGATTCGGGCGTTGCAGGCATCACGGAAGGAGTGGTCGTCTTCACCTTGAGTGCCTCCTCAGCGGTCACCGTTTTAAGCTGCTCTACGGGGTCTTTGCGGGCATTCCAGAAATACAATCCGGTCAAACCGATGGCCGCTAGGACCATGAGCTTGATCATCAGTGAAATGACCGAGACTGGTTGCGGCGGAACCACCTGCACAGGCACTTGAGGAACCACTCGCTGCGGCCCGCCACCTGAGGGGAAACGACGACGATTCGCGATCAAAGAAATCGACTGCCGCATCTCCTTCACCTGCTGGTAACGATCCTTCGGGAAGACGCGCGTGGCTTTGGCGATGACTTCATCCCAACCGACATCCGCGCCGCTGAGGACAGAGGCCAACTGTCGGGTTTTCTTTGGCAAGGTTTGCGTCAGCGTCTCATAGAAAAGGACGCCCATCGCATAGATGTCCGCCCTTTGATCCACCTCGATGCCCTGCGTGATTTCGGGAGCCGCATAGTCCGGCGTGCCCATCATCACTTCCTGATCCTGCGCCGCTGTGGCGCGGGCGAGACCGAAGTCCGCCACCTTCACATGGCCATCCGTGCTGATGAGAATATTGTTCGGCTTGATGTCCCGGTGGATGATGCCGTGGTCATGTGCGTATTGGATCGCATCGCAGAGCTGGAGCGCATAGGAGAGCGCGTGCTCCTTGGTCACTGCGCCGGTATGAATCAAATCATGCAGCGTGTGACCGGGGACATATTCCATGACGAGGAACAGATGTCCTGCCTGCGTGGTGCCGAAGTCGAACACGCCCACGATGTTCCCATGATGCAGCTTCGCCATGGCCCGCGCTTCGATCTGAAACCGCGCAGTGAAATCCATGTCCGTCTCCCCGGAAATCATCGCGGGGAGAACCTTGATGGCCACGTAGCGGTCCAGCGCGGCCTGTCGCGCCAGATACACCGCGCCCATGCCGCCCTGGGCGATGAAATCATGGATTTCATACTGCGGCAAGTAGTGCGCAAGCTCCTGAAGACTAGGAGCTTGAAAGGTCACTGGGGGAATGGAGTCGTCGTCAGCCATGAATAAATAGCGAGCCGACTTTACCGAAGTCCGTCTCCGTGGCGAGAACGAAGTTATCGGATGTGTCATTATTCCCCGATGGCCACCACCGAGGCCGCAGCCGTCGTCTCCGTGTGCGTCAGCGTGAGCAAAACCCGCTGGATACCCATCGAAGCCGCCTGCCGTGCCGCGCCATCATGCAAAACGATGGACGGCTGGCCGTTGGCGGCGCGTCGGACCTCCACATCTTTCCAGCCCACACCTTCCGCGAAGCCCGTGCCCAGCGCCTTCACCACGGCTTCCTTCGCCGCAAATCTGGCTGCATAGTGAATCTCCGGCGAGGCACAGGCATCACAATACTCGATCTCCCCCGCGTGAAACATCCGCTCCTTAAAACGGTCGCCACTGCGCGCCAGCAAGGCCCGAATGCGCGAGACTTCCACCAGATCGAGACCGAGGGCGATGATGGAGGAATGCGGTCGTTCAGCCATAGTTGGGATAAGGTTAGCGGTCGTTTGCCGTCCTGTCATAAACCATAGCTCAACAACTGCAAACCACAGCTAACCCCCTGCTCAGCCCTTGTAATCCGCCATCACGGCCAGCATTTCTTGA
>JANYJH010000097.1 GCA_025361865.1 Phragmitibacter sp.
GCCCCCTGTTAACTCCGACTTGCGCAATGTAGATTAAGCAATAGCCTTTCGCTTATGAAACTGACTAAGAAAGGCGAATACGCATTGCGCACGTTGATCCGACTGGGAGTCGCCAAGCGGAACGGAACGGATGTCGTCTCCGTCTCCACGCTTGCTGAACAGGAGCATCTGCCGTTTAAGTTTCTGGAGCAGATTCTACTCACGCTTCGCGGCGCGGGCTACATCGTGAGCAAGCGTGGTAAGGCAGGCGGAGCGCTCCTCGCGAAGCCGATGAAGCAGATTCGTATGGGCGAGATCGTCCGGCTTATTGACGGCAAGTTGGCTCCCATAGGCTGCGCCAGTGAAACGGAATACGAACCCTGCACCTGTCCTGATGAGAAGCACTGCGGCTTGAGAATGCTCATGATTGATGTCCGCAACGCCGTGGCCAATATCCTCGACCGTTACACGCTGCATGATGTCGTCGAAGTGACGATGCAGAAGATGGGTTGTCAGCCCAAGAAAGCCAGCGCCGCGAAGAAAATATCCAAAGGCCGCCATGCAGACCCTGCTGACGGCTTCCTAGCCGCGCTTCTGACGCCGAACTCCCCCACCCTTTAATCACCTCCCATGATCTCTAAACTTCCCCTTACCCTCGCTCTCAGCGGTCTGCTCCTCGGTGTCTTGCCTGCTGAGGATTTACTGAATGTTTCCTATGATCCTACCCGTGAATTCTACACGGAGTTCAATGCCGCCTTCACCCAGTATTGGAAAGCGAAGACCGGGAAGAGCGCGGACATTAGCCAATCCCACGGCGGTTCCGGCAAGCAGGCGCGGGCCGTAATTGACGGGCTGGAAGCAGATGTGGTCACCCTGGCTCTGGCCTATGACATTGATGCCATCGCGCAGAAATCAGGCGACATCCCGGCTGACTGGCAGAGCAAATTACCTCACAACAGCTCGCCTTACACTTCCACGATTGTCCTCGTCACCCGTAAAGGAAATCCGAAGGGCATCAAGGATTGGGATGACCTCGTGAAGCCTGGAGTTAGCGTCATCACACCGAATCCAAAGACGGGCGGGGGTGCCCGGTGGAACTACCTAGCGGCTTGGGCCTTTGCGTCCAAGAAGTTCAACGGCGATGAAGCGAAGGTTAAAGAATTCATCGGCGCACTCTACAAGAACGTGGCTGTGCTGGACTCCGGTGCGCGTGGTTCCACCACGACCTTCGCCCAACGTGGCCTCGGGGATGTGCTCATCTCCTGGGAGAACGAAGCCTTCCTGATCAAGAAAGAATTCCCCGGTCAAACTCAGATCGTCGTGCCTTCTCTCAGTATCCTCGCAGAGCCGCCCGTGGCCGTGGTGGAGAAGACCGCTGCCAAACATGGCACCGCCGAAACCGCCAAGGCTTATCTGCAATATCTCTACTCACCGACAGGCCAAGACCTCGCTGGGAAGCACTTCTACCGTCCGCGTGATGAGAAGGCCGCAGCGAAGTATGCAAACCAATTTACCAAGCTGGAACTCGTCACCATCGACGAGAAATTCGGCGGCTGGGCGAAGGCTCAGAAGACCCATTTCGATGACGGCGGGATCTTTGACCAGATCTACTCCGCACGGAAATAATGGCCCGGCATGAAGTCTCGATTGGCCATGCCCAACGTCCATCACATCAGCTATGAAGGTGACTTCACAGCCACGGGTGTGTGGCGTCCTGTCCGGGAGTCGCGCCTCACCGTGAAACGCGAGAAGAAGGAGGGCGAAACGGTGTTCATGCCGAAGATCATCGCGGCTCCTGAGCGGCCCGGCTTTGGCATGAAGATCGGCATCTTCGCCGGATTGCATGGGGATGAAGAAGCGGGCACGCTCGCCTGCTATGAGCTGGTGCGTTGGGCTTCACGACAACCCGAGGCTTTGCGCGATTATGAGCTTCACCTCTACCCGGTCTGCAATCCAACGGGGCACAACGCGGGCACGCGCCATTGCTGGGAAGGGCTGGATTTGAACCGCCTTTTCTGGCGCGGTTCTGAGAAGCCCGAAGTGAAATATCTGGAGAGTGAGCTGCGCGCGGAAGCCTATGACGGGATCATCGCGCTGCATTCAGATGACACCTCAGAGGGCTGCTACGGCTTCGTCAGTGGGGCGCTGCTGAGTGAGCACTTGCTGGAGCCTGCGCTGGCTGCGGTTCATGCCGTTCTGCCTCGGAATGAGAGCGCCGTGATTGATGGATTCAAGGCCAGTCACGGCATCATCAAAGCGGGCTACACCGGAATCCTCAGCGCCCCTCCTGAACAACAACCCAAACCGCTGGAGATAGTATTTGAAACTCCGGCGCTAGCTCCGATGGAAGCGCAGGTGAAAGCCAGCGTGATCGCCGTCCAGACCATTCTGGCTGAGTTCCGTCAGCTCCAAGCCTACGCCGCGAATCTCTAAACTCATGTCCCGTCCCCGCCATATCCTTCCCGGCTTCGGCCTTAGCTTGGGCTACACCGTGCTCTACCTGACGCTGATCGTGCTGATCCCGCTGGCCACGCTGTTTTGGAAATCAGCCTCGGGTGGGTTCGGGGCCATCATCCATACGCTCACGGACAAGCAAGTGCTGGCCTCGCTGGAGTTGAGCTTTGGAGCCTCCTTCGTGGCTTCCCTGATCAACGGCTTCTTCGGCCTCATCACCGCTTGGGCCTTGGAGCGCTATGATTTTCCGGGGCGGCGACTTCTCGACACCATCGTGGACTTGCCCTTCGCTCTGCCCACCGCCGTAGCGGGGATCGCCTTGGTCACACTTTACAGCGTCAATGGCTGGATCGGTTCGCTGTTGGTCAACTCTGACATCAAGATCGCCTTCACGCCCCTTGGCGTCACGCTGGCGTTGGTCTTCGTCGGCTTTCCTTTCGTCGTGCGCACGGTGCAACCCGTCATCGCAGACCTCTCGTTGGAGCCGGAAGAAGCAGCGGCGTGCCTCGGCGCGAACCGCTGGCAGACGTTCACCAAGGTCATCCTGCCGCCCATCCTTCCGTCCACCGTCGCCGGCATGACGCTGGCCTTTGGTCGGGCCGTGGGGGAATACGGCAGCGTCGTTTTCATCTCGGGGAACCTGCCGTTCAAGACGGAGATCGCCCCGCTGATGATCGTCACTAAACTGGAGCAATACGACTACGCGGGCGCGACGACCATTGGCCTGGTCATGCTCATCGCCTCCTTCATGATCCTCGCGATCTCGAACTACCTCATCAACCGCAACCTGCGCCGCTTCGCCCGCTAATCCTATGTCCGCCATCATCGAAGTCCGTGAGGCGCTCCGTTCCGCGCACTATCCCTTCAGCCGCGCGACCGCCGAGCCGCCGTGGATGAAATGGATCATCATCTCCATCACCGTCGCCTTCATGGGAGTGATGTTTTTGCTGCCCCTCGTCCTCGTTTTCATAGAAGCCTTCCGTAAGGGCTGGGAGGGCTACATGGCTACGTTCAATGACCGCGCCACCATGAACGCCGTGTGGCTCACGCTGAAAGTCGCCGCCATCTCCGTGCCGCTGAACACCTTCTTTGGCATCGCCGCCGCGTGGTGTGTCGCCCGTTTTAAGTTTAAAGGTCGCCGCTTACTGACCGTGCTTATTGAGTTGCCCCTGTGGGTTTCTCCGATCATCTCCGGCTTGATCTTCGTGCTGCTCTTCGGCTCTAAAGGCCTCGTCGGTCCGTGGTTTAAGGAGCACGACATCAAGATCATCTTCGCGCTGCCCGGCATCGTTTTGAGCACCATCTTCGTCACCTTCCCCTTCGTGGCCCGCGTCTTGACCCCGCAGATGGAAGCCCAGGGCCAGGCCGAAGAAGAGGCCGCGATGACGCTCGGCGCGAACGGCTGGCAGATGTTCTGGCGCGTCACCTTGCCCAAAATCAAATGGGGCCTCCTCTACGGCATCATCCTCTGCAACGCCCGCAGCATGGGGGAATTCGGAGCCGTCTCCGTCGTCTCCGGCCACATCCGTAACAAGACCAACACCATGCCGCTGCACATTGAGGTGCTTTACAACGAATACCAGTTCGTGCCCGCATTCGCCGTCGCTTCCGTCCTCGCCATGCTCGCCCTCCTCACGCTCGTCCTGAAATCCTTCATCTCTGACAAACGCTAACTTTATGAGCATCGTCGTCGATAGCATCAGCAAGACCTTTGGCCGCTACCAAGCGCTCAAGGATGTCTCCCTAGAAGTGAAGCCCGGCGAACTCGTCGCCCTCCTCGGCCCCAGCGGCTCTGGGAAAACCACCCTGCTGCGCGTCATCGCCGGCCTTGAATTCCCCGATGAAGGCGAGGGCAGCATCCTCTTCAATTTCAAAGACGTCACCCATCAGACCGCCTACCAGCGGAAGGCCGGATTCGTCTTCCAGAGCTACGCCTTGTTCAACCACATGACCGTCGCAGAGAACATCGCCTTCGGCCTCCGCGTGCTGAAGCGGGCAGACCGACCCTCCAATGACCAAATCCTCCACACCGTGGATGGTTTGTTGGAGCGCATTCAACTCCGCGATCTCGGCCACCGCTACCCGTCCCAGCTCTCCGGCGGTCAGCGCCAGCGCGTCGCC
>JANYJH010000168.1 GCA_025361865.1 Phragmitibacter sp.
CGAGCGTGCCGATGGAGGTCAGCGGAACGAAGGTCGCTTTTACACCAGATTACATTCACGATGTGATGCCTGTGTTGTCGAAGCTCGGCTGCACGGCGGGCACCTGCCACGGCTCGAAGGAAGGCAAGAACGGCTTCAAACTCTCCCTGCGCGGCTATGATCCTTACTATGATGTGACGGCTTTCACCGAGGAGTTGTGGAGCCGTCGTGCGAACGTCGCCTCACCCTCGCACAGCTTGATGTTGTTGAAGTCCAGCGGTTCCGTGCCGCATGAAGGCGGTCAGGTCACGGTGCCCGGCGAGCTCTATTATGAGACGATCAAAGCCTGGATCGCGAGCGGGGCGAAGCTGAATGAAGCCAGCCCCCGCGTGAGCCGCATTGAGGTCTTCCCCATGAATCCCGTGGTGCAGAGCATCGGCGAACGTCAGCAGATGCGTGTGCTCGCGACTTATGCCGATGGTGTGACCAAGGACGTGACCGCTGAGGCTTATGTGGACAGTGGAAACACCGAAGTGGCAGAGACGGATAAGCAAGGATTGGTGACCACGCTGCGTCGGGGTGAAGCGCCTATTCTCGCCCGCTTTGAAGGGGCCTATGCGGCCACGACCGTGACGGTGATGGGGGATCGCACGGGCTTCACTTGGAGTGAACCTGCGAAGTATAATAAGGTGGATGAGTTCGTTTCCGCCAAATGGCAGCGCATGAAGATCGCGCCATCGGAAGTGTGCAGCGATGCCGATTTCATCCGTCGCGTCCACCTTGATCTGACGGGCCTTCCACCGAAGCCGGAAGATGTGCGAGCCTTCCTCGCAGACACCACGGACAGCCGGATGAAACGCGAGAAGCTCGTGGATTTGCTCATCGGCAACGATGCCTTCGTGGAGCATTGGAGTAACAAATGGGCGGACATGCTTCAGGTGAACGGCAAGTTCCTCGGCAGCGAAGGCGCGACTCTTTTCCGCGCGTGGATTCGCGATCAGGTGAAGAACAACACGCCTTATGACAAGTTCGCCTATTCCATTCTCACGGCGAGCGGCTCCAATAAAGCCAACCCGGCCGCGAGTTATTTCAAGATTCTACGCAAGCCCGAAGAGACGATGGAGAACACCACGCATCTCTTCCTGGCCACGCGCTTTAATTGCAACAAGTGCCATGACCATCCCTTTGAGCACTGGAATCAGGATCAGTATTACCAGACCGCCGCCTTCTTCGCGCAGGTCGGTTTTGATCGTGCTCCCGAGAGCGGAGCGGCGAACATCGGCGGCAGTGCCGTGGAAGGCGCGGTGCCGCTTTATGAAGTGGTCAAGGACACGGGTAAAGGGGAAGTGACGCACCTGCGCACCAGCAAGGACGCGCCACCGACGTTCCCTTTCGTAACGAAGTTTGCGGACGATGACAAAGCGCCGCGCCGTGAGCGCTTGGCCAAATGGATGACCAGTTCCGACAACCAATACTTCGCCATGAGCTACGCCAACCGCGTCTGGGGTTACCTCACTGGAACGGGCGTGATCGAACCTCTCGATGACATTCGCGCGGGCAATCCACCGAGCAATCCTGAGCTGCTCAGCTACCTCACGCAGGAGTTTGTGCAGAGCGGTTTCAATGTGCGCCACCTCATGCAGCTCGTCTGCAAATCCCGCACCTACCAGCTCGGCATCGCTACTAATCAATGGAACGCTGACGATAAGATCAACTACTCCCATGCCAAAGCCCGCAGGCTCCCAGCGGAAGTGCTTTATGATGCCATCTTCACGGTCACGGGCGCGACGAGCAAGATCCCCGGCGTGCAGCCCGGCACCCGTGCGGCGGCATTGGCGGATGCGCAGATCAAGCTCCCTGACGGCTTCTTGAACAACTTCGGCCGCCCCGTGCGCGAGAGTGCGTGCGAGTGCGAACGCAGCAACGATGTGCAGCTCGGCCCCGTCATGGCGCTCATCAGCGGACCTACCGTTGGCGATGCCATCAGCGATCCGCTCAACGCCATCGCAAAGCTTGCCAAGGACATTCCTGATGACCGAAAGCTGGTGGAAGAACTCTTCGTCCGTATTCTCAATCGCGTGCCCACCGAGAAGGAAATTCAGGCCGCGCTGGCTGCCGTTTCCGGCATGGATGAAGACAACAAAGGCCTCGTCGCCGCCTGGAGCGCGCAGGAAGTGAAAATGGCTCCCGAGATTTCGAAATTGGAAACGGAGCGCAGCGGGAAAATCGCTACGGCGCAGACGGAACTGGATCTCTACAAGGCCAAAGTCGCTCCTGAAAACGCGAAGAATGAAGCAGCGAGAACCGCCGCCATCGCCAACGCCGAAAAGAGTATCAAGGCCCAAGCCGAGGCC
>JANYJH010000173.1 GCA_025361865.1 Phragmitibacter sp.
GGCACGCCGCGTTACGAGATCCTCACCTTCACAGGGAGTTTCCATGGGCGGACGTTTGCGACCATGACTGCGACCGCGCAGGAGAAAATTCATGGTGGCTTTGGCCCGCTGTTGCCCGGCTTCAAGTATGTGCCCTTCAATGATGTGGAGGCGCTAGAAGCGGCCATCACGGACAATACCGTCGCCATCCTGCTGGAGCCGGTGCAGGGCGAGAGCGGCGTGAATCCAGTGACGCCGGAGTTCTTGCGCACCGCTCAAAAGCTGCGGGATCAACACGATCTGCTCCTGCTGCTGGATGAGATCCAATGCGGTCTCGGTAGAACGGGCGAGCTCGCTGGTTGGAGAAGCATCGTCCCCGGTGATGAGATTCAACCGGACGCCATCAGTTGGGCGAAGTCCATCGGCAGCGGCTACGCGCTCGGTTCCTTCTGGGCCAGAGATCGCGCCGTGGGTGATGACCACGCGATGAAGCTTTGTGATATCCTCGGCCCCGGCAGTCACGGCAGCACCTATGGCGGCTCGCCGTTGGCCTGTGCTACGGCCATCGCGACGCTCAATGTCATCCTGCGTGATGATTTGGCGGCGCACTCAAAGAAGATGGGAGCCTTCATCGCTGAAGAAGTGATGGCATGGAAACTGCCCGTCATCTCGACCATCCGTCCGTTTGGATTCATGATCGGTTTTGAACTCAACACACAACTCATCGAGGGGCGTTATGACTTCAAAGAAAGTGGCAAGATCGTTTCGATCTGGGTCACGAAGCTGCTCATGGATGCGGGCTTGCTCGTCGTGCCCGCTGGTCCCAAGGTGCTTCGTTGGCTCGCCCCCATGAACACCACGGAGGCCGAGGCCCGTGAGGGTCTGCAAATCCTGCACGATGTCCTGTCAAAATTATCATGAAAAATCTTCTCTCCATCGAAGCTCTCTCGGAGCAGGAAATCACGGACATCGTGGAACTCGGCACGACCTTGCGGAAGAGCCGCACCGCTTCTCCCCAAGTGCTCAATGGTCAGTGCTGGGCGCTCATCTTCAACAAATCATCGACCCGCACCCGAGTCAGTTTTGAGGTCGGCATCCGTGAACTCGGCGGCAGCGTGATGTTCCTCAGCGGCGCGGATACCCAGCTTGGTCGGGGTGAACCGGTGAAGGACACCGCTCGCGTGCTTGGCCGCATGGTGCATGGCGCGGTCATCCGCACCTATGCGCAGGAGGACGTGGAGGAGTTCGCGAAATACAGCAAGCTGCCCACCATCAATGCGCTCACGGATGAAGAGCATCCCTGCCAGATCCTCGCAGACTTGCAGGTCATGCACGAGCGGCTCGGCGGCTGGAAAGGCAAGCGCGTCTGCTTCCTCGGCGATGGCGATTGCAACGTGGCCCGTTCCTGGATGTGGGCTGCGGCACGGCTCGGCTTTGAGTTGGTCATCGGTGCGCCGAAGAAGTTCCAACCGCCCGCTGAATTCATGGAGAAGCTGAACACGGACAAGGTGAAGCTCAGCGAAGATCCTGCCAAGGCCGTGTCAGGTGTGGATGTGGTTTACACGGACGTTTGGGTCAGCATGGGCAAAGAAGAAGAAAGCGCCTCACGCCTTCAAGTCCTCAAGCCTTATCAGATCAATGAAGAACTCATGGGCCATGCTGCGAAGGATGCCGTAGTGATGCACTGCCTTCCCGCTTATCGCGGCAAGGAGATCACGGATGAGACCTTGGAGAAACATGCGGACACGATTTTTGACGAAGCAGAAAACCGACTGCACGCGCAGAAGGCCATCATCTGCTGGATGCTGCGGAAGTAGCCATGTGACAGTTGTGTGACGCAGTGATCCTCGCCTAAACGCGGGTCATGCATCATGTGACGATTCCCTCACGAAGCAGGGATTTGCTCATGGTCAAAAAACAAGCTGTCAAACGCGCCACCAGGATTCTCAAGGCCACGCACGATCTCGTGTTCAAGCGGGTTCATGGGTCGAACCTCATCTATAACGCGGCCTGGGAAGACCCGCGCATTGACCGGGAGCTGATGAAGTTGAACGGAGACAGCCGCGTGGTGATGATCACCAGCGCGGGCTGCAAC
>JANYJH010000193.1 GCA_025361865.1 Phragmitibacter sp.
CTCGCGCTGATGAAAGAGGAGACAAGGCCGTATGATGAGGTCAAGGACATCGCGAAGTGGAAGCTGGTTCCTGACTACACGCCAGTGCATCTGAGCGCGGGCCATTTTGCCATTCTCTATCCGCAGGACGCCCACGCGCCCACGCTGGAATGGGAGAAGTCGGAGCCAGTCTTCAAGGTCGTGGTGAAGGTGGCAGTGGCTTGAGCGTCGCCGCTCCTGGGATATGCTTCGCGACATCACTTTTTGTGAAAGGCATTGAAGTCTCACGCAAAGGCGCAAAGCCACAAAGTCCTGAAAGGCTCTGGGAACTTTTGCGCCTTTGCGTGAGGTAGGTTTCGGCATTCGTTTTCACAATATCTGATGATTCGAGGTATAGATTGCCGCGCGCTGGGCGTTTATCCGGCATGAAATGCCTAATTGTTTTCTTGGGTCTGTTGGCCACCCCTTGTCTGGCGGATGACCCAGTGGCGGCATGGTCGAAAGACGTGCCTCTGCTAAGCGGTTCACATCCCTCGGTCAGCACGGATGGCAAGAGCCTCTTAGTCGGTGGCAAGCCCGATGAGTGGGGCATCGTGGTGGGGGACATGAACGGCGGGAAGTGGGTGCTGCTGCATAGTTTCGACCAAACCAAAGGCGCAAAATCCTGGAGGCGCAATGATCCGCATCCAGCCTTCAGCGCGGACGGCAAGCGCATCTACTACAACACCAGCGATGGCGAATTCACGAGGCTGATGGTGGCAGAGCGGACGCTTCCTTGAACAGGGTCGGTTCCAGCATCTCTTGAGCCTGTGGAAAGCGCGGCACGGTTTCCAATAACGGAATGTCATCCAGATCCTTGTCTTCGGGGGCGGCTTCGAGGTCCTTGAATTTACGGGCCGTGACGAGCACACGGGTCTCCAGTGTGCCGAGTGCTTTGTTGTAGGATTCGACGGCGGCTCCGAGATTACGGCCCATCTTTTGGAAGTGATCGCCCATGACACCAAGGCGTTCATAAAGGGTTTTACCAAGCGCACTTATTTCCTTCGCGTTCTTCGTCAGGGCTTCCTGTCGCCAGCCGTAAGCCACGGCGCGCAGCAGGGCAATTAGCGTGGTGGGCGTGGCGAGGATGACACGGTTTTCAACACCAGCCTCGATGAGTTGCGGGTCCTTTTCCAAGGCGGCACTGAAGAACATTTCTCCGGGCAGGAACAAGACGACAAACTCCGGGCTGTTCTCGAACTGTTCCCAATAGGACTTCTGACCGAGCTGCTTCATGTGCTCGCGGACGGCCCGTGCGTGGCGGGCGAGGGCCGCATCGCGCTCGCCTTCGGTCGTGGCTTCGGCGGCTTCGAGATAGCCACTGAGCGGAGTCTTGGCATCGACGATGAGGTTCTTCCCACCGGGCAAACGAACGATCATATCAGGCCGCATTTTGCCGTCTTCGGTAGTCACACTGACTTCGAGATTGAAGTCACAATACTCGATCATGCCCGCGATCTCAGCCACACGACGGAGCTGCATTTCGCCCCATTGACCACGCGCTTTCGGCTGACGGAGAGCGCTCACGAGGCTGGAGGTTTCGACATGCAGTTCCTTCTGAGTCTGGGCCAGCGAGGTCACCTGCGCCATCAGTCCTTCATACGCGGCGATGCGCTGCTTTTCGAGTTGATGAATCTTCTCATCCACCTTGGTGAGCGATTCCGCGACGGGCTTCACGAGGTTGCCGATGGCCTGCTGCCGCAGCTCCAGCTCGCCCTTCGCGGTCTCCTGATGCTTCTCGAAATTGGCCTTCGCGAGTTCGAGAAACGACTGCTGGCTGTTGCGCAAGGCATCGGCGGAGATGGCCTTGAAGGTATCCGTCAAACGAAGCTCCGCGCGCTGGAGCAGCTCTTGTTTCTCAAGCGAACTCCGCCGCTCATCTTCGAGCGATGTCTCGAGTTGTGCCTGCTTTGACAACAGGCCGCGCTCAATCAGGGATTTCGCTTCGAGGCTCTGTTCCAGCACCGTGATTTCATGAGTGCCTTCGTCGAGACGCGTTTGTTGTTGGGAGAGCTTTTCATTCAGCACACCGAGTTTCAGCAGGGCCTGCTGGTTGAGATAGACGCCAGCGAGGATCGCGCCGAGCACGAAGGCCCCGATGCGCCAGAGCCATTCGATTTGTTCAGGAGTCAAAGTCATGCGTGATCAAACCACAAAGAGACGAAGACACAAAAGAATGTCGTGCGCTTGTGGCTTCGGAAAGTAGTCTCGAACTGAATGCCTCCGGACACTCTCCATGTGCAAAACTTCGATCTGGCCTCGACGCTGGATTCGGGGCAGGTTTTCCATTGGTCGCGTGAAGGGGAAGGCTTCAGCGGAATGATCGGCGATCAGCCTGTGAGGCTGCATCAGCGGGATGAGAATACATTGCTAGTGAGCCCGGGAAGCTCCGCGCTGGTGTCCCATTATCTCGGGCTTGATCACGATCTGGCCGCGATCCAAAAGACCTTACCGAAGCGCGACAAGCCGCTGCAACGGGCACTGAAGTATGCGCCGGGTCTGCGAATTCTACGTCAGCCGATGTGGGAATGCCTCGCCACGTTCATCACTTCCTCGTTGAAGCAAGTGCCGCACATTCGGCAAATCTCGCTAACGCTGAGGGCGAAGTTTGGCGTGCAAGTCGAGCCTGAGCTTCACGCTTATCCCACGCCCGAAGCGCTGGCGAAAGCCGGAGAGCAAGCCTTGCGCGGCTGCAGCCTCGGTTATCGCGCGAAGTTCCTTCATCAAACGGCGCTGCGTATTGCGGACGGCACGCTGGACCTTGAGGCCATCAGCGCGCTGGATGATGCCGCGCTGGAGGCTGCGCTTTGCACCTTGCCAGGAGTCGGACCGAAGATCGCGAATTGTGTCATGCTCTTCGCGTATGAAAGGCTCGGTGCGTTTCCGGTGGATGTGTGGATCGAGCGCGCCTTGCGGGAGTTATACTTCGCAGACGCACCGGATGAGCTGAGCTCCAAGCAATTGGTGGCGTTCGCGCATCAGCATTTCGGCCCCTATCGCGGCTACGCTCAGCAGTGGATCTTCCATCACGCGCGCACGAGCGGGATGTTCTCGCGACAACGCAAAGGTGATTGATTCCCATCACAGACAAGCGCATGGTGAATGTCTGCATGGACATGGAAAGGCGCATTGTTGGCTATGGGATCGCGGGTTCGCTCGCGGTGCATCTGCTGGTGATCATCGGTCTGGCCATGTCCATGAGCCTTCCGGGGCCAGAGGTGGCGAAGGTCGAGGCCAAGCCTGAGCCAGAGGAAACGCTTTTGTTTCCTGCGAACATCGAAGTGGTTCAAGCGCCGCCGCAAGTTCTTGCGCCCAAGCCGATTGCCGAGACGCAGCACTACATCCGCACCACGCAGAATGAGGATGCGGGCGTGGCTCCGATGAAGGCTGATTTTATCTCGGATCGCAACACCGTGGCGACCTCCAAGCTCGCTCCTGATGCCAAAGCGGACTCGCCGATGCCGACGACGAATGGCGTGAACGTGCCGACCTTTGAGCTGGCGAATCGCAATGCCAAAGCGGGTGAGCTTAAGAATGACAGCGCGCCGACTCCACCTCCTGCGAAGCCCTCGCCTGCTCCTTCTCCAGTGCTGCCACCGAAGCCGGAGATGCGTCCGCCGGAGCCTGATCTCCAAGTGGTGAAGAAGGATGAGACACCTTCTGAAAAGCTGATGCACGAGGCGGAGAAGGACGGCTCTGAGCACCTTCCTTTGGACGTTCGGAAGCCGATGAACAAGGCCGACGAGCCGCCCAAACAGCGCGAGCCGATGGATGAGCCGCCCGTGCCCAAAGCCATTCCCATCGCCACGCCTTTGGCTCCGCCAACGCCACCACCGGTGCCTGCCTTGCCCAAACCGGAGAAGAACGCCTTCAGCCCCGAGACCCGCACCAGCAAGGCCAAAGGCACCATCAGTAATCGTGGCGAGGAAGACGCGGTGAATGCCGTCGGTTCACCTTCGGGTCGCTACATGCGGAAGGTCACGGGAGCCATCGAGCAGCAGTGGAGCATCCTCCGAATTGAAAAGGGTGACTTTGTGCAACCGGGTAAGCTCCGGCTTCATTTCTACGTGAACAAGCAGGGCAAGCCCGAACATTTAGAGGTGCTGTCTGGTGATGCCAAAACGCTGCTAAGGGAGTTTTCCATGCGCGCCGTGATGTTGGCTAATATCCCGCCCATCCCGCCTGATTTGCTGCCCATTCTCGATCAAGGCCGCTTCGAGATCGAATACGACATTGTGGTTTATTAAGATTCATTACCTCTGCTTATGCTCATCTCTCCGCTTCTCGCCTCACTCCCTGAAGGTCTCACCAATGTCTGGAATTTCCTGCAAGGAGGCGGCGAGGTCATGATCCTCATCGTCCTTTGCTCGTTCATTTCCATGACTGTTATCATCACGAAGACACTGCAACTTCGGGATAAGATTCTCTTTCCCAAAAGCATCGAAGAAGAGATTCAGAAGATCGAGCGTTACGCGAACACGGGCGACATCAAGCCCCTTCAGAACACGCTGGAGGAGGATGGCAGCGTCGCGGCCCAGCTCGGCATCATCGCCATTTCGGGCAAGTATGCGACGCGGGATGAAAACAATGAAGCGTGTGAAACCGCCGCCCGTGGCATCATGCATAAACTGGAGAACGGCGTGCCGTTGTTGGAAGTCATCGTCACCGTTTCGCCCTTGCTGGGTCTGCTCGGCGCGGTCATCGGCTTGGTGCATGTCTTCTCGACTTTCGGTGGCGGAGCGGAGGCCGTGGAAGCGGATACGACGCAAGTCGCGAAGGGCATCGCCGAAGCGCTTCACAGCACCATCGCGGGTCTGCTCGTGGCCATTCCTACGGTCATCGCGCACGGTTACTTCGTCCGCAGGCTGGATGCCATTTCCGTGCGGATGGAGCTGATCCTTCGTAAGGCCATTCATGATTTCCATCGTCACTTTGAAGTGCGCCGGACGCCGACCAGCGACAAATAACTTCCGCTCCGCCCCCCGCATGAATCTTCGGCCTCGCAAGCGCACTTCCCCGCAGATCCCCATCGTCGCGATGGTGGATATTCTGGTCATCGTCCTGCTTTTCGTCGTGGCCACCACCACGTTCAAGAAGAAGAAAAAGGACACGCATCTGCAAATCGCTTTGCCTCAATCCGCCTCGCTTGGTGGAGCTACCACGGTCAAAGAAACGCGGAAGACCATCTCCGTCACGAAGGATAAAAAGCTCTTTCTTGATGGTGTTGAAATGACGGAAACGGACCTCGCTACCGCTTTGAAAGCGCTCAAGAGTTCCCAGCCGGATGCCAAGCTGGAGCTGCAAGCGGATCAAGACACACCGCTGGGACTCCTCGTGAAAATTTGGGACGCGCTCAAAGCAGGCGGCTACTCCATCAACGAAGTCCCTGCGCGCATTCAACGCGCCACGGAAAAGTGACCTAGCCATCCTGGCTGTGTGTAGTTCAGGCATCTTGCCTGAATCATGCAGAACAGCCAGGATGGCTGTCCTACCCTCAGGCGGGACGCCTGTGCTACGTGGCACGGGCTTCAAGCCTGTGTGTAGTTCAGGCATCTTGCCTGAATCATGCAGAACAGCCAGGATGGCCGTTCTACCCACAGGCGGGACGCCTATGCCACTCGCACCTTCTGCAAATTCCCTCTGTAAATTTCCCCCATTCTATTCTAAGTCACCGGATGGTTCTCCCTATCGTTCTCTATGGCGACCCCGTGCTGCGCACGAAGGGCCGTCTTGTTACTGAAATCACTGAAGACATCCGCAAGCTCTCGCAGGACATGATTGATACGATGCGTGAAGCCCGTGGCGTGGGCCTTGCGGCGCAGCAGGTCGGGCACGCATTGCAGCTCGCTGTCGTGGATGTCTCCCATGATCCCGAGTGCATCAGCTACCTGCGCGTCAATGGCGAGGACACTCCTATGGCCGACATCATGCCACTCATCTTCGTCAATCCCAAGCTGGATCACGGGAAGGACAAAGCCGTCAGTGAAGAGGGCTGCCTCAGCTTCCCAGACTTGCGGGAGAAGATCCGCCGCGCTGAAGCGATCAAGGCCACGCTGACGACGATTGAGGGCAAGACGCTCGTCATCGAGACGGACGGTCTTTTGAGCCGCGCCATCCAACACGAGACGGATCACCTGAACGGCATCCTCTTCATAGACCGACTCTCCGCCGCCGCGAAGATCGGCATGAAGCGGAAGCTGCGCCGACTGATGGAAGAATGGGAAGAGGAGGAGTAGGCGAATGTAGTCCTACTTTCCGAAGTCAGGTCATGAAGTCAGAATCATCTGATAAGAGCGCCCCTTTCGTATCGTCTTACTCAAGTCTGCTCCACTTATGAAAACGAAAATCATCACTACCCTGTCCATCATCATTCTCTCGCTCGGCCTCAATGCCCGCGCTGAATCCACCGTCACCCTCACGGGCGTTCACAACTGCTGCAAGAAGTGCGAAAAGGGCATTGCTGACGCTGTTGCCAAAGTTTCCGGCGCTACCGCAGCTTCCGATAAGGATAAAGTCACCATCACCGCTAAGGACGAGGCCGACGCGAAGAAAGCCGTGGCTTCCCTCGTGGACGCTGGCTACTACGGCACTGGCGCAGAAGCTCCTGTAGTGGCTGACGCCAAGGTAAAATCCGCCTCCATCGAAGGCGTGCATCTCTGCTGCGGCAAGTGCGTTGATGCCTTCAACAAGGCCGCCAAAGAAACCGCTGGCGTGACCGGAACCGACGCTGTGAAAGGCGCAACCTCCGTGAAAGTCGAAGGCGACTTCTCCACGAAAGAGTTCCTCGCTGCGCTCAACAAAGGCGGCTTCAGCGGTAAGTTGAAGTAAGTCTTCGCTCTACTTTAAAAGCCTCCGCCGATAACGCGGAGGCTTTTTTGTGTCCTGTAGCAGCCGACGTAAGGAGGCTCTGACTAAAGGCGAATGATTTGAAGTGGTGGGCAACGCTCCAAGTTACTTGTTCGTGTGGCCAGCCAAACGAACAAGGTAACTTGGACCTTCTCCACGCTCTTTGCTTCTGCTTCGATAACAGCCAGAGCCTTCTCACGTCGGCTGCTACGGGCTACATTCGCGGCAGAAATCTCCCTTTGTGTTCCCGCTCAACTCCGCTTTCATCCGTTATGCAAGACCTCACCACCCCTCCGCAGACAGACCCGCTTCATGTTTACCGCTACCGCGATGGTCTCTATGGCGTGGATTTGCTCACCGCAGCCGTTGTCCACCTGGATTTCTTCACTTGGCTGAATGCTCATCCGTCCAGCAAGAAAAGCATCTGCTCTCATTTCAAATTCGCCGAGCGTCCGACGGATGTCATGCTCACGCTCTTCGCTGCGAACGGTTTCATTGAAGAATTCGAAGGCGTCTTCCACATCACCGCACTGGGGAAAGAACATCTGACCAAAGGCTCACCGTGGTGCCTCGCGCCGTATTATGCCTCATTGAAAGACCGTCCGGTGACGATGGATTTCCTGAAGGTGCTCGCGACCGACAAGCCCGCCAACTGGGGCGGTGACAAGGCAGCGCTGGACTGGCACAAGGCCATGGAAACCGAAGCCTTCTCTCAATCCTTCACCGCCGCCATGGACTGTCGCGGGCAGTATCTCGGGCAGGCAATGGCGAGGAAATTAAACCTTGAAGGGCGCAATCGTGTGCTCGACATCGGCGGTGGGAGCGGCATTTATGCGTGCTCAATGGTCGCCCATCACCCCCATCTGCACGCCACCGTTTATGAGCAAGAGCCCGTGGATCGCATCGCCGCCCGTTGCATTCATGAACGCGGCTTCAGTGCTAAGATCGAAGTCGCCGTCGGGAACTTCATGGAAGACCCTTTGCCCTTGGATTGCGATGTCCACCTCTTCTCCAATGTGCTCCATGACTGGGGCACGGAAGAAGTGCGGAAGCTTCTCATCATCTCGCATCGGGCGCTGAAGCCCGGCGGCCTTTTGATCATCCATGACGCCTTCATCAATGTGGACAAGACCGGCCCACTGCCCGTCGCTGAGTATTCCGCGCTGCTCATGCATTCGACTCAAGGCAAGTGCTACTCGGTCGGCGAATATTCCGCGCTGCTGGAAGAGACAGGCTTTGAACCCGGTGCCTACCACGACACAGCGGCGGATCGTGGCTTCATGACGGCGCTCAGGAAGTAGGGTGAAGCAGCGTCAATCCCCCAGAATCTTCCTCGCCAGCTTGTAGCCCTCGTGGTCACTGCGGGTGAAGACGGTTTTCAGCAGATGCGTCACCTTGTCCTTTGTGAGCGAGCCAAGGTAATGAACGGTCTGTAACGTCTGATCCACATCTGTATTTCGGCTCGCAGAATCCTCGATCTTGGATTGCGCATAAGAGATGGTCGTGGCCATGACGAACAACGCTGCGCCGATGTCCACGAGCCGACCGAGCACCAGTTGTTCGCGTTCCAAAGTAGGCCCATAGAACAGCATGGCATGGAAGATGGCCCGCGCGAGTTTCCGGCTCTGGCGTCTGACTCTGCGCAGTTCCGCACCGAGCGCGGGATGCACTTGCTGCTCGCCTTCATCGTCTGAGAAGGGTAGCCACTTCATGGGATACCACTGGGCGTAATGCCCTCCAGCTTTCATAAATGCACGAGCGCGTTCCTTCATGGGTAGAGTTTGATTAAAGATGGCAGCGCCGATCTTCAGATGAGCATCCAGCATTTCTCGGGCGATGAAGAGACGCATGATCTCGCTGCTGCCCTCAAAGATCGTATTGATTCGCGCATCTCGGAAGAAGCGTTCCACGGGCTCTGGTTTCTCACCACGAGCCGCCAATGACTCCGCTGTTTCAAAGCCACGCCCACCGCGAATCTGCATGGTATCGTTCATGATCTCCCAGGACTGCTCGGAGCCCCAGAGCTTACCGATGGCTGCTTCCAGCCGCACGTCAGCGTTCTTGTCCCGATCCACCAGCGCGCTGATGTAATGCACCACGGCTTCCATCGCGAAGGTGTGAGCCGCCATGCGCGCCAGTTTGTCAGCGATGGCGGCGTGTCTGCCGATGGGCTGCCCCCACTGCTCGCGACGTTTCGCCCAGGCGGTGCAGATTTCCAAACAACGCTTCGCCAATCCTGCGCAAGCCGCTGGCAGCGTGATGCGTCCGGTGTTCAGCGTCGTCAGCGCGACCTTCAATCCTTTGCCTTCACCGCCGATGATATTCGTCCGTGGCACGCGCACGGTGCGGAAGCGGATGACGCCATTGTAGAGCGCTCGAAGGCCCATGAAGTGACAGCGAGTTACGACCTCGACGCCCGGCGTATTCATCTCCACGATGAAAGCCGTGGTCGCGTTGGGATTCTTGGGAGTGGGCGTTTTCGCCATTACGACAATGAGGCCCGCCTTCGTGCCATTCGTGCACCACAGCTTCTCGCCATTGATGATGAAGTGATCACCGTCAGGAACGGCGGTGGTTTTCATGCGCGCCGGATCAGAACCGACATCGCTTTCCGTCAGTGCGAAGGCACTGATTTCTCCGGCGGCGCATCGGGGGAGGAAGCGTTGCTTCTGTTCCTCGGTGCCAAACAAAATCAAGGGCTGAGGCACGCCGATGGACTGGTGCGCAGAGAGCAGTGCGGCGAGGTTCGCGCAATAGCTGCCGAGCAGCATGGCCGCTCGTGAGTAGTTCGTTTGGCTCAAACCGAGGCCGCCATATTTGGTGGGAATCTTGATACCGAAAGCACTGAGCTTACGAAGTCCATCCAAAACCTCATCAGGGATTTCTCCATCACGATCAATCGCGTCTGGATCAACGTGTTCATCCAGGAAACGCTTCAAGCGGGCTAGGAAGGCATCGCCTTGATCCCTGTCCTCCAAGGTCTGATGAGGGAAGGGGAGCAACGAAGCGAAGTCCGGGCTGCCATTGAAGAGTGAGGCGGCGAGCCCCAGATTACGCTCGCGATCATCCCGCGCGGCTTCTGTCATTTCCAGTGCGGCGCGCTGTCCGGCAGACATGCGCGAGGTGTCGATCACCGATGGAGAGTCGGGTTGCATCGTGTTCATAGAGTTGATAGGTTGAGGTAGCACAGGCACCCTGCCTGTGGGTAGAGCAGGCTTCTAGCCTGCGTTCATTGATGGCCCTGGCTGGAAGCCAGGACTACTCACAGGCAGGATGCCTGTGTCACTTAGCGGAAAAAGGTCACGGAAAGGCGGGAAGCCGGTGCCGAGGAGCATGGCGAGCTTGATGTCTTCAGCGCTCGCCGCCACGCCATCTTCCAGGCACCGCGCAGCTTCGGCTTGCAGGAGCTTTTGCAAATGGGAACTGATCTCCAGCTTTGAGCGCATCCCTGGAACTTCCTTTGTTTTGAGCAGCGGCAGAACGTCGGGGTTCGGCTCTTCGTCATCGAGATAGAAGCCGAGGCCGTTCTTGCAGCCCAGCATTCCGGCGTCCTTCATGTTCTGCAAAAGATCAGTCTTCGGGATGCGATCGCCAAAGGCCGCACGCAGCGTCTTCTCCACATGCAGGGCCACTTCAAAGCCCACTTCATCCAGCAGACGCAGTGGCCCCATCGGCATTCCGAACTCCAACATGGCTTCATCAATGATCCACGGATCACGCATCCTTTCAGCCAGTTGCACCGCGCCCAGCATGTAGGGCATGAGGATGCGATTCACCACGAAGCCGGGGCTGTCTTTCACGAGAATAGGCGTCTTCCCAAGGCTTTGCACAAACCTCATCGCGGTGGCTACGACCTCGGGTGAGGTTTGATCTAATGCCACCACTTCCACCAAGGGCATGACGTGCGCGGGATTGAAGAAGTGAAGGCCGATGACGCGCTCGGGATGCGGTATTCCTTCAGCCATCTGGGCCACAGAGAGCGCGGAGGTATTCGTGGCCAGAATGGTCTGATCCCCGCAGCGTTTGGCTAAATCTGCGAGTAGCGCTTTCTTCACCCGCAGGTCTTCGACGACGGCTTCAACGACCAGATCCATGTGATGAAGCGGCGGCGTGGCAAAGGTATATCCGATGCGATCCTGCGCATCACGAGCCTGCAACTTCGTCAGCGCATGATGCCGCAATCCATCGCTGAAGAGCTGGTTAATGCGGCCCGCACCACGCGCCACAAAGTCCGCCGTGGTATCGCAAACCAGCACGCGCGAGCCTTTGCAAGCAAGGGCATACGCGATGCCTGCGCCCATGACGCCGGCGCCGATGACCGTGACGTTCGTCAGGGATCGCGTAGGGACATTAACCAAGGCCGCAGGGAGTTTCTTGGAAGCAGCTTCCTTCGCAAAGAAGGTCGTGATCAGGCTGCGCGTCATGGAGGAGGCCATGAGTTCACGCATGGTTTTCTGTTCGAGCGCGAGCGATTCTTCAAAGGATTTAGAGGCCCCTTGCGTGACCACTTCCACAGCCATGAGCGGCGCAGAAGTTTCGTGCTTCATCCAAGGATACTTGGCGAGCAGCGCGCCTCTGGCCTTCATGCGCAGCACGCGCGGGATCGGCCAGAGTTGGGAGAAATGGAAGTGCGGATGCTTCACCTGGGTATCACCCAGCGCGAGCTTTTTAGCCAGAGCTTGCAGGTTTTCAACAGGCACGACTTCATCCACGAGACCGAGTCGTTTGGCATGATCCGCTTTGAGCAGCTTCCCACGAACGATCAGATCCAAAGCAGCGGGAAGGCCGATCAAACGGGACAGCCGCGTGCTGCCACCCCATGCGGGAATCAAGCCGAGCTGCGTTTCAGGAAGGCCGATGCGGGTGGATTCATGATCGCTGGCGATGCGCCAATCACAGGCCAGTGCCAGTTCAAAACCACCACCGACACAGGCTCCGTGGATGGCGGCGATCTTCGGGATGCGCAACGATTCCAAGTGCGTGAAAACGTCCTGACCCATCGCGATGAGTTCATTCAGTTCATCCGGCGGAAGTGTGAGCAAGTTCTTCAAATCTGCCCCTGCGATGAAGACCCGTTCCTTGTTGCTGCGGATCACTAAGGCGCGGATGAGGCCATCCCGATGGATGTCCTCGATGTGGCTGTCCAGCTCATCCAGCGTGTCCATATTCCAGACGTTGGCCGTGGAGTTCGGCGTATCAAAGGTCAGCCAGCAGATGCCATCGACATCCACGAAGTTGCGGAATGCAGGCGGGGTCTTGTGGACTGGATGCGGACGGCTTGGCAGGATGAGATCCTGTTCGGGATCTTGCGTGGGATCTAACGTTAGAAGGTTCATGGCCGGGAAGGGAAAAGGGTTAAGTTAAAAGGGAAAAGGGATGAGTTTTTAGAGAGCTTCAAGGCAGGCGGCACCGCCTTGACCACCGCCGATGCATAGCGTGACGACGGCGCGCTTTTGTCGGTGGCGCTTGAGTTGCATGAGCGCCGTCAGCACGAGCCGTGCGCCCGTGGCTCCCACGGGATGACCGAGCGCGATGGAGCCGCCTTGGGGATTGAGGCTAGCTTCGTTGATGTCACCCAATGGTTCCTCCAAACCCGCTTTCACGGCGCTGTCCCGGTCATGGCAGCATTTGCGAACGGCGAGGGCTTGCGCGGAGAAGGCTTCATTCAGCTCGACCACATCGGCATCTGCGAGCTTCCAATTCGCCCGCTTCAACGCGGCGCTCATGGCTTTGACGGGGCCGAGTCCCATGCGCTCAGGGTCGCATCCGGTGAAGGCGTGACTGACCAGACGGCCCAGCGGCTTCCAGCCCATCGCTTCGGCCTTGGCCTCCGTGCAAACGAGCAACGCCACGGCTCCATCGGTGATTTGGGAGGAGTTGCCCGCCGTCACGCTGCCCATGAGCAGATCGAAAATGGGTGGCAGCTTCGCGAGCTTTTCCATGGAAGAATCAGCGCGGATGCCATTGTCTTCGGTGAAGGCTTTGACCTCTTTTCGACCCCAGAAGACGGGCGTAATCTCTTCCATCAATTCTGCCCGATGCGCGGCGGCGAGATGATGGGAGCGCACGGCGAAGGCATCCTGTTCTTCACGGCTGATGCGGAATTCTTGGGCCAGTATTTCAGCAGTCTCGCCCATGTTCAGCGCAGCCACGGGATCAGTCAGTCCAATCTTCAACGCCATCAGCGGCGCGAAATCATTCGGGCGGAAAGCAGCAGCGGCGCGTGCTTTGCCGACGAAGGATTTAGCCCGTGACAGCATAGCGAATTTCAGCGCGGCTTCCTGGCGGAAGAGCAGCGGCATCTGGGACATACTTTCCGTGCCGCCGACGATGAAGACTTCACCCTGACCGGCGGCCATTTTTTCCTGCGCGGTGGTGAGCGCTTGCAGTCCAGAGCCACAGTTCCGGTTCACGGTCATCGCGGGTTTGTCCTCCGGGATTCCGGCACGCAAGGCGATGACGCGCGTGATGTTTGCCGCGTTCGCAGGCTGAGAGACACAACCGAAAATCGTTTCATCCACGACGGCGGGATCAATGCCCGTTTTGATGAGAAGTCCGCTGACGGCGAGGCGTCCCAACTCCACGGCGTCCAGCTCAGCAAGGGAAGTTCCAGCGCGACAAAACGGGGTGCGCGTCCCGGCCACAATGACGAGGGGTGAGTTCATAACAGGAGTGAGGTTGATTCAGTTCAGGCCACGAGGGCGTGGTGGTTGGCTTTGCTATGGCCGCGACGATCCAGAAGCTTTTCTTCTTTGAGCAGGCGACCGACGCCGAGCATCTGCCGGAGTTCGCTGACGGGATGAAAGACGATGGCGTTCGGGGTCAACTCGGTGACTTCATGGAAGCGTCGGATGATCTGATCACGCGCGGTGAACTCGCTAGCTTTGTCTTCCAGCGCGACATGGAGGAGGACTTCATCGCACTCCAAAGGATCATCGTGATGCTTGCGTAATTCGATCTGCCACGCGGCGAGTCCGCGTAGGTCATCGAGGAGATGTTCGAGGACATTAAAGTCAACGAGCGTGCCTTTGACCTTATCGAGATTCAGCGTCCGCACTTCGCTCACGCGCGAGATGGGGCCGAGCAGTCGGGGGCATTTCCGGCCACAATGCGGACACGTTTCCCAAGTGAGACCTCCACCGGCCACGTCACCCGTGCGATAGCGCAGCACGACGGTTCCGCGTGCATCCAAAGGAGTGAAGACGATCTCACCTGGCGAGCCCTCCGGCATGGGCTCGCCCGTTTTCGGATCGACGATTTCGACGAGGCCGAGATCAGGATACAAATGGAAACCGCTCACGCCTTCATGAAGGAAGGTGGGGCATTCCGCCCAAGCCATCTTCGCTTCCGTGAAGGCATAGGTGCTGATGATGTAGGCACCGGGAGAACCGAGCTGGGTGCATAATTCGCGAAGCTTCGCGCGGAGACCTTGCGGCACTTTTTCACCGCCCAGCGTGATGCGTTTGAGGTTGGGCCAACTGCGTTTCTCTTCGACCGCCTGCCGTAGCACATGGTAAATGAAGGTAGGCATTCCGATGATCACATCCGGGTTCATCTTCTCGATCATGAGGATGTTTCCATCCGTGCCCAGCGTCTTCCCGCCGCCTGTGGAAAGCATGAAGGTGCCGAAGCCGAGTCCTGCATAATGGGCTTGCCAGAAGCCCAGATGCGGCGCATAGGGGAAGACGTTCACATGCCGATAATCGCAATCCGAATGGGCCACTTCCATGATGCGACGCCCTGCGGTTTCGAGGTTGTTGAGATCGTGCTTGGTGTAAAGAAACGACACTGGCTCGCTACTGCGTCCCGTGGTGCTGGTCAGCATGACGGGGCGGAATTCGGCCTCTAGCTTTTCCTTAGTGTGCTTCTTACCGTGGAGGAGGGCATTGAGAATCACGCTCGGTTCGCGCATCAGCACGGATTGATTGGGAAGGAGCACCATCTCGCGCTGAAGCTCTCGGGACACGGTGAGATCCGCTTTGCTGGAGAAGGGCACTTTGCTCCAGTCAGCCAGCGAACGGATGTCTTCTGGATGGATGCCGTTTTCGGTGAAGATGCGGCGATAGTGCGCAGAAAAGGGAAGCACGCGATGCTTCAGATAATCACGTAGGCGACGGAGCTGCCAGGGTTGCCAAAACTCAGGTGGCCCCGCATCCCACCGAGGAGATGTGAGGAAGGGATTCATGACGTTGGGGTGTTTTTTCAGTTGGGTTCATGAGCGCACGGATGCTGGGTAGCGCTGCTTCTGCGGCGTTGCGACCAGCCTTGATGTAGAGATCGAAATTCTCGAAGTCATACCACTTCGATTCACAGAAAAAGGGGTGGATGAGGATGTCCGCCGCATTGCTCTCATCATCCAGTAGCCGCATCTGCGCGGCGGTAAGACACCGCTTGTAAGTGTCCAAGACATTGCCGTGCGCGAAGAGATTAAACTGCTGAGAAAGCTCCTGTTTGAATTTGCCCCACGCCGTCTTGGGTTGCGGTGGTGGCGTGGGGAATGAGGCGATGCGACAAGCCCGTATATCCGCTGTCGTTGGCATTACATTCACCGCGATCACATGGTCCACAATGGCGTGCTTTTTCAGCAGTCGCACCGGCAAAGGCTCCGCCGCGCCGCCATCCATGTAACGCTTGCCATTGAGTTCTACGGGCTCGCAGATACCAGGAATGGCACAACTTGCATGAACGGCTGCGGCCACGGGCAGGTGCTGCAAAACCTCACCCGTCACGGTATCGAGATTCGTCGCCACGATCAGCATCCGGCGGTCAAGAGCCTCCACTTCAAGATCACCCAAAGTGCGCGCCAGATGCTGACGCACCTTCTCTCCGCGCATGAAACCCGCTGAGGGCGGACAAGCGAAATCAATCAGCCCCAGCACCGTGCGGCGGCTCTTCATCTCAGCAGCCAGCTTCACCAAGCCATCACCATTGATTCCCGAAGCCCATAACGCCCCGACATACGCTCCCATGCTGCTGCCCGCGATCACGGAGATGGGAATGCCTTCTTCTTCGAGCACTTGAATGACTCCGATGTGAGCCAGACCTCGGGCACCACCACAAGAAAGCACCAGTCCCAACCGGGGCTTCTTCACACGGGCGATCCCTATCGCATCCACAAAGCGCCCTAATAAACGATCCGGCACCAACCAAGGAAACTGGGAGAGCGGGTTGGAGAATCTCATAACAACGGATGGGTTGTTATGAATTAGAGTGGATACTGAACTAAATATTCAAAATAAAATAACTTATAACCTTAGGCCACGCGCACTACATCGCCACCGTCCATGCTTTCGGCGGCGGCTTGGACGACTCGCATGTATTTGATGCCTTCGAGGAAGTCGGGTTTCGGTCTGGGCGCGGTGGGGTCGAGCACGGCGTTGATGAAATCGCGCTCGACAGTCCATTCTTTAGCTTCGTGGGCGGGGATGAGGATGGTTTGCATCTCGCCGCTGCGGTTACCGAGACGAATTTCGTCGGTGACGAAGTTGTAGGTCAGGGTGCCTTCGGTGCCGTAGATTTTTATAGCGTCTTGCGGGGCGTGGGCGGAGACGCCGCTGAAGGTGAGATTGCCACGGGCCCCGTTGCGGAAGGTGCAGAGGACGTTCAGGTAGTCGGGAATTTCCACGGTGTAATCGCCACGCTGGGGGATGACCACGTCGCCGTCTGCTTGAAGGGCCACGATGTCGCCGAGCCAGCGCTGGATGACTTCGACGTAGATGCCGAAGCTGAGCACCTGCAAGCCGCTAATCTCCACGCGCTGTCTCCAGTGCGCGGGGGCTTCGGGGTCCAGCCAGGCTCCATTCAGGCTGTGAAGGATGACTTGATGAGGCTTTCCGATGGAGCCTTCCGCGAGGAGTCGCTTCACCGTCGCATCACCCTTCATGCCGTAGGGTGGGGGGCAGAGCATCGCGACCAGCTCGGGATTGCTCATGCTGGCCTCCCACATGAGCTGGGCTTCGGCGAGGTTCATGGCCATGCGGGCCTGACAAAAGACGTGTTTCCCAGCGCGGAGGGCATAGCAGGTGATCTCGCTGTGAAGTTGGGGCGTGGTGCCGATCCAGATGGCGTCAATGTCGTCGCGGCAGACCAGATGGGGCCAATGCTCCATCGGCTCGGCTTGCGGGGTGAACTCAACGCAGAAATGCTGGCTGCTTTCCAGCGAGGAATTGCAGATGGCGACGATCTCGACTTCTGGCATGGCCTGAAGGGCGGGCAAATGCCGCGATTTGACGATTCCGCCTGCTCCAATGATGCCGATCCGAACGCGTTTGCTCATGGGGCACAGTGTGGCGCGTTGCCGAACTTTTTCAAAAAATTTGACGAACGCCACAGAGCGAGTATTCTCGCGGCCCCTCAAATCTCAACACGCGCACTATCATGGCCAGACAATGTCAAATCTCCGGAGTCAAAGTTACCACCGGTCACCACATTCACCGCAGCGGCAAAGCCAAGAAAGAAGGCGGTATCGGTAAGCACATCACCAAGCGCGTGAAGCGCAAGATCTATCCGAACCTTCGCGACAAGCGCATTTGGGTGGCTGAACTGAACAAGTTCGTGAACGTCCGTCTCTCCGCCCGTTCCCTGAAGACCGTGACCAAGAACGGTGCTTACAACGTCCTGAAGGAAGCTGGCATCATTAAGTAGTCTCCTTTGGACTACGAGGTCATAGGCAATCAATTTGAAGCCGCGCTGTGGTTCGCCATCAGCGCGGTTTTGTTATTTAAGCCAGCCTTGCAGGAGAGACAAAAAACGATAAGCTCAGTGCATGAGTGTGACGCTGGAACTGCCTGATGACATCGGCTTACGATTATTGCAAGACCGGGAACACGCAGAGCCGTCTTTGATGCTGGAACTGGCCATTAGTCTCTATCGAGAAGGCAAAATGCCTCCGGGTCGCGCTGCGGAGTTGGCTGGCATGGGGCGTTGGGAGTTCCATGACATCCTCGTGAAGCGTGAGGTGGAGATGCCTTATACGAAGGAGATGGTGGAAGAAGATATTCGTCATGCGCACAGTCATCTCTGATACCTCGCCATTGTTCTATTTGGCAAGGCTGGGCAAGCTTGATGCATTGTGGCAAACATATGGGCGGGTGATAGTGCCTCAAACTGTCTGGTTGGAATTGCAAGCATGTAATAAATCTCACTCTGCAACTGCCGCGCTGCTCGCGGCATCTTTGGCTGAAGGTTGGATCGACGTGCATGATGACATCGCCTCTCAGTTGCCCATAGCGGTG
>JANYJH010000195.1 GCA_025361865.1 Phragmitibacter sp.
TACCGCTACGCAGGCCTAGATTACAGGCTCACAGGCGTGGGTGAAGAAGCCAAAGTGATCCACGATGTGATCGCTTAGTGAGAATGTGCAGTTCCAATTACTTCCCTGTCCGCTTTAAAGCAGGCAGGACTCAGTGGCATGAGCCTCATGATGAGATAAATCGAGACATACCCAAATGTCGGAATTACAGGCTCACAAAATGGACTCGACTGACAGCCTGATTGACTCGAAAACCATCGCTGATAGAACCAAGAGTGATGTTCAAGAAGCCATTGATGAATTGAAGTCTCTGATCGCGATTTACGATCCGATAGAACTGCTCAGCAGAGTCGCAACGTTTGTGATCTCTGGCCCACTCAATGAACCAACGGATTCGGGCGGTCCGGCGAAGAGCGAGACAAACCTCGAATACTTGATTAGTCTAGTCACTGCTCATGAATACCCATCTGAACCCGAGTTCCCGAGTCCTGACGTGGTTCAGCGGACGATAGAGTTGCTGACGACCATTCATATGGCTGCGTCACATCACTACATGTTTCGTCGTCGGAGCCTGAACGACTCAAGAGAACCCATTGAGTCTCTTTCTGACTCCTTTCGCCAAGATAAGCTGCATGTGCGCGGTGACGGATATTGGCCGCATCTGAGATTGACCATCATGGACTTGCTTCAACCCCATGACGCCAAACTTCAAGAGGTTCTTGGTTTCACATCTCATGACTACCAGCAATTCATGGATCGCACTGAATTGGAACTTCAGGACCGTCTGTCAGCCGAGATGGTTACTCATGTGCGTCCGTATGTGGAATTGATGAAGCCTTGGTATCAAGTCGAGAACAGAACCAGTGCTCAATCATCAAATCCGACAGGTTGGGAAGAGTTTGTCACTGGAAATGATGAACACATCGTCGTTGCGAAGGCATTGTTTGATAAATTCGGGACGCCCAGCTCATTTGTCTTTTCGCCCCATACTCCAGCGGAGCATCACATCCTCGACGCTTTGACTTGCGACTTCGGCACCAACAATTGGTTCCACGGCAGAAAACCTGAAGACACCTTCTGGCCGCTCACGGACTCGCGCACTAGCGCTCGTCCCATCCTCCGACGTGCAGGTCTTTACTACGCTTTTCACATTCCCAAACTCCAAAGAGAAGCATACACCCTGATTGGCGACGTGCTTCGCGAGGCTGCACCTAACTACTGGGAGCATGAGTTTCTAGATGCCCGCGATAACTATCTTGAGAACGAAGTATCTCGTTTATTGAAGAAAGCATTGCCAGATGCTGAGGTGCTACAATCAGTTGAGTATCCGATTGCCGGCGGCGGCAAAGCCGAAGCAGACATCGTGGTTCTCTGTGACGATGTCTTGATGGTAGTTGAATGCAAAGGTGCACGCCTGCACTCAGCAACAAGGCGGGGCGAGGTGACGAGCGTGGAAAAAGCAATGGAGAGCACGATAGGAGAAGGGCTGAACCAAGCTGAACGCTTCGTTCGCGAACTCGTATCAAGGGGCACGTTCAACGTCACTCCAACGCAGCCCATTGGGAGAGTTTCCATTGATGCTTCAAGGTTTCAAAAGCTTTTCAGAGTCAATGTCACACTCGATCTAATGAGTCCGGCTGCTACAGTGCTTTGGGAACTTGAAGATGCGGGTCTAGCGCCTAACGTAGCGCGCTGCTGGTCAGTCAGTTTGAACGACCTTCGCGTGATCGTTGATATCCTCGATCAACCAGCTCTCTTTGTTCATTACCTCGTCAGACGACTCGATGTCAATGTCCTTCGCTCAATCGAAGCCAGAGATGAACTGGACTACTTAATGCATTATGTAAAACACGGGTTGTTTTTCCGCGAATCAAATGCGCCCAAAGAGCATGAGTATATCATGTTGAATGGGTTCACGGAGGAACTCGACCAATACTACCGCCGTGTTCAAGGCATCTCTGAGAAAGGCCCGAAACCCAAAGTTAGAACGGGCGCTCGCACCCAACGGATGTTGAATCTCCTTCAAGAAAAGCGTCCAGAGCATTGGATTGCAGGCTGCATCGAACTTCTAGAGTTCGACATTCCTGTTCGTGAAGATTTGCTGGGCAAGATCTCTAGTCAGTTACGGCAACTGCAAAAACGTGAGGCTAGCTATGCACTGTCTTTCACCGTGAATCTCGAGGCCAAACAAGGGATAGCACTCGCCTCATCAAAGAAGCCTACCCTCGCTGCAGAGCTTGTGAAAGGTCGTTGCGTCGAGCACTGTCGTCAGAACAACTTGGATGAAATTTGGATTTTACTTGCCGGTGTTCCTGTTGGAGGCTCCGACATTCATGTGCTGCATGTTACGCGCGATTCCTCTGTAAGTGACCAGACCGCGCTTCTGCTAAAGCAATTACGCTTTGAAACTACTGAATATCGAGTGATTGGCCCCACTGCTTCGACTTCTTCATCCGCCGCTGCAGACATCGACTAACGGTTTGCACGCCTCAAGGTTTCCGGCTTTTGCTGATTAGCCGCTCATGGCCTCGGCAGTGGTTGGCCACGGGCACGATTAGGCTTGCTTTCTAGCTTCCAAGACAAGCCGTTGATACTCGTTCAAATCAGCCGTGGCACATTCTCTTCATCCTGGGATATGGCCAACTTCACCCGGCTACCCTTGGGAAACTGACGCAGCAGAGCTGCGATGACACCTGGCCGGTTATCCTGCGCAGCTATGGTTGCTGAGAACCGCGAGGCTTAGGGTGAAGAACTGGCGAACAGAATGTATGAGAGGAACAAGGGTCGATGATCGAGTGTGATTGAATGGAACAACGTGGCAAGGCTCGCATTGTTCATGGTTTCAGTGAACGCGTGTCACTTCACCTCCACCACATCCGTGACATCAAGCTGGATGAACTGGCCGTTGTAGGGCTTCGGGGCTGGGGCGATGTCGGGGACCCCTAGCTTCGCGAAGTTGGTGATCATGCGCCCGTTTTGGCCGCCGCCGTGTAGAGTGAGCGTGTGATCTCCTGAAGTCGTTGCCCAGACCTTGATGATGAGCTAGTCTGCCGCACCATGAGCCAGACTGTTCAACTCACCGTGCCGATGCCCGCCAATCTGGCGAGGCTGCGTTTCCCCAAGGCGCTGGATGACCGACTGCATTTCCTGCTGGACGAACAGGGGCGCAAGGGCAGGCTAACGGCTGGCGAGAAGAAAGAGGCCGAGGGACTGGCACAAATGGCCAGTATGTTGTCCATCCTGAAACTTGGTGCCCAAGTGAAGGCCAAAACGAGGTAGCTCGATGGCTGCTGCTGCCAGTCTTCGCAAGCGCGTGACGATGCGGGCGGGGAACCGCTGCGAATACTGCGGGCTATCACAGCTCGGACAGGCCGCCACATTTCATATGGATCATGTGGTTCCCGTGGTGGCTGGTGGGCCGACGATGCTGGAAAATCTCGCGCTCGCCTGCATCCATTGCTCACTGAGAAAAGGTGCTCGAATGATGGCGACTGATCCCAAGAGTGGCCGCTCAGTTCGACTGTTTCATCCGAGGCACGAGCAGTGGAATCACCATTTCCGCTGGTCTGGCAATGAGTTGGCGGGCATTACTGCCACCGGACGGGCAACGGTTGACGCTCTCGCACTCAACAGCCCTGAACACCAGATCATTCGTTCCTTTGAGAGCTTGCTCGGCAGGCAACCGCCGCCCGGGCATGTGTGAGGGCTACGCGGACTACGGAGCCTTCGCGCTCGAATACCCCTTCCAAAGCCACTCCAGAGCATGTGGCAGGAGTTGGGACTTCGCAGGGCCGAGGCCGTGGCCGGCGTTGAGGCAATAGACATACTGATAGGCGTAGCCTTTGGCCTTCAGGACCTTGGCCATGCGGTTGTTCGCTTCCACCCAGTCGTGCATGTCGTCACGCATGACATTGGGATTGAAGTTATCGCGGTCGCCGACGGCCATCCAGATGCGGAGGGGCTTTGCGGGGCTTTCTGGAATGAGTTTGCTGTGGAAGCCCCACGCACCATCGGGGGTCTCGGGATTGAAGGGCCACTGCTGATTCACAAAGGTGCCCGAAGTCGCCAGCACGCGGCGATATAAATCCGGGTGATACCAGGCCATAGCGAGCGCGGCGGAACCACCCGAGCTGTTGCCCATGGTGGCGCGTCCTTCGGGGTCTTTGGTCAGCTTTACTCTGGCGTTCTTCTCCACGAGCGGGAGCACTTCGTTCTCGATGAACTCCGCAAACAAGCCGGACATGGTGTCGTATTCACGACCACGCTCGTGGCCTTGGGCATCGCCACCGCCGCTGGAGATCGAGATGGCGATCATGGCTGGAACGCGCTTCTGAGCGATGAGGTTATCGAGGACGTGAGCAAGATTCATATCGGGCTTGCCCATGCCGGGACCATCATGCGTGACGATGAATGGCGCGTCTGTGCCAGCCACATATTGGGCGGGGACATAAACGGTGACGGTGCGCTTATAGTCAATGGGATGGGTCTCGACGATCAGCGTCTTCGGGTTCTTCGGGTCAACGGTGCCAAAGACATCACGAGCGATGCCGGGATTGAAGAGTTTGCAGTCCTTGGAGTCGATTTGGAACTGCTGCACCTTCCCTTGGGGCACGCCTTCGACGACCTTCAACTCTGGTGCAGGAGTGTAGTCCGGGCCGATGACGAAATCGCCCGCAGCATCCACGGGCGGGTTCACGCCGGGCTTGCCATCGAGGCGGGTGAACTTCGGTGCGCCGGGCGCATCAAAGGGGCGTGTCGGCGGCTGCGGACGCTCGGGTTTCTTTTCTTTGTCAACCGCGAGCACAGGAAGGGTGAGGGCCGTGAGGCTTAAGGTGAGAAATTGGCGAAGGGAAAGCATGGGATGAAGGGTGGTGAGTTGTTGAAGGGTTGAACTGTTGAAATGCTCCATCGCTCTCGCGGCGATGGGAAAGCCTACTTCACTTCGATGACGTCGGTCACATCAAGCTGGATGAACTGGCCGTTGTAGGGCTTGGGAGCAGGAGCGATGTCGGGGACGACGAGCTTGGCGAAGTTCGTGATCATGTGGCCATTCTGACCATCGCCGTGCAGGGTGAGCGTGGCACCGCCTTCGATCTCGATGGTCGCGGTGTAATCAATGGTGAAGATGCGGTGGCCGACCTTTTCATCACTGTTGAAGAAGAAGTGAGATGCGGGTGATGAAACGGTGAGCTGGTAGATATTGTAAGTGGCGTTGTTCGGCGCGCCGCCAATGTAGAAGCGTTCGCCGACTTGCTGCCCGTCCTTATACATCATGGGCTCGACCACGCCGCGCATGCGGAGGGTGACCTTGTAGCGTTTGCCAGCTTCGCCACCGAATTTCTTCACGTCGGTGAACTTGTCGTTGGTCTTGGGATCGTCAGTCATGCGCGCGGAGATGCCATCTGCGCCGGGCTTGGGATTCTCGGGCATGGGGTCTTTGCACGGGAACTCGAAACGATAGCCGTCAAGTGCTGATGCGACTTTCTTCAAGTCATCATCGGCAGAGGCATGAGTGCCGAGGAAGGCCACAGTGAAGAGGAGGGAGGCGAATAGAGGACGTTTCATGACGGTTCGATAAATGATGAATGGCGTGGTGATTTTATTTGGTGGTTTTGTGGTCGTTGTCGAGTTCTTGTCGTGTGGCGATGGGAACGTAGCCAATCTCAAAACCCTTCGGCGGCGTGACGATCTGCGCAGGATCAAG
>JANYJH010000247.1 GCA_025361865.1 Phragmitibacter sp.
TCAACGCCCGCATCGTGAGCGGACGTTCTGGTGTCGCGATATAACTTGCAAGCGAAGCGTTCGAGGTGAACGCGAAGCACGGCGAAGCTGATAATCTCAAAATTTGCAGGTGTCTTGTCGATTTGATTCCTAAGTAAATCAACGAAGTCCTCCGGCACAGAGGCAAACTGAACACGTTTGGCCGAATCCCCTAACAATGGGACGACTCCAAGCCGCTGTTCAATATGCTGTCGAATTCTCTCTGGCATCAACTCAATGAGCGCTTGAGCATTATTGGTGAAAAGTGGCAGCAACCGATACGTGAGATGACCCGTAGATTCGAGCGCTCCATACCGCGACATTCGTCCTCCATATGCGTCATAGTATTTGGCACCAATATGAACATCATGTCCTAAATAGCGCTGGAGATCGGACACAGCAGATGTGTAGCATTTGCGAATCTCTCTATCAGTGAACTCCAGCTTGCCGTTAGAGAGAAATTCTCGAAGTAGTCCAAATGCAACAGCGGGCGCAATAATCTTGGCCTGGGAGTTTTTCAACATCCTTTCAAATTGTTCAAAGCATGTAAGTGGTCGCTTAGGTTTCATCGCTTCTAAATTGACAACATTTCGATTGCCTCATTTAAACGGTAAACAAAAACTTCCAATCGTTCAGGCCAAGAAATCTCATCGGTTAAGTGGCCCAGTGTCGTGTAAACCCTCTGCGCCAACGAGAGTTGATATTGACCATCCTTCTTTGTCGGTGGCAGCAGTTTATAGACAAGGAGGGCGAAATCGGATTCCTCTCGTGGCACTGGCGAAATTTTTGGCAGGGTAGCGTAGAAGGTCTCGTCAATGGCTACTGCCGACTTCTTTTTCCATGCGTGGAGAATGCCGCCTTTGAAAAGAAGCTGTGGGGCGAGACGCTTGCGAGAGGAAGAAAGGAAGTCCGGACGGGGATAGTTGGCCTCTTTCGTCCCATCCATGTCAGCCCGCTTCACAGGGTCACCCATGTAGTGCGCAAAGGGATTGCGGACGTTTCCAGAGATATAGACGGCCTGGACTTCCAGGGCACCAAAATCATAGACATGTCCCTGCTCATCATAAGCACACAGAACGACATCGATGTTTCCTGCGCTGCCTCCATCTGCGTCTTTCAGCCGGACTTCGGTGAGCGCCGTCCAGTTCGTGCCCGAGGGGAAAAAGAAATCAGCAGCGTGGTCGGCGATAAGCCAATCTTGGCGAAATCGAACTGGGCATGTGATGGCGATTTGTTCACCATGTAGCACGCTGCAAACACCAAGCGGGTCTTGGGCTTTGTCTTTGGTGCAGTTTGGGACTTTGTTGTTAAAGGGACAAAGGCGATTCGCGCGGTGACGAGCCGCAGCGAGATCATTGGCCGCAGGTGGGAATCCGAAGACTTCTGCGAGTGGGTGTTTCTGTTGTCGCGCGTCCGGCATGAGGGAGCGTTACGCCGCAAGTAGTGCTTTGGCGAATAGGTAGTGCGATTTCCTGTGAAACTGAATGACCTTCGCACTGAGGATTTCCACGGGGATTTGATTAAAGAGATAGGGGGACTCATCTGCGCTCAGCTCGCCGAGAAAGTCTTGCCGCCAACCGTCACCAACCAGGAACTCCTCGCTGAAGTCCTTCTTGAACAGATTGCCATTGAAGAAGGGAACGTGGCTAGGCGGGCGGCGGGCGGTTTGTGCAAAGGCCAGACTTGGCAACCGGAAACAATGAGGCTTTGAGAGAGCAGTCAGGCCGTTTGCCTTACTCCTCACTCCCGCGTGACCTGTCTTCTCACCGTCCGCCCTGGATTCAGCAGGTCGCTTCTCTCCAAGCCTGTCAGCGCGGTGATCTGCCTGAGCAGCCAGAGAAAGACGAGGAGCATCACGGCCATGAGCATGAGGCCGATGACGATGTTGCTGGCCCAGTTCAAAGTGCCGATGCCTTTGACAAAAGCTTCGCTGCCGGGGGCTTTACCGCCGAGAATCGACATGGCCAGGAAGAAGTTTGCAATGGAGGACAGGATCATTCCCAGACCGAGATGCCACGAGGCGCGATGCAGGATGGCTTTGAAGGCGGTCTGTTTTCCTTCCGTGTTCAAAGCAGCGTTCAGGGCGCGCAGATTGATGAGTTGCGGTTGAAGAATGAGGGCGTTGATGAGGGGCTTTCCCCAAAGGTGACTGAAGGGGAATGCGATGCCGAGCATGACGATCATGGAGCTTTCCTTGATGGCAAACCAGAAGGCGTTCATCTGTAGCAAGCCCAGCCCGCCGCTCAGCAAAACGGTGATGAGGCCAAGAATGGAAATGGCGTTCCAACCGACCTTCTTCCACCAGCACCACAGGCCGTAACCGAGCGGGAAAAGCAGGGAAACGATGAGCGCCCAGAAGGGGCCAAGACTGGTGGGCTCGCTCAAGTAACCGAGCACGTAGGAAGGCAGCGCGACGGTGAGGGCGAGATCAACAAGGGGATTGGGCTGCTTCGGGGTGGGTTCGTTCACGGGCGCAACGAGGCGAGATGCGGTCTTTTGGCAAGTGCTCGACTGAACATTTCAAGAAGATGCCTTGTGGAGATAACAATATTTTGAGAGACTATTTAACCTCCCGTGAAAATTCGTTACATTTTCGTCACTCTGACAGTCCTCGCCTTGGCCGCTTTCTGTTGGTGGATGGGGGTGCAGTCTCGTAGCGAGCCAGCCCCGCCTGTTTCCGTGGTTTCGCCGAAGAAGCCTCTTCAATACTCCCATGTGTCTGAACCAAGCACGACGCGGCCAGCACTGACGGCCTCGGCCTTACCTTCTGCGACTCCTATTGATCCGAATCAGAAGCCTGTGGCGCAGTTCGCTCAATGGACGAAGCGTTATCTGGAAGCTGATCCCGTGAGCAAGGCAAAGCTGTTACCGGAAGGGGAACATCTGGCGATGGAGCGTCGCCCGGTCTTCTTGCAAATGATCAAAGACGATCCACGCAAGGCCTTGCAAAACGCGGTGCCGATGGTCGTGCGCCAGAAGCTTCCGGCGGCCATTGTCAGCTTGTTGGAAGAGCGCGTGGCAGGAAAGGGGATCGTGCGCGTCTATCAAAGCACGCCGCTACCGGGCGAGGCCAAACCGCAGCCCGCGATCGCTCGCGTGGCTGAACTGCAAGGCGGCAAAACTTACGCCGCCTATGTCTATGGGCGTCGCTCGGAGACCGTGCTTTCAACGGTGAACACCTCGCTCAATGGCCTGGCCTTGGAAGGTCAGTTCGCGGTCAATGAAAGCCCACTTCGGGTGTTGGAAATCGGTGAAATCCCTGATGCGGCGAAGCCCAAGGTGGAGATTTGTCCTGTCTCCGGCCTCACCACCAAGCCCGATGCGAAAGCGGAAGTAGCGGTGACTGACACGACGCCCGTCGTCGAAGCGGAAGGGCGCATCGTTTATCTGTGCAATGGCACCCACGTCATCTTCTATGAGCAGACATTGATCTCTGCGGAAGGAGTGACTGGAGGTGGACAGTCTTTTACAGGCATTCTGCCTGCGGCCCCTTCGCCCTCACTCGGCGTGCTGAAGGTGCTCTACATCCCGATGACCTTTGCGGATCAGAACACGATTCCCGCTTCGGAGTCCACCTGCTACGAAGTGATGAAGCGCGTCTCGGATTTCTACACGAAGGCGTCTTATGGAAGGCTGACTTGTGTGACCACGGTGACTCCGCCCGTGAAGCTGCCGCACAATTCCGCGTGGTATATCCAGAAGGACACGACTGATGGAGTGACGAAGGAGATCGACGGACTCGGTCTGGAACACTCTCACGCCCGCGATGAAGCACGGAAGATGGGCTATGACTCGAATGACTACAACTGCGTCGTCGTGCGCCTGAACGGCGGGCCTCGGGCCACAGGCGGTTGGGGCGGTGGGTCCAGCGTCTGGGTTTACGGGGACTGGGATAATGTCTGCGCTCACGAGATCGGGCATTGCTTTGGTTTGGCTCATGCGAACTTCTGGAACACCGGTGGAGCCAGCGCCATCGGAGCGGGAGCCAATGAGGAATATGGCGATTCCTACGATGTCATGGGCGGTGGCTCGTTTCCCAGCAATCAATACAACGCGCAGGCCCGTAACCAGATCAAATGGCTGCCGAGTTCGTTTGTGCAAACGGTTACGACGAGCGGGCAATACCGCATCACGGCCTTTGATTTGAGCACGCTCGATCCCACGCGTCGCTATGCGATGAAGATCGTGAAGGACGCTCAACGCACCTATTGGGGTGAGGTCAGAACGCTCTTCGATGGCTCCAACAACTGGGCCACCAACGGGATGCTGCTCGGATGGAACTGGCCTACGAACAGCGGCAGCAATATCCAACTCATCGACACCACGCCCGGCTCTCCGGGAGCGAAGAGCGATGCGCCGATCTACGTCGGTCGCACCTTCTCGGATTACGAGGCTGGCATCCACATTACCACGGTGGCGGTGAATCAGAACCCGCGCAGCATGGACGTGGTGGTGAACTTCGGCAATGATCCGAACAACCATCCGCCGACGATGACGCTGGCTTCAACGGCGCAAGTCGTTCCGACGAGCACACCAGTTACTTTCACAGCTACCGCGAACGATGCCGATGGCGACACGCTCGCTTATTCCTGGCTCTCTTCAGACAACACCACCGCCAGCACGGCGATCATCGGAGCCAACGCGCCGACCTTCACGCGCAGTTTCGCATCGGCTGGCTCCTATGTCGTCACCTGTGTGGTTTCAGATATGAAGGGCGGCACCGCGACCCAGAACGTCCTGATCACGGTCGGGAATGGCGGCAGTAAGTATAACATCGCGGGCCGCATCACTACCAACGGCGTTGGATTGCAGGGCGTTTACGTCAGCACTGCTGGCTTGACGAACGCCACCTTATCGGATTCCAACGGCTACTACACCATTCCGAATCTGGGCGCAGGGACTTACACCGTCGTCCCGCAGCTTTACGGATATAGCTTTGACGAGCAGTTCAACAATAACCTCACGCTGGGGCCGAGCGCGACCGGTGCGGACTTCACGGCTGATGTGGCGGGCACCTTGTCCATTGTCGCTTCGGTGCCGAACACGAAGGAAGGCAGCGCCACGCCCGGCAAGTTCACGCTCACCCGAACGGGCGCTAACAACGCTGATCTCGTGGTCCAATATCTGGCCCTCACGGGGACCGCATCAAGCGCTGACTATACGCTAACGGCCAAGACTCCTGATGGTGTGGTCACGCAGACGGTCACGACTGGTTCGCCCTACTATTCCATCTCCATTCCGGCGGGTTACAATGCCTTGGACATCATTATCACTCCGACCACTGATGCCTTGGTGGAAGGACCTGAGACGGTGATTATGCAACTGGGGCTTGATCCGGCTTATGTCATCAGCGGCACCGCCTCAGCGACCGTCACCATTGATGACAACAACACCACTCTGCCAAAGGTGGGCGTCATCGCTTCCAGCGTTCCTGCTTATGAAGGTCCAGCGCCTCAGAGCACGAACTTCACCTTCAGCAGAACCGGTTCCACGGCAGGCGCTCTGACCATTAACTACACCGTCACCGGCACGGCGACGAACGGCACGGACTACACCAGTCTGCCCGGCACTGTCACCCTGCCCATCGGCGCTTCCACAGCGAATGTGACCGTCACCCCCATTGATGACAGCCTCTCTGAAGGGAACGAAACGGTGATCCTCACGATCACGGCGAACGCGGCTTATGTCCTAGATTCAGCGGCTCTGAGCGGCACCGTCACCATAGTGGATGATGATGAACAAATCGTCACGCTCGCAGTGACTGACGCCATCGCGACAGAGGTAGATTTAACGCAACCCGGCGCGGTGCCTGATCCGGCGACCTTTGTCGTCACTCGCACGGGCGACATCAGCCAAGCACTCACGGTTTATTATGGTGTCAGCGGCACGGCCACGCCGAATGTGGACTTTGAACCGCTGTCAGGATCAGTGGTGTTCCCGGCGAATCAAGGCACGGCGACGATCACCATCATGCCGCGTTATGACACGCTTGGAGAAGGGGATGAGACCGTCTTCCTGCAACTCGCTTCCGGCGGCACCAGCTACAACATGGGCGCGGTGAGCAGCGGCACCATCACCATCAAAGACGCCAGCGATGCACCTTACGTGGATGTCATTCCTTTGACCAATGCCACGGAGAGCACCACCGTCGGGAAGTTCCGCTTCACGCTGCATGGCAGCAAAACGGGGAACATTACCGTGAACTACACCGTCGGTGGCAGTGCGGTCGCCGGCACGGATTATACAGCCTTGAGCGGCACAGTTTCGATCGCGGGCACTGGCAGCACCTCCAGCAACTATGTGGATGTCTCCGTGACCTCGATCAACAATGCCATCGCCAATGAGCTGCGTAACATCACGGTGTCTATCACGACGAGCGCGAACTATCAGACCTTCACGCCCACCTCGACGGCCTCCATCTGGCTTTATGATGATGATCAACCGACGGTCTTCGCGGATGCCCACAGCACTGTGAATCCCCCGAGCTTGTCAGAGCACGCTGTGGGAGGAAAGTTCTACTTGTCCCGCACTGGCAGCACGACCAATGCCTTGACGGTCAATTACAGCATGACGGGCACCGCTCAGAACGGCGTGGACTACACGACGCTCCCTGGCACAGCGACCATTCCTGCGGGCGGCCCCGGCGTGGATGTGCCGTTTACGACCATCGATGATGCGGCTTTTAAAGGCACGCGCACCATGACGCTGCATCTGGAGTCAGGCTCTTATGGTCGCGGGGCAGATGCAACGTTCCTCATCACGGATGACGAGACCAGCAATCTCAAGGTCGGCTTTGCCACTACTGGCAGTCACGGCTCAGAGTCCGTCACGACGATCAATGTGCCCGTTAATCTCACGGCGGCTTCAGCTTCACCGGTGACTGTGGATTACATCGCCGACAGCGGATCGAAAAGCAGCATCACTGGCACGACGGTTCCTTACTGGGTCCGTTCCGTGCGCAGTGGCAGCAGCTTCTCGTCCTTCATTTCCAGTGACGGCGTGACGTGGAATCAGATCGGTGCGACCCAGACTATCACGATGTCCAGCGCCAGTTACCTCGCGGGATTGGATGTGACCAGTCATTCCAATGGCACCTTGAGCACAGCGGTGTTTGATAATGTAAGCATCACCAATCTCGATGCAGGAGGCGCGCTTGGAAGCATCGCGACGGCGGATGTCGGCTCGGTGTCTGCGACTGGAAGCTATACGACGTTGGGAAGCACCTACTTTGTGAAAGGCAGCGGAGCCGATATTCAGGGGACAGCAGACGCCTTCCGCTATGTCTATTTCCCCATCACCAACTCCCTCAATTGCACGATCACCGCACGCGTGCTCTCGCAAACCAACACGAATGGTTTTGCTAAAGCGGGCGTCATGTTCAGGGAATCGACAGCGGCGGGTGCAACTAATGCGACGACCGTGGCGACTCCATCAAACGGTGCCTATTCTCAATGGCGGCCCACGACGAATGCTTTGACCACAACTACAAGCCTGATCACGTCCGGCGTCTTCCCGATGTGGCTCAAATTGGAAAGAGTGGGGGACTCATTCACCAGTTGGTATTCCACGAACGGCACAGCCTGGACGATTGCAGGCACCGTAAGTCTTCCCTTGGGAAGCAATGCGTTAGCGGGCCTCGCGGTTTGCAGTCATTCCGATGGCGTGCTCGCCACGGGGGTCTTTGATAATGTAAGTATCACCCCAGCATCCAGCGGAAACTTTGCTTCACAGGACATTGGCTTTCTCAGCGCGCCGGGCTCGGCAACGGTGAGCAGCGGCACCTACACTCTGCAAGGCTCCGGTGCGGATATTTACAACTATGCGGATGCTTTCCAATTCATGCGCCTGCCCGTGCAGGGCGACTGTGTTCTCATCGCCCGTGCGGTCAGTCTGACGAACACGAACAGCTCCGCTAAGATCGGGCTGATGATCCGTGAGAGCAGCAGTGGCTGGGCGCGACATGTTTATTTTGGATCGAAGCCCGCAGGCGGTTTGGAGATGATCAATCGCAACACCACTTCTGCCACAGCTCAAGGCACCACCGTGGATGATGTGGTCACGGGAGGAACGCTCACTTTCGCTGCGGGGGAAACTTCCAAGACCATCCCGATCACCATCACGAATGACATGCTGGTTGAACGACCTGAAACCATTGTGCTGACACTGCGCAACCCCTATGGCGCGGGCTTGGACATCTTCAGTCAATACACCTACACCGTGGAGAATGACGATACCGGACCGACGCTGCCATCTGTCGGTTTCGCGGCAACCACAGCCACTGGCGCAGAAGACGTGGCCAGTCCCTCCATCATCGTCACCTTGAGCACTGCTTCTTCGACCACTGTCACGGTGGACTACGCCGTTACAGGTGGCACTGCGACGAGCGGTTCTGATTACACCTTGCCCGCTGGCACACTGACCTTTGCGCCGGGCGAGACGGTGAAGACGGTTCCGCTGACGGTGATTGATGACACGCTGCC
>JANYJH010000281.1 GCA_025361865.1 Phragmitibacter sp.
GCGAGCGCCGCACACAGCGCCGCATCCGGCAGACAACCCAGCGCTGCGGCTGTCAGCAACATACGCGAGAATCGTGGATGGAGCGGGAACGCGCTCATCTTCTTGCCCATCGTCGTCAGCGTCCGGGTGCCGCGTTCCATCGCGCCAAGATCAAAGAGAATGTTCAACGCGCGAGACATGGCATCGTCCGTAGGTGCTTCATACCAATCGAACTCCATGCCCGCTGCCTGGCTCACGACACTGAGCGCCAGTAAGGCTTCGCTCAAGTCCAGCCGTTTGATCTCGGGTAACTCATTCTCGGCACGATGAGCGTGCTCACGCTCTGGCCACAGCCGCAAGCACACGCCAGGGCCGAGGCGTCCTGCACGGCCAGCGCGCTGATCCGCACTGGCTCGGCTGATCTTCTGCACCATCAGTGTATTGATGCCACGGCGGACATCATACGAAGCAATGCGCGCAAGGCCGCTATCAATCACGGCGCGCACGCCTTCGATGGTCAGCGAAGTCTCAGCCACATTCGTGGATACGATGATGCGTCGCGAGCCACCGGGTTGCAGCACCTCATCTTGTTGCTGAGGCGTCAGCTCGCCGTGCAACGGCATGATGCGGAAGCCTTTGGCAAAACTGCGCCCACTCATCGCCGCGATGGTCTTGCGAATCTCATGGCCACCCGGCATGAAGACGAGGAGATCACCGTCCATGTTTCGCTTCGTGATCAACTCCTCAGCGGCTCGTGCGGCCTGATCCCAGACGGCTTCGGGAAAGCCTGACTTATCGCGGAGCGGTGCTTGATAGCTCATCTCGACCGGGAAGATCCGACCTTCAGAATCAAAGATCTCGCACGGCTGCATGAACTCCCTCAAGGGCTCCGGCGTGATGGTTGCGGACATAACGATGATCTTTAAATCAGGCCGATGTTCTGCCTGCACGGCTTTCGCCCAAGCCAGACACAGATCGCCATCAAGATGCCGTTCATGGAACTCATCAATCACCAGACAGCCCACTTTGCTCAAGGTCGGATCATCCAGCATCTGCCTCAGCATCACGCCTTCCGTCACGAAGAGGATTCGCGTCTTCGCATGGCTGACATTCTCAAAGCGCACCTGATAGCCCACTTCATCACCGAGGCGTGCTTGTCGTTCAGAAGCCACTCGCGCCGCCAACATCCGCGCGGCGATCCTTCGCGGCTGGAGCACCACGATCCGCTTGTCTCCGGCTACGCCATGATCCAAGAGCATCTGCGGCACCTGTGTTGACTTGCCCGAACCGGTCGGCGCTTTGATCACCGCATTGCGTGTTTCGCTTGTTTCAAACCATTCCACAAGTGGCTTGCGGATGGCTTCAATCGGAAGGTGGGATAGGCGGATACTCAAGCCGTTGCGCATACCGCAATCTGAGTGGCGTGCAAGTGGTTCAGCAACTCAGTGCGTGAAGCTCGATCCGCTAACTTCACCCAGTAACTTGCTTGATGAAATGCCAGGCTGTTCCAGCCATGAGCACCCAAACCGTGGCCCAGAGAAAGATCAACGACAGCCACACAAAGAAGAAAATCAGCAGAAAGAGTCGGCTGCCTTTCTTGACGGATTCTTGCTCGCCAGCTTTCCATTGATTGAGCAGCGCGAGGTTCTTGGTATTGGATCGGAAGAAGATGGAGGCCGCATCTCCAACGACGGGAAGACTGTCCAAGGCATCATTGATGAGCACATTCAAACCCATGCGCATCAGCACGAAGAGGGGCACGCGATGCCGCACACCTTCGGCAAGAACCACGAAGCTGACGCTGGAGGAGAGCAACGCGCCAATGCCCGGCACAAGGCCAATGATGGGGTCCAGACCGATGCGGATACTCGTCCCAGGGATGTGGATGAACTCATCCATCCAATGCGCGATGATGCGAGAAACCTCTGAGGCATGATGCGCTTTCTCATCGGTCGGAGCCTTACCTTTGGCGTCAGGCGGTAGCACTTCATCAATGTCCACTGGGCGCGCTTTGTTGGAGTCTTCAGACATGAGCAGGAAAGGGGATGAGTCTTATCATCGTCAACTAGGACCACCTGTCTAGCGCAGGCGTTGAGATTTGCTTGACTGCGCACGCCTCTTTCATCGTAGTATCCTTATGGAACTCGATCTGGAAGGTAAACATGCGGACCGCGCTTATGCGATTTTGGCTTCATTGGTAACGCCGCGCCCCATTGCTTGGGTGACGACGCTTGGGCCTGATGGCGTGGTCAATGCCGCGCCATTCAGCTTCTTTAATGTGTTGGGTGCTGACCCGCCGATTGTCGGTTTTTGTCCTGGAGATCGTGATGACGGAACTCCTAAAGACACCGCGCGCAATGTGCGGCTGACCCATGAGTTCGTGGTGAACTTGGTGGATGAATCCGTAGCCGAAGCCATGAACATGACAGCGGCAACGCTGCCTTATGGCGAGAGTGAGATCGTGCGTGCAGGATTGACAACGCTCCCATCATCAGTGGTCAAACCACCACGCATCGCGGAAGCGCCCGCAAGCCTGGAATGCACGGAGTGGGGGACTTTGCAGATCGGCGGGAATCGGCTTATCATCGGCTTGGTCAAGCGAGTGCATGTGCGCGATGAGCTCTTCGATGAGGAGACAATGCGTATCCGTAGTGAGCGTTACCAAGTCGTGGGCCGCATGGCTAGTCCGCACTGGTATTGCCACACGACGGACCTTTTTGAGATGAAGCGCCCTGAGTAGGTGATAGTCTCTTGAAAATCACGAAGCCCTATGTGGCGGACCACACAGGGCTTCATTACCGACGATTGTTTTGTTCGTCTGCGTCTTGTAAGGCTGGAAGGCGACGCCTTATTTCTTCTTAGCAGCTTTTTTAGCAGGAGCCTTCTTAGCAGGAGCTGCCTTCTTAGCAGGAGCTGCTTTCTTGGCTGGAGCGGCCTTCTTTGCAGGGGCTGCTTTCTTTGCGGGTGCTGCCTTCTTGGCGACGGCCTTCTTGGATGCTTTCTTAGCCATATTGTTACTCGATTTATTGGTTGCTGTTTTTGTCTTGACCGCAGCTTGGCTGGCTTTTCCTGCCTTGGGGGCAGACTTTACACTGGCTTTGCTACGGACATTTTTTTCAGCGACCACACTGGCTGTGGCTCGCTTTTCCTCAATCGCTGCCTGCGCTGCGGCAAGACGGGCGACGGGAACGCGGAAAGGGCTGCAACTGACGTAATTGAGACCGACTTGGTGGAAGAATTTCACGCTGTCTGGATCACCACCGTGTTCACCGCAGATACCGAGTTTGATGTCGGGACGGGTGGCGCGGCCTTTTTCAATGGCGATCTTTACGAGCTGGCCAACGCCTGTCTGATCAAGACTTGCGAAGGGGTTCTTCTTGAAGATTTCGTTCTCAGTGTATGGCAGAAGGAAATTGCCCATGTCGTCACGGCTGATGCCGAGCGCTGTCTGGGTGAGGTCGTTAGTGCCGAAGCTGAAGAATTCAGCCGTCTGGGCGATCTCGTCCGCAGTGAGGGCACCGCGAGGAACTTCGATCATGGTGCCGACTTGATAGCTCAGCTTGACCTTCTTTTCCTTCTGCACTTCAGCAGCAATGCGATGAACCACTTCAATCTGGAGATCGAGCTCCTTCTTAAAGCCAACAAGCGGGATCATCACCTCGGGCTTGACCTTGATCCCTTTCTTCTGGACTTCAGCCGCAGCCTCAAAGATGGCGCGAACTTGGGTCTCAGTGATTTCTGGATAAGCAATACCGAGACGGCAACCACGGTGGCCGAGCATTGGATTGAACTCATGAAGTGCGTTGACGCGTGAAGCTACTTTTTCAGCAGTGATGCCGAGTTTCTTCGCGAGTTCAGCCTGTGATTTTTCGTCGTGAGGGACGAATTCATGAAGCGGGGGATCCAGAAGACGGATAGTCGCAGGAAGACCCTTAAGGGCTTCAAAGATACCAATAAAATCTTCGCGCTGATAAGGCAAGATTTTGCTGAGTGCAGCTTTACGCGCTTCGAGGGTTTCAGCGAGAATCATCTCACGAACGGCGTCAATGCGGTCACCTTCAAAGAACATGTGCTCTGTGCGGGTGAGGCCGATGCCCTGTGCTCCGAACGCGATAGCATTCTGAGTTTGCTCTGGATTATCAGCATTGGTGCGAACTTGGAGGCGAGTGGCCTTAGCGCACCACGCCATGAGTTGATTGAAGCTCTTAAACTTCTCCGTCGCTTGCGCGACCTTATCACCGTGGATCATGCCCGTGATGATTTCGGAAGGAGCTGTCTTAAGCTGACCGCCGTAAACAATGCCGCTGGTGCCATCAATGGAGAGGAAGTCCCCCTCCTTGAAAGTCTGGCCTGAAACGGTGACGGTTTTCTTGTCATAGTTGATGTCCAATGCGGAAGCACCACAGATACAAACTTTACCCATCTGACGGGCGACAAGTGCTGCGTGGGAAGACACACCACCTTTGGCGGTGAGAATGCCTTCAGCCGCGATCATGCCGCGAAGATCTTCAGGGCTGGTTTCGTTACGGACGAGGAGAACTTTCTCGCCTTTTTGCTCGGCAATAACCGCACGATCAGCATTGAGGTAGATCTTACCGGAAGCCGCGCCTGGGCCTGCGGGAAGTCCTGAGGCGATGGCTTTGGCCTTCTTCACATCAGCGACATCGAAGATCGGTGCGAGCAACTGATCAAGCTGGTCTGCTGGGTTGCGGAGAACCGCTGTTTCCCAGTCGATGAGCTTTTCCTTCACCATGTCGATGGAGAACTTCAGAGCAGCGGCAGCTGTGCGCTTGCCGTTACGGGTTTGAAGCATGAAGAGCTTGCCTTGCTGAATCGTGAACTCAACATCCTGCACATCCTTGAAGTGTTTCTCCAATGTGGCACGCACTTTGAGAAGCTCTGCGTAGGGCTTAGGCATGGCCTTTTGCAATTCAATCACTGGCTCAGGGGTGCGGACACCTGCGACCACATCTTCGCCTTGCGCGTTGATGAGGAATTCACCGTAGAACTCATTGGTTCCGTTTGCAGGGTTGCGGGTGAAGGCCACGCCAGAACCGGAGTCATCACCCGTGTTGCCGTAAACCATCGCCTGCACATTCACAGCGGTGCCCCACTCAGCAGGGATGCCGTATTTACGACGATACACAATCGCGCGGTCATTCATCCAGCTACCGAAGACAGCGCCTGCAGCGCCGCGAAGCTGATCCCAAGGATTGCTCGGGAATACTTTGCCAGTGCGCTCTTTAACGAGAGCCTTGAAACGCTTCACCAGTTCCATCTGGTCTTCGGCAGTGAGATCACTGTCAACGATGTCCTTGTGATACTTGGCGTGTTTGAATTCTTCGATCACCGTCTCGAACGGTTCATGATCTTCGCCTTCGCGCTTCTGAACTCCGAGGACGACATCACCATACATCTGGACGAAGCGGCGATAGCAATCCCAAGCGAAGCGTTCGTTGTTGGTAGCTTTGCCGAGTGAGATGACGGTTTCGTCATTAAGGCCGAGATTCAAAATGGTGTCCATCATACCGGGCATCGAATCACGAGCACCCGAGCGCACTGCAACGAGAAGAGGCATTCCTTTGGCGTCACCAAATTTGCATCCCATGATCTTTTCCATTCCGACAACACCCGCTTCCATTTGAGCTTGGAGTTGTTGTGGGTAGGTGCGCTTGTTCGCGTAGAAGTAGGTGCAGACTTCAGTGGTGATCGTGAACCCTGGAGGCACTGGAAGGCCGATGCGGCTCATCTCCGCAAGATTCGCTCCCTTGCCTCCGAGAAGTGGTTTCATCGAACCGTTACCGTCCGTCTTACCTGCTCCGAAGAAGTAAACGTATTTGCTTTTATCAGCACTGCCTTTGGATGTTGATTTTGCCATGGTTGAATTGGTCGTTATCTCGACCAGAGTTTTCGTTGATGAGTTGTGTGGAAGTGTTGGTCGCGTGCGATCAACAATCTATTCGGCAAAAGTATGTGCTTCACCACAATGCTGTCAATATTCTTTACAACTTTGTTTATGATTCATGTTCAGCAAGTGATGAAAGTTCATAAAAAATGTTTCGTCGAACCATGAGGTTTCAGCATGAAAATCTGTAGCTATCAAAATGTTGACTGCTTACGTAGGCCTTATAAAACGGGCGCTACAGAGTATCGTTGCTCGGTTTAATCCTTGATTATATTTGGCATCAGTAGCGAGCATAAATGCATTCGACATCTATTCGAATAACGATGGTGATGTGTTGCGAATCTGTATTGTATCACAAGTTTTCCGCCTAAAAATGTTTCATGGTTGACGTTGATGCCCGTTTCCAAGTATTCTCAGATCGTAATTTAAAGTGATCATTTCCAAGTCTTCTGGACTTGGGTTTTGCATTCCTGATTCATAGAACCCCCTAGTATTATTCCATTCATGAAAACCCAACTACTCAACAAACCTTGGCGAGGATTCACGCTCATCGAACTGCTCGTGGTAATCACCATCATTGCGATCTTGGCCAGTTTGGCCGTGCCTGCGGGAAATGCGGTGATGAAGAGAGCGCGTAATACCCAAGCCAAGTCTGCGATGGCTGGCCTTATCATCGGCATCAAAGGATACCAGACGGAATACAATAGATTTCCGGGACAACCTAAAGACGGTGGGACTGTCACTGACCCTGTGAAGACGTCCCCGGATTCTGCTGTTCTCAAGGCGATCATTTTCGATAAGAATACTGCTGTAACTGCGGATGATAATCCTAATCCACGCCAAATTCCTTTCTATGAGAAGACACCGACAAAGGGTGGCGCGAATGGCTATGATGATAACCTTGGCTTGGTTGACCCTTGGGGCCTTAACTATTGGGTCGTGATTGATTATGCGGGTGATGGTTTTGTGAAGAACCCTTACGCTGGTAAAATGAGCGGTAGCACGACAGAGCCTACCAACTTGTCATCAAGTGTGATTGTTTACTCATGGGGCGCTGATAAAAAAGACGGCACCAAGGATAATAATCCCGATGACGTAAAGAGCTGGTAAGAGCCCCTTCGATTTCCATCAAGAGACCCCGCTGCGTTTCACGTTGCGGGGTCTTTTCTGTTTAATCCTCGCTGGCTTGAACAGAGATAATTTTACCCCGACTCTCTAAAACTTGCATTGAACTCTGCACCCACAGTTGCACGCGACGCCTCGCTTGTGTATGAGTGCTCTCTTCGCGCTGGAAAATCAGCGTGGTGCTAATCCCCCCTTACACGTCACGATGTCCGCCGCCGCAGAAGTGCAGAGTTTCCTGGAGCAGTTTGAACCTTCGGTTGTTGCCGAAGCCAGACGATTGGCTGAATCCCGCAGAGGGGTTCGTTTGCGAACCGTCACGGAAGACCTCATTGAAGCCACGGTTGAATTTGATGATGCTGACTGCGAAGTCACGCTGGTTCATGAGGACGGAGAATGGATGCCTGATTCAGAGCCTTCAGGCGAGCGGGAACTCATCGCTCTGTGCGCGGCATTGCTGGATGCCGAGGCCACGCTGATCATGCGTGAAAGCGATGTCACGTTCGTGGAGCCGACGCTTCAGGAAGTGGTCGAAAAGAAGCTGACGCGACAGCTCACTGCCAGCGAAGAGCAGTTCCTCTCCAAGATCGAAAAGCGCTACCAGCGGTTCAAAGAAACCTCCGCGATCTATGATCACGACATGGTGCGCGTCCATGCCCGCTGGCCCATTCGCAACTACGAGCCGCTCGTGCTCTGGCCCGCCCCGCCGCGCAATGCTTGGGAATTCTGGAGCTATGTGGCGCAGGCCATGACAGAGAGAAAGCTGCCCATCCCAGCCTTTGTTGAAGTCATCACTGATCTTGAGCAAACCCGCGCCCAACTCTCCGCGTGGCGTCAGAAGGAATCGCTCCCTAAATGGACAGACGCCATCCGTCGCTTTCTGGATGCGGAGCCGCAACCCGTGACTTCATGTGAATTGCGTCTGCTTGTCACTACGAACGAAGTTCGTATTCAATACCGAACAGCGGCGACAGACTCATGGCGTATCATCACGGATGCGGAGCTGACTCAAGTCATCAACGGTGAGAAGGCCGGCGCGTTGCAATGCTCATCAGCAGCGCGGCTTCTGCTCGTCTCCGCAGTGAGTTGGCATGGTGATGCCGTGAGCCCCATTCTGCTCTTGGATGAAGCGATCATCGCTCAGTGGTTAGCTTCGCTCTTCCATCAGATCGAACTCCGTGATGTCATCGTCACTCTTGATGATGCCACCTTCCAAATGGCCACTGATGCGTTGCAATGGCGCGCTGAAGAAGCCATCTCCGTGGATGGAGCGACCAAGATCGTGCGTCTCCATCTGGTCGATGCTGAGGGCATCCCGATCAGTAGCGCTCTGCGTCATCTGCCCGGCCCGCAGCCACTCTATCTTTCTGAGGACACGGTCTATCCCGGCCCAGCTTGCTTTGCAGATTCCACCTTGGTTCCGCGCAATCTGGAGATTCCTCTGGAAGCACTGGCTAGCGAGGATGGCATTCTATTCTTCCAGCGCTTACACCTGACTTTACCGACCAGCATCAGCTCGCGAGTGAAGCAGGAAACCTTCAGCATTGGGCTCGTCGCACGATGCCTTGCTAAAGCCGATGCTGGCGGCACGGAACACGTCGCCATCAGTGCGGAAGCCGTCAGTTCAGACGGTGCACTCACGCAACGTCTCACGGGCGGCACATGGGACATCGTCAATTATGAACCGCGTGCTGATGGAGCCATCGCCTGTTATGATCGCGCTGCGTTGGACGCCGTCTTTCCAGCCTTGGAGAAGATGAAGGCTACGTTTGATAGCGACATTGACGGCTTCCGTGCTCGTATCACGAAGACCTTCGCGGAGCAGTTCCATGACTGGGCCACCACGCTTCCCGAAGGCTTCCAGCTCACCACCGACGATAAACTCCAGACGATCCTCGCCGATCCGCTTAAAGCCACCGTGCGCTTTGAAGTCACGGAAGGCGCGATGGATTGGTTCGATCTGAAGATGATCTTTGAGGTCGAAGGCTTGGATTTGAAGCCCGCTGAACTGCGTCGTTTGATCTCAGCCAAAGGCGGCTTCGTTCGTCTGGCGGATGGCACTTGGCGGAGCGTGAAGCTGGAGCTGACGGATGAACAGATGGAGACCATCGAGAGCCTTGGCATTGACCTTGATGAACTCGATGATGAAGCCCATAAAGTTCATCTCCGACAGCTCGCCGCGCAGGAACGCAAAGGCTTTCTGCCGCCCGAACTCTGGGAGAAAGTTCGCTCCCGTTTGCGTAAGTTGGACCTGCTCACGAAGCCACCCGTTCCCGAAGGTCTCAAGGCCACACTGCGTCCGTATCAGGTCGAAGGTTTCCAGTTCCTCGCCTACCTCACGATCAATCGCTTTGGTGGAATTCTGGCTGATGACATGGGCCTTGGGAAGACCATGCAGAGTATCGCCTGGGTGCTTTGGCTGCGTTCTCAGCATGTTCCGAGCGAGACCGAATCCTCCACTACGCTCGTCATTTGTCCTAAGTCGGTTCTGGATGTTTGGTCCGCTGAATTCACCAAAGTCGCGCCTTCACTTCGCGTCTGCGTGCTTCGGGAAAAAGACACGCTGAACATCGCGGATGTGCGTGCGAACTACGATGTCCTCGTGTTAAACTACGCGCAACTTCGTGGCTGCATTGAAGACCTCTGCCAAGTGAATTGGCTCGCGGCGATTCTCGATGAAGGGCAGCAGATCAAGAATCCTGATAGCAAGGTCGCCAAGGCCGCACGTCGTCTTCAAGTGCAGAATAAAGTGGTGCTCACAGGAACGCCGCTGGAGAACCGCCTACTCGATCTTTGGAGCCTGATGACCTTCGCCACGCCTGGTGCGCTTGGTGATCGCGCTTACTTCCAGAAGCACTTTGATCGTCGTAAAGATCAGGAGGCTGGTAAGCGACTCTCCGCGCGTCTTCGCCCCTTCCTCATTCGCCGCACCAAAGGACAAGTCGCCCGCGAACTGCCGCCGCGCACCGAAGAGAGCATTCCTTGTGAGATGTCCGGCCTTCAGGAGCGTCTCTATAAAGAGCAGCTCGCCAAGGCCCAGCACATGGTCTTGAGCACCACGGGCATTGACGTGATGAAGAAGCAGCGCTTTGCCATCTTGCAGGCGCTGACCCGCCTCCGTCAAATCTGCTGTCACCCGGCTCTCGTGCAGCCTGACGCCATCAACGAAGAGAGTGCGAAGCTCACCGCACTGATGGAACTGCTCGACCAGTTGCATGAAGAAGGGCACAAGGTTCTCGTCTTTAGTCAATTCGTGACCATGCTCAATATCATCCGCGATAAACTGACCGAGCTAGGCCGTCCTCAGCACTACCTGAGCGGCTCTACGAACAATCGCGCAGAAGTCGTCGAGTCCTTCCAAAACAGCCCTGATCCCTCCGTCTTCCTGCTCTCGTTAAAAGCGGGCGGTAGCGGCTTGAACCTTACGGCGGCGAGCTACGTCATTCTCTATGATCCCTGGTGGAATCCAGCCGTGGAAAATCAGGCCATTGACCGTGCCCACCGGATCGGCCAGACCCAGCCCGTCATGGCGTATCGTTTGCTCGCCCGCAACACGATCGAGGAGAAGATCCAAGTCCTGCAAGCCCAGAAAAATCTCATGTCGAATGACATCCTCGGTGAAGAAGGCTTCACGCGGAGCCTGGAGCAGGATGATCTGGCTTACCTCTTCGATCTTAATACGCCAGTTGAAGAATGAGGGATAAGGTTCAAGGGATAAGGGATAAGGGGCAGCCGTCAGAGCTTATCCCTTTTTCCTTATCCCATATCCCTTCAGTAACTTGGCGTCTCCGAGGCCTAGACCGTGATCTCACGAAGCAAGGCCTCATCATGGGCGTGCTCAATGTCACGCCTGATTCCTTCTCCGATGGCGGCCAGTTTCTTGATCATGCCAAAGCCGTAGAGCACGGTTTAGCCATGATCGCAGAAGGCGCGGAGATCATAGATGTCGGCGGCGAATCCACCCGGCCAGGGGCTTCGCCAGTTTCCGTGGAAGACGAGCTGCATCGCGTCATTCCCGTGATCGAGCAGCTTCGGAAACAATCCACCGCCTTCATCTCCGTGGACACGATGAAGCCGGAAGTAGCCCGCCAAGCCGTGGCCGCTGGAGCTGACATCATTAACGATGTCTCTGGATTCCGTCATGAAGAGATGCTGCAAGTCGCCGCTCAAACCCAAGCCGCGATCATCGTCATGCACATGCTGGGGGAGCCGCGCACCATGCAGACCAGCCCCGTTTATGAGGATGTGGTTCGGGAGGTGAAAGCCTTTTTTGAGGGCCAGTTGAAACGTATGATCCAGGCTGGAATCAGCGCAGAAAGCATCGCCTTTGATCCCGGTTTCGGCTTTGGAAAAACGCTGGAGCACAACCTCCAACTCCTTCGCGGCTTGCCTGCGTTGCGAGTGAGTGATCGCCCGCTCGTCGTTGGCGTCTCTCGGAAATCTATGATCGCGAAACTGCTGGGGGATAACACAATGGCCGAGCGGCATTGGCCCACCGTCGCACTCACCGCTTGGATGCGGGACGCCGGTGCAGAGATCGTTCGTGTCCATGATGTGAAGGCCAATGTCGAGGCGTTGCGCATGATCGAGGCGATCAAG
>JANYJH010000302.1 GCA_025361865.1 Phragmitibacter sp.
CGAGCACCTCATTCAAGCAGAGCGGAGCCAAAACCGCCTGCGCCGCATCAAGAGACTTCCATCGCGCCATACAGCGTGCTATAACGTGTGCCTCACCCCGTCTCTTTAACTTGAATCAGGCCTTTTGCGACATCCTCAACGGGGGCATCGAAATATTGTTGACGACCGCGACGCGACCTTGCTCGATGCCACGCCGATGCATCTCAACAACAAGGGCTTTGCCCTTGCCGCCCAGATGAGACCCTTACGTTACTTGGCGACCCCGTAACGCTGATAGACGAAAGTGGCCACCTGCTGTTTCTGTTCAGCATCCAGGCGGTCATATGCTGCGGCAATCATCGATGTCGCCGCCTGAGTGGCAGCATAAGTAGCACCTGCCGAGGCGATCCCAAAAGCGATCGCGCCGGGTCCGGTTTCGATACCGATAAGACAACCTGCTCCGAATGCGAGAGCCATGCTGCCAAGGCTCACGCTGTGTTGAGCTACCGATAGAGACTGTTGCCGCACATTCATCTGGTCCCAATTATAGTAGTCGATACCAATACCAAGCCCTTCCCCCAGAATGATGCCAGCGATGCCAGCTCTTCCTCCCCATTTGGTTACGAACCCAAGTTTGGCAAGTCTTGTTTCTGTTGTTGCAAAGTTTGATCCAACTTGGGCTAACCCGGATGCCGCGAAGCCACTTCCAGCAAGAAAAAACGAAGCTTGCTCTCCCAGTCGAAATCTCGCTGTGACATTTGTTAAATCTGTCCGGCTAGCTTCCAACAACCCCACGGTCGAGGAGTAGAGCAATGCGACGCCTGATCCGGCGCTGAGCAAACCGCTCGAAACCTTCACCCGCGTTTCAACTACGCTCCGCCGTTCAAGGTCATCCAATATCTTTGGGAACTCGGCTTGCTTTATTTTCTCATAAATCGGGACACCTTTCTGCCCTCCATATTTTATGATGGCAGGAATCGTTTCCTGACGATTCACCCACGCCTGTAGCTCCCCGGTCCGCCTATACTCCTCAGCCATCTTATCAATCTGTCCTTTGATCCTCTCCAGATCGGAACGTTGCGATGCCGGTTTTACGTCCTTCACTTCTATGCGCGATTGCTGCCCGGTTTGCTTGTGGCGCAGAACCAAATCTTTGTCTGTATGCCCATAGTATGCTTTCACAGGCTGATCTATCCCCACAAGTTGGAAGCGTGGGTCTTGGTAGGCTTCCGTTCCATACAATAGTGTCCGCACAGCTCCTTTGGCTTGTGATTTCGACGCCGAACTCAGCGCTTTCATATTCTTCGTGACACCAGGGATCGAAGGATCGATGAAGCCCTGCCCTCGGAAGCCTTTGAATAAGTTGTCTAAGCCACGTTGACCGTATCGGCTGGCACGAACTTGGTCACGCATCCAAGCAGTCTGCTCAGACTTGGTGACTTCGCCCAAGGCTGCCGCTTGTTGGTGATGGTTAAGTGTGAGTGCCATCGTTGACTGCGCGGTGGCTGAAACTGCGAACAAAAAGCAAAGAGCAGAGCTGCGTATCAAGAATATCATGGTTTCTCCTCCTGGTAATCTTGGGGTGTCTTCTTCACAATTTCCGCATCTCGCTTGGCAACTTCGGTTTGAAGTGGCTTTTCATCTTTTCCCCCCCAGCTTGTTCCAAGCTTCCTCAAACGCCTGAGTGTAAATCTTGCTGACAGCCAAGTCAAGGTGCCCTAGAGATATGGGCAAGAGGTTAACGACGATCGCATCACGAATCATCGGGTGATTCGTGAATGTATTCTCGCCATAGATCGTGCCAGGCTTTTTTTGTTGTTGTGCAAGCTGAAAATCTTTGTTGAAAGCGTCGATCTTCCTAAGCGCCCACTGCTGATAGCCGCGAACACGTCCATCATTCTCCTGTCTCTGCATTTCGGATTCGGCCTTGATCCGCAATTCAACCATTCCCGACAGATCCTCCAAAACTTTTGCGGACTCCTTTGGGGTATCCATCTCCTCGACTAGTCTCAATTGCTGGGCAGTGATGGTCTCAAGCGCTCGGTAGTATCCCGTCTGACGCAGGGACGCTTTTGTCATCACCGCAAGTTTTTCTACATTTGCCTTCGTGGCCTCCGCAAACTTTGTAACCTCGTCTTTCAGAAGCCGTGAACGCAGTTGTTTGCGCAGTTCGAGCACTTGTTGGCCATGCGTGAGGCTTCCCGACCATTCCGCAAGTCGCTCCCAAACAGCGACTCCGTCCGTCATGTTGGCCAAGGCTAATTGTTCCTTGGCATCCTTCATTGCGTCGTCTCGGCGATAGATGGCAAACTGCTTAACGACTTCGGCATGTCGGCTCGTCAAGGTGGTGGCAATTTCTTTGGAGCCACCGTCGGGTTGAGATGACATCTGATTTTCAAGATCCTCAGCAGCGGCTTCCAAAGCTTCCGCCTCGGCGTTGCTGTGGGTATGCAGCGCTTGGAATGATCGAACAGCCCAACGGAGGGCATTCAGGCGTGGCAATAGATCTTCTTCCGCCCAAGGCGGAATCTGGCACAGCATTTTCCGCAAATTATCAAGCATTGCATCTGCTTCGTCGCTCGATTTCGGCCATGATTGTTGGTCTGCGATACGAGATTCCATGGCTGAAAGCTGTGCAGTCAAAGTCCCCGGAAGTTCAATCGGTATGACTTTGCCTAGAGCCCGATGAATCACAGATGTCTGCTGCGAAATCGTGTTCGGGAAGCTGTCGATTTTGGCCTCTAACTGCTTTTGCTGCCAGATTTGACAAAAGATTGCAAGTATCAGCAGCAGCATGGTCAGCATAGAAGGCCACAAGCGTCGCTTGCGTGTTTCGGGTGCTGGATTGCTTTGGTCGTTCATGATTCAGAAGCGATTTTGCTAAAAAGCAGTTTGCGCACTTATTTACGGGGCGTCTTCGGCGGCAGTTCGCGGATGAAGGCCCAGGTGACTTCGGCGGTTTGGCCGTTGTCGTAGTGGACGAAGAAACCGCTGCGAAGTTCCTCATCCTGTTCCACAGATTGGACGATGGCCTTTGGTGCAATTTTGTTGGCTTTGCGGATCGTGGCGTGAGGCTCGAGAAAGGCCAGACCATCATCAAATACCACATCGAAAGCATCCTCCCACTGATGATAGCTGACAGAGCGGACGCGCGAGAATTTACCTTTGCCAAAAGGGGCTTTGAGTGGATTCAGTGTTTTCATAGGCGGCCTTCTTTGATGAGTTCTGCAATGATCTCTAGCACCTTACGCGTCGGTTTCCAGTCGTCCATCGGTTCGCCAGAAGGAATCTCGACACGGCCAAGGAACCGGTTGGCGCCGTCATGGACATGCACATGACGAGGAGAGTGGTCACCAATCCACCAGACGATGTAATAGCCCCTTCGACGAATGCGTCCCATGACTTATGCGGGTTGAGTGCTCCAGCAGGTGATGAATTCGTAGGGCATGTCAATCGATCTCCAGTTGGTATTTGAGGATGAGGCGGCGGTCATAGGGCATTTGCAGTTGGAAATTTGGGATGGCAAGAATATTTGTTCACAGGTGATTGAAGGCTGCGAGGAAAAACAAGGCCGATAGGAGCGATTAGATGGATGTCGGAGGCTACGTCGAATTGAGGGGGTGATATTTCCTCTTTTGCTGATCGCGATGATCGAGGAGGTAGCTGGCCTGATGGATGAGGCAAAGGGCCTCGGCTCGAAGGTCTTATCGGGCTGCCTGGCAAAATGCGTGAGCTGAAAACGATTCGTCACAAGATTGTCCTCTCGCCGCCATCCCATTCGTCGTTATCTTGAATCCCATCTTCTATCCATCATGAACACTGCAACCCACACCATTCGACTTCACCGCGTCCTCCGTGCCACACCCGAGCGGGTTTACCGCGCCTTCCTTGATCCCGAGGCCAAGGTCAAATGGCTGCCGCCCCACGGCTTCACCGGCAAAAGTCGATCACCTCGAAGCACAGCGTCTGCGGCACTTACACTGAGCTCACGCCGCACGAACGCATCCGCTACACCGACCGCTTCGACGACCTGAATCTCCCTGGCGAAATGCAGATTACTGT
>JANYJH010000010.1 GCA_025361865.1 Phragmitibacter sp.
GAGGCTGCCAGTGCCGGCGAGTTCGACTTCTTTGATGCCCAGCGCTTTGACTTGATCGAGCATCCACGGCACGCCGCGCACCTTGGATTGCTCACGCAGACTATAGAGCTGAAGACCAGTCTCGCCTTTGAAGGAGCCTGCTTCTTCAGCTTTGAGGGTGGTGAAGCTCGCGCTGGTGAGAGCGGCGATGACGAGGGAGGTGAGAAGGCGTATCATGGTAGATGGTAACGTGTAACGGTGCCGATTCTTACCGATGGAGCCTAGCATTGCAAGCCTCGTGCTTCAGACCAAACGCCAACGCTTGCGCAATAGCCACTCGATGGCGAGCAGGAGCATGGCCGCGCTGAACCACCACCAACTCGACCAGAGCATCGTTTCGCTAACGCGAGTTTCCCGACGATCCAAGGTCTGAAGGAGGTCTGGCAACTGACCAATGTCCGCCTCACGCAGGAAGCGTCCGCCACTAATACGGGACATGTTTTCCAAGAGAGGACGGTTCAGCGTGAGCTGGCTCCATTCCTGATTGGCCTGGCTTTCCACGCGGAAGTTCAGATGCGTGTCATTGGTCAAGGCACCTTCTGTGACGGTGATTTGGTAGTCGCCAGAAGGCAGCGCGCCGGTGACAGCGCGGAAGACGCCACCGTGCGTGGGATCAGACTCGAGCTCAAGACTGGCGAGCTCCAATCCATTGCGGAAGACATGGGCACGGGGCTTGCCTTCGTTCACGATCTCGCCTTTTTCATTGCGCAGCCGCACGCGAAGCTCGGCGGTATCGCCCTCCTGATAACGCAGGCGATCGGTGCCGAGACTGAGTCGCTTGTCTTCCACGAGGAACGGTGGCGCGGCGATCCATGAGGCGAGCTGCATCCAGAGGCGCTGATGATGGAGGTCAGAAACTTCATAGCGCCAGCGCCAGAGTTCATCCGTGCCGAGCCAAACCACGCTGCCCGCGCCGAAGCGTCGCCAAACCATCGCGGGAGTGCTTTTCTTATCCGCAGCGGAGAGTTCAATAAGCGTTGAAGCTCCCGGTGCGGGCTTTGCAGAGGCGCACCACATGGCCTTCGGCAGCTTCGCCCAGAGGCCGACATTCGCGCTCGCTGAATCACTGATGCGCAGGGCTTCCAGCGTGCGGCCTTGTTCAGTCAAGGCGTAGCCGAGTGGCGCCGTCGGTGCAGGCTCGCTGTTCCAAGTCACGGGCAGGAGAGAGCCGGCCTTCGATTGTGCCCAGTCCTTCAGATGCCCGCGTCGGCCATCTACGAGGATCAGCCCGCCGCCGCGCTTCTCCACGAACTCGCTCATCATGGACTGCTGCTCAGCGCTTAGGGCTTCAGGCCGCAAGTCACCGAGCACGATGAGATCATAGGTCATCAGTTCTTCTTTGGTCTTCGGGAAGACCGCTTTGATCGTCTCACTCACGCCGTTCGTGTAGTCATCGAAGGCGGCGGCAACGGACCAGCGTTCATCGCGCTCGAAGTGGTTTTTCAAATAGCGCGTCTCCCAGCGTGCACGGCCATCAAGGATGAGCGCCTTGCGCTTGCGCGTGAGAAGATGCATGGCCACGACGCGCTGGTTGTTGTCCTTGATGCGGTCTTTGGAGGCGTTCGTGCCGGTCAATTCGACGCGCATATTGAGCAGACGCAGTGACTGCTTCACATCACCCGCTTGAGCGAGATCATGCACGGGAAAGCTGAACTCCAGACGACGCTCGCCCTTGCCATCCGTCGTGAAGACCTGCTGCCACAGCACTTTGTTTTGATAGGAAATGTTCGCATTGGCCTGCAAGCCCGCAGGCAGCGTGTCGTTGATCACGAGCACGCCTTCGGCACGATCTTCCGAGAACACCGCTTCCGGCGCGAGGACGTTCACGAGCGCGAGATCCGCAGGCGGCACTTCGCTGCCATAGCCCACTGTGAAGATGGGAATGCCGCTCTCTTTCAAACTGCGAGCCAAGTCCTCCGGCGAGCCCGGCGCGTTGTGTTGACCATCTGTGAGCACCACCAGCGCCGTTCCAGCAGGGCTGGGGCCAAGAGCATCACGGAGAGGTTGATCAAGATTCGTGATGGTCGCGTCTGGTCTGAATTCAAAAGCCGTGGGCAAATCACCGGACGTGTCTCCGCCGTCATCGCGCCGCCACCAGAGGCGCTCGGCCTTGTAACCGCGCAACGCGAACAGCTCGATGTCGTGCTTGTCCGCGATCTTCTTGATGAGCGAGTTCGCAGGATCAAGCAGCGAGTGTTCGATGCGAGCAAACCGCGTTTCTACTTTTTGATTGGGGGTTTTGGATTTTGGATTGGAAGTGTCTTCGTCAGCGAAGCTCATGCTGGCGGAAGCATCGACGACAACCACCACGCGACCGAGCTGGCGGCACGTGGTCACATGGCGCAGCACTGGACCAGCGAGGCAGAGGACGAGAATGAACACCGCCAGAGCCCTGAGCAAAGCAGGCACCCAGCGCGCGGCTCCTTGCTGGAAGCGAAGCTCACGAAGGTAGAAGAAGAACATGAGCAAGCCCAGCCCAAGCGCCACTGCGAAGACTGGCAGCGTGGGCCAGTCACCGGTGAAGCGGAGGAGGGTTTCTGTTTGTTCCTGGTTCATGATGGGGTAATCAGCTAAACAGTTCCAACTGCGTGGAATCATCACGCCCGCCAGTGCTCGCATCCAGAATAGCTTGGGCTACCTCCGGGATGTCACGCCGCATTTCATCAGGGACGGAGCCGATGAGCGCATCCATCACGCGCATGTCACCAGCCGCATCTTGCATGATGTTTTTAATGTGGAGGTCGCCTAGCATCCACGCTTTGCCATCATGCCAAAAAATACGCAGTTCACCGCGAATGGCAGCCGTGTTCAGGAACCGTGCGCCCATGCGTCCGGCAGCTTGAGCCCGCTCCTTCATGCCGATCTCCACATGAAACGCGAGCGGTTGCTTCACGACGAGATGAAAGCCGGAGTCCGCCAATCCCATGACTTCCGTAGGCAGGCCATGAGCTTCATGCAGGACGATGAGCTTCTCCATGGTCTCATGGATGGAGGCATCACAGAAACCGACTTCCCAGCGGTTCATTTGATTTTTCCAAGCGAACAATTTCTTACCGATGCCGCCGGAAGCACGCATGTCGAAGAGCTTGTAAACCACGCCTTGTCTCGCATCCAGAAACGGCAGAGCCTCGGCTCCACCGATGAGCGGTTCTAAGAGTTCGCTCGTCCATTGCCCACGCTCATTCAGCGCGATGCCGAGATTGGCTAGCTGGATGGTGGGGGCACCTAGTTCTGCGGCGCGTTCACAGTAATCGGCCCACGAAACATCAGCGCGAGTCGTTCCTCGAAAGTCATTTGCAGCAGCAGCTTGTTGGATCGCACTCGCTCGCTGTCGGCTAAGGCGGGAGCTATCCTCTCGGCATCGTTCGTCAAAGGCTGGGCCGTTGATGAAGGTGGCGATGCCGGTGCGGGAATCAAGGTGTGCTCCGTGAACATGAGACATACTATTAACATGAGTGACCCAGAATGAAAAGAACGAAAGCGCGAAGACCGGCAGCGTAGGCCAGTCACCGGTGAAGCGGAGGAGGGTTTCTGTTTGTTGCTGGTTCATGCTCGGGAGATGCGTTGCTGCAAGAACACTTCGGCGAAGAGCAGCAGGATCAATAGCAGCAGGAGCGGCTGCCATATTTCTGTGCCGTGACGCCGTGTGCGGTCCAGACGTTCGTAGTCCTCGTAGTTGCCTGCGTAACCTGCGCCGAAGCGTGTGGCTACCTCGCGGGTCTTGGCCTCGGCAAGCTGCGTCAGGTCGGACTCAGCCGCATTGAGATTGAAAGCAAAGTGGCGTGAGGGCTCGTTCTTTGGCGCGCTGTTGGAACGCACTTCATAAATGCCGGGCTGCTGCGTGTCTGCGTAGTCGAGGAAGACGCCCTTTTCCTGTTCATCGCGCGGCTGAATTTCATGCGTTTGATTCTGTGGGTCCGTCACGGTGAAGACCTCTTTGAGCTGCTCCTTACGCAAGGTCACGCGAAGCCCGGTGCCGCAGGGTTGGGACTGCGGAGCCGCACTCTGAGTCGCGAGATAGGTGACGAGGCGTTGCATGAGTGGCACGAAAACGGGCTGCAACGGGAAGTTATTCCACTGGGCGTTTGCAGTGCTAGCGACAGCGATCACGCGGCCTTTGCCAAAGGGCTTCTCCACCATCAGCGCATCACCACGATCAAGACTGAGCAGCACGCGGGCATCCCCTTCGATCTTCTCAAAACGCATCCAGTGCTGGAAGGCTCCATCTTGCAGCTTCATGCCGCGCGCGTCATTGAAGTAGCTCGTGGCGGGATGCGTGTAACGCTGGCTGAGAATGCGGGCTGGCGTCTGGCCTTCATCGACATGCCCGAAGCCCTTGATGCTGCATGGCATGAGGCCCTGACCATTGCGATAAAACTCGCGCTCATACCATTGCAGGTCGCATTCAGGACCGGCGAAGATGATGAGGCCGCCGCCACTTTTCACAAAGTCTTCGAGGTCATTCATCTGCTTCTGCGGCAGCTTTTGCACGTTCGCCAAGACGACGACCTCCGTGCCTTCCAGCGCGTTCTTCGGCCCGTAGCCGCGACCGTGAAACTCACGCCAGGCGACGTTGCTCGTGTGAATGACATCCTTGAGCGTGGCCTTCGCGCTCTGCTGTGGCGTGAGAGCGATCTCAAGGAAATCCGTGGCTCCTGCAAGCGGCCCTGCGCCCGAGTCTCCGCGAACGAGAAGCGTATCGACCTGCTCGCGAACAGGAATCACGAGCGAGTAAGCATTGTCCTCGACGAACGAATCCCCCTCAACGCGCACGGTCAAGGTGTGATCACCCGCCGTGGCGAAAGCATGAGTGAGAGTGAGCACCGTCTCGGCATTCGGCGCTACGGAAATGCGCGTGCTACGGACCTTCGCGCCGTCCGCTTCCAACTGCACGAGGATGTCCTGATAAGCGCGCTGGCCGTGGTTTTGAACGCGGGTGCGGAGCGCGATGGTTTGTTCTTTAGCCACAACGAAGGCCGATGGCTCCACCGAAGCGAGAGTGAGGTTCTCATGCAGATCGCTGCCCAGATGATAAAACGTGAGCGAGGGAGCGGGCTGCGTTTTCTTCAAGGTCTCCAGTGCGGCGATGGTTCCGCCTTCGGCAACGGAGCGCCAGTCGCTCTGTTGGAAATCGGACATGAGCAGCACTTCCCGCGAGCCTGTTCCCATGCGTTTGGCTTCGGATTGCGCGAGCTGGAAGGCGTTGTTCAAATCAAGCGGACCCGCGAGACTGGACTCCGTTTGGAGCTTTTGCGGAATCAAATCTAAAGCAGTTGTAGGCTGATCAAGCAACAGCTTCGGCGGATTCCCCGCAAGGATCACACTGGCGTCGGAGCCCCGCGGCAGGCTGTCCAGCACGCGACGGAGATCATTGCGTGCCTGATCGCGAACGGTTCCTCCAACTGCCGGTGCCCGCATGGAATAGCTATTATCCAGCAGCACGACGAGCGAGCTTTTGTTCATGCCCGGAAGCTGGCTGAAGAAGCTCATCACAGGCCGCGCCAGGCACAACGCGAGCATGATGGGAATGGCGATACGGATGAGCAGCAGGAGCAACTGCTCAATGCGCAGGTTCTTCTTCTTCTGACGCAGAGCCTCCTGAAGAAGGTGCATCGCGCCCCACGCCACGACGGTCACGCGCCGCTTATTCAGCAGATGAATGATCAGCGGGATGAGAAAGGCCGCAGCGCCCGCTAGGAGGATGGCGTTGAGGAAGGTCATCCGATTTTGGATTGCGGATTGCGGATTTTGGATTGGAAGAACTGATCCAAGAGGGCGCGGCTAAAGACTGAGGCATGTGTGCCTCCAATCCAAAACTCGCAATCCAAAA
>JANYJH010000357.1 GCA_025361865.1 Phragmitibacter sp.
CAAGGCTGATGAACAAGGCGGCGAGGCCCACAAAGCTGACCACCAGTGAAAGGGCGCTGGCCACGGGATTGCGGCAGATCACGACTAACGCGCCGAAGAAGAGCGTGAGCAGTGAGAAAAAGTAGAACAGCGGCGAGGGCATGGTTACTTCAGTTCGTTCCACTTGTTGACGAGGCCGATGCGCACACCGCCGATTTCGTAGAGCTTCTTCTTATCATGCACCATCTCAGCACGCGTCGTGCCTGTGATGGCGTAATCCTTGCGAAGATAGATGGCCTGCTCTGGGCAGACTTCTTCGCACATGCCGCAGTAGATACAGCGGATCATGTCGATCTTGAATTCTCTGGGGCGCTTCTCCACCTTGGCCCATTTATCCGTGGAGGGGATTTCCTCTGGCGTAATGGTGATGGCTCGTGGAGGGCAAATGAATTCACAGAGCTGGCAGGACACGCAACGCTCACGATCCTGCTCATCCTTTACCAAGGCGGGAGCGCCGCGATAGTGATCAGGAAGATGCGCATCCCATTTTTCCTCGGGATACTGCATGGTGACTTCGCCTTTGCCTTGCAGAAGTGTCCACCAAGTGTGCTTCGCGTGAAGGAACGTGATCTTCAAGCCCTTGTAGAGCGTGGAGATGAACCAGCGCTCATGCCAGGCAAGCTTGGGTCGTTGAACAACTATGGTAGCCATACGCGGTTCAGATCTTAAAATACATGAGCAGCGCGGCCGTGAGAATCACGTTCGCCAGCGCGAGTTCGAAGAACACCAACCAGCCCAGTTTCATGAGCAGATCGTAACGGAAGCGCGGAAGAGTCCAGCGCACCCATATGAAGAAAACGATGAAGCAGACGACCTTGGCTAGGAAGCAGGCGATGTGCGCCAAGCCGAGCCACGCAGGGGTTGCGCCCGCCTTGTAATCAAGGCCCAACCAAGGAGCGAACGGAATGCTCCAGCCGCCCAAGAACAAAGTCACTGCAAGCCCAGAGCCGATGATCATCGCGGCATACTCACCCATAAAGAACAGGGCGAACTTCATGGAGCTGTATTCCGTATGGTAACCCGCGACGAGCTCTGTTTCGCACTCAGGAAGGTCGAACGGCGCGCGATTGGTTTCGGCGAACATGGAAACCGTAAAGATGATGAAGGAGATGAAGACGGGGACTAAAAGCGCCCAGCGACCAAAGTGCCATCCGTTCTCCCATGGCGCGCCCTTGCCCCATGCTGGGAACAGCAGCCAGCCGTTGGCGTCCTGATACTCGGTAATTTTGGAGAGATTCAGATCACCAAAAATCATCAGCACGGGAACGATCGAAAGTCCCAGCGCGATTTCATAAGAAATCATCTGGGAACTGCTGCGCACGCCACCGAGGAAGGAATATTTAGAGTTCGAGGACCAACCCGCGAGCACAATGCCGTAAACGCCCAGCGAGGCGATGGCGAAGGTGAATAACGGGCCGACATTGAGATCAGCGATGACGAGCTTGATCGGCTTATGAAGCCAAGCGCCGTCCACTCCGATCTTGGTCAGCCAGCTCAAATCCAACTCGCTTCCGAAAGGAATGACCGCCGCAGTGAGCAGCGCTGGAACCATCACGATGGCGGGAGCCAGCCAGTAATAGAATTTGTTAACGTGGGCCGGGGTGAAGTCCTCTTTAAGCAGGAACTTCAAACCGTCAGCGAGTGGCTGCACAAGGCCGCCGATGCCGAAAATGTGACTGTCTTTTTTGAAGCCCAGAAGGGTCAGAGGGATGCCCGTGCGGTTCGGACCAACGCGATCCTGAATGATGGCGCTGATACGACGCTCCAAGTAAACGGAATAGGCCACCATCGGGAGGATGACCATGAACGCGAAAAACACAATCTTCACCGCTGATGCGATGAGGAATGCGAGGTTAATGCTGTCGAGGAAGCTGCCCATGGCTCAACCCGCAGTAGCGGGATTTAAGACTGCGATTTCACTACGAGATGTCCCGCCCAGCGGCAACCGCAATTTGTGAAAAATTTCACAAGCTCGCTTTCTAGAGCAACGAGCCCGCTCACGAAAGCCCAGAAATCACTTCTTCCCCTTCTGCACCGCCGCCGCAAACCAGTCGCCTCCGCCGCCGAAGCCACCACCAGAACTTCCGCCGCCACGTTGGCCACCGCCACCACCACCAAAGCTCCGGTTCCCGCCCTGTCCGCCGCCTTGAGGAGGTCGGCTTCCGCCACCTCCACCGCCGCCTGCGCGCTTCTCGAAGTCAGGCTTCGATCTCATGGAAAGCGCGATGCGTTTCCGGTCGATGTCCACTTCCATGACGGTCACTTGCACCTTCTGCGCCACCTTGAGGACTTCAGAAGCATCCTTCACAAAGTGGTCCGCGCACTGGCTCACATGCACCAGACCATCCTGATGCACGCCGATGTCCACGAAGGCACCGAACGCGGTCACATTGGTCACGATCCCCGGCAGCTTCATGCCCACCGTGAGATGCTCCATCTTATCCACGCCTTCCTGGAAATTGAAAATCTCGAACTGCTTACGCGGATCGCGGCCCGGCTTGGCGAGCTCGCTGAAGATGTCCTGAAGCGTCGGCAGACCGACCTCTTCGCTCACGTATTTGCGCAGTTCGATCTTCTTCCTCAGTTCTTCTTTCGTCAGCAAATCGGTCAAATCCGCACCGGCATCCACGGCCATACGTTTCACCAAATCATAGCGTTCAGGATGCACCGCGCTGGCATCGAGAGGATTCGCTGCCCCACGAATGCGCAGGAAGCCTGCTGCCTGTTCAAAGGCCTTGTCGCCAAGCCTCGGCACGTTGCGCAGTTCAGCGCGTGATTTGAAAGCACCGTGCTCATTGCGATACGCGATGATGTTCGCCGCGAGGCTCTGGTTCAAGCCGGAGACGTATGCGAGAAGCTGCTTGCTGGCTGTGTTCACTTCCACGCCGACCGCATTCACGGAACTCATCACCACGTCATCAAGTCCGTCCTTGAGCAACGTCTGATCCACGTCGTGCTGATACTGGCCGACGCCGATGGACTTCGGATCAATCTTCACCAACTCGGCCAACGGGTCCATCAAACGGCGACCGATGGATACCGCGCCGCGCACCGTGATGTCCTGATCCGGGAACTCTTCACGAGCAACTTCACTGGCGCTGTAAATCGAGGCGCCACTCTCATTCACCATGATGATCGGAATGCTCTTCGGAAGGCCGATCTTGCTCACGAACATCTCTGTCTCACGACCGGCGGTGCCGTTGCCGATGGCGATGGCTTCGATCTTGAAGCGCTGCACGAGATTGAGAATTAATTCCTTCGCGCGCATCAGACTGCTGCCTTCGCCGAGCAGATAGATGACATCATTGAAGAGCAGTTTCCCCTGCGCATCCAGACAGACCACTTTACAACCCGTGCGGAAGCCGGGGTCAATGCCGAGCATGGCTTTCTGGCCCAGCGGGGCTGCCAGGAGCAGTTCGCGCAGATTGTCCGCGAAGACGCGCACGGCTTCGGCATCAGCTTTCTTCTTGGAATCAAGCCGCGCTTCGGTTTCCATGGAAGGCGCGAGCAGGCGTTTGTAGCCGTCTTGCACGGCCTCGCCCATTTGCTTCGCGCACGGCGCACTGCCTTTCACAAACTGCGCTTCGAGCAACCTCAAAGCCTCCGCTTCCGGCGGCGTGATGCGCATCATGAGGAAGCCCTCTTTCTCACCGCGACGAATGGCCAGCATACGATGCGAAGGAATGCTCTTCAGAGGCTCGCTCCAGTCAAAGTAGTCACGGAACTTCGCGGCCTCCTTGTCCTCTTCTTTGCCAAACATCACTTTGGACGCAACGCTGGCGTGCTCTGCGATGAGCTTACGAATCCCTGCGCGAGCTTCAGCCGCATCGCTCACTCGTTCAGCGATGATGTCGCGCGCTCCGCCCAAGGCTTCTTCCACCGTGGTGGCGGGCGTCGGTGCCGCATCAGGCAAAGCGGGCGCGGCATTGACATCCGCCGCCACGAGATACTTCGTCGCCTCGGCCACTGGATCAGCAGCGCGGTTTTCCTGATTCTGCTCAATCCAATCGGCGAGCGGCTCCAAGCCCTTCTCCTTCGCGATGGTCGCCCGAGTGCGACGCTTCGGGCGGAACGGCGCGAACAAATCTTCCAGCATGGCCAGCGTCTCCGCCTTCTCGATCTTCGCCTTCAAAGAGTCCGTCAGCAGCTTGCGTTCATCGAGTGATTTCAGGATGGCTTCGCGACGTTCATCAAGCTGAGCCAGCCTCAGCATTCCATCGCGAATTCCCGCGATGGCGACTTCATCCAACATGCCCGTGACCTCTTTACGATACCGCGCGATGAACGGCACCGTTCCACCTTCGGCGATGAGCTGGGCCGTGGCCGCCACCTGCGCAGGCTTGATCTTCAGCTCAGCGGCAATCGTATCGATGTGTTTCAAATTCATAGGTCTTGGGGGAAATAATTGAGGGGGCAGAGCGATAGCGGGCGCACGGATGGCGGCAAGCGAAAGGGTGCGGCTCAGCAATTATAGCTTGCGCGCTGGGAACGTCGCTATTTGGCGCTACTCCCCGCCCAATCTCGGGTCCAGCCCAAGCTGTTGCAGCTTCTCTCTTAGCGTGAGCCTGGAGAGGCCGAGCCAGCGCGCGGCTTTGGCTTTGTTGCCATCGGACATCTCAATGGCAGCGCCCAGAAGCTCCCGCTCCATGAGGCGCTGCATCTCGGCGTAGGCACCGGGGATTTCGCCGTCAATGGAGCGTTGCAGGACAGTTTTGGTCAGTTGGGCGAAAGTCTGCTCGTCATCGTGAGAACGGGTCGCGGCGGCCTCCGCCAAGAGGGTGCGCACGTCGTCCTCAGTGATGGTGTAGCCGCGCCGTTTGAGCAGGGCTTTGCGCAGGATGTTCTGCAACTGTCGCACGTTTCCCGGCCACGGTTGCTGTTCCAGAAAGCGCACAGCTTGGGGCGAGATCGAAGCCTTCCCCAGCGCGAAGTCTTCCGCATAACGGACCAAAAAATAGTCCACTAGCAAGGGCACATCCTCAGGCCGTTCCCGCATCGGCGGAAGCTGGATGGTGGCGACATTCAGCCGATAATACAGATCCTCACGGAACTCCCCTTTGCGGATCATGTCTTCGAGATTCCGATGCGTGGCGGCGATGAAACGCACGTCCACCGGAATGTCCTCCCGACCGCCCACGCGCTGGATGCGCCGCTCTTGCAGCACGCGCAGGAGCTTGGCTTGGAGGCTCGTGTCCATGTCCCCGATCTCATCCAGAAAGAGCGTGGCATTGTGAGCCTGTTCAAAGCGGCCGATCCGCGTGGAAACCGCGCCCGTGAACGAGCCCTTCTCGTGACCAAAGAGTTCACTCTCCAGCAGATGCTCGGGGATCGCGGCGCAATTCACCGCGATGAAAGGTTTATGCGCACGGTGTCCGTGTTGATAAATAGCGCGCGCGATGAGTTCCTTACCCGTGCCCGTTTCTCCTCGAATCAAAACGGTGACAGGCGTGGCTGCGATCTTCGCCAGTTCACGATACACGCGGGCCATCGCGCGGCTCTTACCGATGAGCGTATCTTGCACCTCATAGACGCGCCCGATCTCCACGGGCTTGGCCATCTGCCGTGCCGCGCCGATGGCCTCTTCCAGCACGCTGCACAGCTCTTCCACATCTATCGGTTTGGGCAGAAAATCATAAGCACCGCTCTTCACCGCACGGATCGCCACATCTCCATCGCGTGAGCCGGTGACCAGCAGGATAGGCAGTCGCGGCTTCTTCAGATGAAGGCCCGCGATGAGTTGAAGCCCGCCGAGACCTGACAAGCGATACTCTGTCACGACCGCATCGAAGTTCTCTGACACGGCCCGCTCCAGGCCTTCCGCGCCGTCTTCTACTAAAACCACCTCGTAACCGCTGGCCCGCAGAGCCGCCGCCGTCATCTCCGCCTCTGCACCAGAAGCATCAATGATCAGGACAAGCGGAGGGCGTTTCATGGGCAGCAATGAAGGAAACGACACCCAACCAAGCAGGTGAAGTGCCGTGCTCATCCTCTCCAGTCCAAACCAGCGCGCAAGTGGTAAGCCGCTTACCACTTGATGATAACTCAATCACCGATTCCGCCTGTTCTCCGCGCTTCATGAAAAAAGCTCGAAACGCTGGAACCAAGCAACAGCAAGGGCTGGAGCGTTATTAGAAGACCTTGGCACGCGACTAGCAATACTATTTACCGTCAAGAAAAGAACGGCTACTCAGTCAGCCGACAATCAAACAACCATCAAAATAGACAAACATATGAAAAAGATCGAAGCCATCATCAAGCCCCACAAACTCGACGACGTTCAAGAAGCTCTCCGTAAGGTCGGCGTTCATGGGATGACCGTTACCGAAGTCAAAGGATTCGGCAGACAGGGCGGCCACACGGAAATCTACCGTGGCAGCGAATACACCGTGAACTTCCTCCCGAAGACCAAGATCGAAATCCTCGTGTCCAACGATCTGCTCGACACCGTGGTCAAGACCATCGTGGACGTAGCCAACACTGGCAAAGTCGGCGACGGCAAGATCGCCATCTTCGATGTGGTTGACGTTCTCCGCATTCGCACCGGTGAACGCGGTGAAGAAGCTCTCTAAGAGCTAGGTTTTACCTCCAAAAACCAACAAGGCACGCTTCCTATCGGGAGCGTGCTTTTTTGTTTGGAGGTTCATTGTTCAAGTGCTCATTCTCAATCGCTCCGCGATTCCGTGGCCTTCGGCCTAAGCGACGCAATGTATGCCGCAAAGGATTCTCTAGTCATCGATTCGTAGTGAGCCCCTTTAGTCCAATCGTAATAAGTTAGCAGCTTCATCTGACGCTCATCGAACGCGACAGAAA
>JANYJH010000367.1 GCA_025361865.1 Phragmitibacter sp.
GGAGCCATCCCAGCCTGTGGTGGCGGTTGTCCCATACGCCAGTCCGACTGGCATCCCACTAGCCCGCATTTCTCACACTCAGAGCCCGCAAGAGGCTCTTCCGTGTTGGAGCCTGACTCCCCGCCAGTTTTCCCGACGTATGAAAAATGATTCCATATTTTTCTTCCCAAGATGAAGAACAGCCTTCATGCTCGCGCCCGTGGCATCTGGGGCGCACAACTCTTTCATGGACTGGCGCAGCAACAGCGCGAGCCGGTTGCGGCATCCGCAGGCAGGGGCTGACGGCGTGCCGGGCACCGTCCCGAAGGCTTGTGCGCGGACGAAAGGGGGCCTGTCTCCTTTCATCGGAGACATGGTTCAGGCCAGAGGGACGGGTCCCGTTTCGTCGAAGCCGGTTACCGTTTGCCTGAAGCAAGGTCTCCTTTCCTCGGAACGGCGTCCCTTTTCATCCGGGGCTGGTCCCTTTTCGCGGAATCCCCGTCCCTTTTCATCCGGGACACGTCTCTTTTCACGGAAACACGGTCCCTTTTCGTGGGAGCCACGGCCCGAACCGCAGAAGCCGCGTCCCTTTTCCTTCAGGAAAGCCGTTGGGACGGATTTCAGGGCAGTTTCCCCGCTTCCGCACTCCTTTATTACCGGGAGGGCCTTCTGAATGAAGTGGGACGAAGGGGTCTGGGATGAAGGCACTTGGGATTCGCCCTCCCCGACGATTTCAGTCAGTAAAACCATAAACACCGCCAAACGCATGAAAAGACAACGCTATTACCCCACCCGCATCCCCGCCCAGGTCCTCTGGCTCATTCAATACCGGGGGGCCCTGGTGAAGAACGGAGCCGCCCTCGGGCTTGACCCCACGGAACTCACCGCCGCGCTCAAGGATGCGGACTGGCTCATCTACGTGCTCGGCACCTGGCTGGGCAAGGTGCGTGCGGACTCCGTCTCCGCCACCCTGGCAGTGGAGGATGCCCAAACCGGCACGGGCAGCGCAGTCATGGTGCTGCCGGACCTGACCGCCGCCCCGCTCCCCGCAGGAACGGAGTCCGTGGCCCCCGGTGCCCTGAACCGGATCTTTGCCCTGGTGCAGGATTTCAAGAACGCTGCCGGCTATGATGACGCCATCGGCATGGCCCTCGGCGTCCTCGGCTCCGCCGCGCCGGGCCTGGATGAGGCCACGCTCGCGCCCGATCTCACGGCGAAGATCCTCTCCGGGCAGGTGAACCTCGGCTGGAGCTGGCAGGGCCACACGGCGGACCTGGACCTGTGCCAGATCGTCGTGGAACGGAATGATGGGAAGGGTGAGGTGAACGTGGTCTATGACACCACGCCAGGCTACATTGACAAAACACCCCTGCCCGCCACCCCGACTAAGTGGACCTACCGCGCCATTTACCGCGTCGGAGAGGACCAGATCGGCCAATGGTGCGCGCCCGTGAGCATCCTCGTCGGGGGCTAGGGATCAAACCGCTCCGCTAGGCAGGCCACTGAGCCTGCCTGGCGGGAATGAGCAGATTTGATTACGATCCTATCCTCCGCACCACTCATGAAGACCCAACACATCCTGGCATTGATTGCGTTCATGTCATGCCGCGAAACACTCTTCGCGGACCAACCCGCTACGCCGATGGCGTTCACACCATCGTCAGTGGTTGGTATCTAATTAATAAGGCAGATTTTAGTCCTGGTCGCCGTCCGACACGGAGTGAGATGATGGCGCACCTACCTGCACCCATCTGGAAGTTGGGCGTCGTATCGGGCTCCCTTTTTTTTGGGTGCTTGATGGTATTGTTTGTCGCTGAGTTGCTTTTTAAATAGCTGCTCAGCCTCCGCAGTCCCTGAGCTTGGGTCGTTACAGCATCCCCCGCACTGCGGTTGAGATGGCCTGTTTGATCTCGGGCCAAGTCGTCGCCGTGAGGCTTAGCGGGTCTGGCTGGGATTCAGCGTCTTCAAAATAGATCAGGCTTCGCAGCATAATGAGGGAGTCGTGGTTGGGATATTTCGCCTGGTAAATGCGCAGCAGTTCCGGCAGCCCGAGATGTTGGATGAGCGCTTGCAGATCATAGAAATCCTTCTTCGCTCCGCGATTGGTCACGGCGGAGAGTTTCATGGCGGTCACATCCGGCAGGCTCAGCATCCGAACACCATCGTGCTGCTCTGGCGGCTGGAGGAGCGGGTAACGATAGGTGACCATGTCCACTTTTACCCCGTCGATGTTCGCGCTCAGTCCTACGGTATTCACTTGCTCCACCTTGACTTCATGCCTTTCGGCGAGCGCATGGCTCATCGCTTCCGTATCGAAAGGCTCTGTCGTGAAGAAGTCGAGATCAACGGACTGCCGATGTCCGAAGCGAAGCGCGAGGGACGTGCCGCCCGCCAATGAGAAGGCGGAGAGCACCGGATGCGCTGACAGCTTGGTCAGTAAATCCAGGGTGCCGGGGGGAAGGGCCTCGCGGTGCAGCATCGAAAGTCTTCTCGTTTCAGATCGAAGGCAGCGCAACACAAACTGACTCCCTGGGGGCTGAGATCACGCAGACCCGTAACGACTTGGATCATGCGGGCATCTCCGTAATGACGGCGCACGGTGTGCCAGTCTGCGAGCGTGCCGCGCTCCACCACGCGGCTGATGATCAACGGCGCATGTTTATCCACATCGAGTTTCGCGGGGTCCACATCCCAGAAGAGACCGCGAAACAGGCCGAGCGGCGTGGCTGGCGGGTCGGCGGTGATCATGGGCGAGGATAGCTCTAATGAGCGAAGTGGCAAGCGTCACGCAAAGTAGAAGCCGACGTGAGGAGGCTCAAACTAAACGACGACTGAGGTGTTTCAGCAGAACGGGCCTGTGTCGTTACTTGTTCGTGGGGCCTGCCATACGAACATGTTGGATTGGATATTGCTTCGGCTGAAGCAGTGCTTTGAAGAGTGATCAGAGCCTCCTCACGTCGGCTGCTACTGGCGTGGCCTCACTCATGACGCAGCGCTTCCACCGGATTCATCTTCGCGGCGCGCATGGCGGGATAGATGCCGAAGGCGATGCCGGTGAAGACGGACACGGAGAAGGCGAGCGCGGGAGCCCAGGCTTTAATGACGGTGGTGACTCCGGCGAAGTGACTGATGGCCAGCGGGATGCCCAAGCCCATGATGACGCCAAGCACGCCGCCTGCGCCGGCGAGGAGCACGGTTTCAATGAGGAATTGCAGCACGATGTCGCTTTGTTTCGCACCGAGGGCGCGTCGGATGCCGATCTCGCGTGTGCGCTCCGTGACGCTGGCGAGCATGATGTTCATGATGCCGATGCCGCCGACGAGCAGGGAGATGGCGGCGATGCTGCCAAGGACGATGCTGAAGATGCGCTTCGTGCGCTCGGCCTGCCGCAGCAGCTCGATGGGCACGGTGACGCGGTAGTCCTCACGGGGGTGATTGCGGCCTAGCAGGTGTTTGACGGCTTCGGCGCGGCTGACGACGTCTTCGACTTTTCCCACGCGGATGATGGCTTCGTGAAACTCGACCTTCTCCGCATCGAAGCTGCCACTGCGGAAGCGGAAGAAGGTATCGCCAAAGTTATCCATCAGGGTAGCGAAAGGGATGATCATCTGGGCGAGGCTGCCACTGCCGCCGGACTTGCCGCCGCCTTGGGAGACGCTCTCGGTCGTGGCGCGCTGGCCTTCGTCTTCGATGACGCCGATTACGCGGTAGTAGGTGCCACGGACGCGGATGGTCTTGCCCGTTGGCGTGCTGAGCGGGAAGAGCCGACTGGCCGCGCTTTGGTTGATCACGCAGACAGGCGAGCGGTTATCCTGTTCGAGATCGTTGAAGAATCGGCCCGCGATGAGGGTGCGGTTCCGCATCTGCGGATAGATGGTGAGCGCGCCGATGATGCTGCCTTCGAGGTTCTTCTCTTCCACCCAGAGGACTTCACTGATGATGCGGCTGGGCACGACGATGGAGATGCCGGGGATGGTCTGGAGGATCTGCTTGATGTCCTTGGAATTCAGCCCGTATTCGATCACGAAGCTGCGGCTCTGACCGACGGGACCGGAGCTGTCCGTGGGCTTCACGCTTTCCAGAATGATGTTTTGCGATCCGAGCTTCCGAATCTGTTCCTGCGCTTCATGACTGGCGCCTTCCCCAATGGCCAACATGGCCACGACCGAGGCTACGCCGAAGACAACGCCGAGCGCGGTGAGCAGCGAGCGCAACTTATGCAGCCAGAGGCTCTTCGCCCCCAAGCTCATGGAGCGCCACAGATGCTGCGGCGAGATGAGGAGATGGAGGTAGGGGTTTTTAGCAAACATCTTGAGTAGGGAGGAGCGAGTCGTCAGTAATCGCTACTGACGAACTGGCGGCAGCGAAGCGCGCCCCCGGCTCATCGCGATCCAGCAGTCCGTCCTGCAAGCGGATCACGCGGGAGCAGCGCTGCACCATGCGCTCGTCGTGGGTGACGAAGACCATCGTTTTACCTGCGCGATTGAGCTCGTCGAAGATATTGAGGATTTCGTTGCCGCTTTTGGAGTCGAGATTGCCCGTGGCTTCATCCGCGAGGATGACGAGGGGATCATTCGAGAGGGCACGGGCGATGGCCACGCGCTGCTGCTGGCCGCCTGACAGCTCATTGGGCTTGTGATAGAGCCGATGGCTCAAGCCGACCTGCTCTGCGAGGTTCTCCGCGATGGCGCGGCTTTCACTCTCTGGCACGCCTTTGTAATAGAGCGGGAGTTGGATGTTCTCGATCACGCTGAGCTGCTGGATGAGATTGTAGCTCTGGAAGATGAAGCCGAGGTTCCGGCAGCGGGCTTGTGAGAGATCATCATCGTTGAGCTTGGAAACGTCCAAGCCTCCCAGAAAATACTGGCCGCTGGTGGGTTGATCGAGGCAGCCGAGCACGTTCAGCATGGTGGACTTTCCGCAACCGGATGGCCCCATCATGCAGACGTATTCACCAGGATGAATACTGAGGGAGATGCCCTGCAAGACGTGGCTTTCCATATCCCCCATGCGGTAGGTTTTGCGGATGTCACGCAGTTCGATGATGGGCTCTGCCACGGTGAAGGAGAGTAAGCGGTTGGCTCAGCCTTTGTCACTGATCGCGGCATTATTGGCCAAGCCCTTCTTCGGCGCATCAGGCCCTTTCTTCTTCTTCAAAGCGGGGATTTCCGGTGCTTCGAGAGAGGAATGCTTCGGCAGGGCGAGGGAGACTTGATCACCCATCGCTAGGCCGCCTTTGATCTCGATGAACTCATCATTGAAGCCGCCGGTTTTGACTTCACGGCGTTCGAGCTTCGAGCCATTACGGATGTAGGTGAAGAAGTTATCGTTCTCCACTTCAATGCTCTGCACGGGGATGTAGAGGATGTCATCGAGCTGATTGATGATGATCTCTACCTTCGCATTCATGCCGGGCTTGAGCCACTCGTGAGTGCCGGTGATCTGGACGTTTGCAGGATAGACCTTCAGGTTCGGTGTGTAGCGTGAACTGGCGGAGTCTGGAAGCACGGCGAGTTCAGCCACGACACCGTCGAGCGTCTTGCCCGGCTCGGCATCCACGGTGATGCGGCATTGCTGCCCGACGCGCACTTTCTTGACCTGCGATTCATGGATATTCACATGCACGCCCATTTCATCCATGTTCGGTATCGTGAGGATGGATTGGCGGAAGCGCACCGTGGCTCCTTCTTCGATCTGCTCGGTCTTGAACGCGCTGGCATCCTTCGCGCCGTAGGCCACAAGGCCGGTTTCGGTGGCCTTAATGATGCAGGCGTTAACTTGCAGTTCGAGGCTGTTCTTACGTTCAAGTTCCACTTCATAACGACGCCGTGCGGTCTGGTATTTGGACTCGACTTGAGCCATGCGTGCGCGATTGGAGCGGAGCGTGCGTTGAAGCTTCTTCAAGGCTTCTTCATAGGCGGAGAGGTATTGCTCGGCCTGCTTCGGGAACTCATACTTCTTGAACAGATCCAACTGGGTGCTGGCGGAAAGCACGGTGAGATTGGTCTTATCCAGATTGACGTGATCGTTCTCCAGCGTGGTCTTGGTGATGAACTGCTTCGAGGCGAGGCGCTCGCTGGCTTCGACATTCTGCTTGGCCACGGAGAGTTCAGACTGATGCAACAAGGCTTCGTTCTCGAGCTGGCGGAGCTTTTGTTCCGCTTCACCGTCGCCGAGCTTATCGTTCACGAGGAAGGTGAGGAAGTCCACGGCAGGAGCTGAGGTGCGGGCTCCTGATTCGGCGATGCGCTTAGCAATGGCGTCAGCATCGTTCTCCTCTTTGTCTTCCTTTTCAGCCAAAGGATCCACGGCGGCTTTGGGTTCAGTGCCGGGCATGGAAGTGGTGCGAGGCTTCTCCGCATTGATCTTCCCGGTGAACTCTTCTAGGGCCTCAAGATTGCTGGGGATCTCACGGGATTTGAGGACGGCTTGGGCCACTTCCTTGCCCATGTAGCGCTCGAAGTCCATGAGGGTGTAACGCATGTTCTGCTCAGCTTCGCGGGCGAGACTCTGATTATCACTGACCTGAATGGCGCGCTGTTCGTCAGCATCAATCAAGTTCGCGACGGTCGTTTGGAACTCGATCTCATGCGTGGTCACTTTGTCACGGATGTCCGCGCTATCGAGTTCAACGAGCACCTTACCCTCCTTCACATCTTTGTCCGTGATGCGGTAGCCTTCATTGATCAGCGTGAGAATCTTCGTGGGCAGTTCGATCTCGGACTTCACTTCGTAATTTTTCAGCGCGCGGATTTCACCGCCTTGCAGAACGTTGATTTGAAGCGTGCCCTTTTGCACCGTGAACATGGGGGAATCCTGCATGGTTCCTTGTTTCCCACTAAGGAAATACCAGCCTGCGAGAGCCGTCACCATGATGGCGGCGGCGATCCAGACTAACTTGCTGCGAAATAATTTAGTCATCGTTCTTAGCACCCCCCTCGTTTTTCAGTATGCGTATCCATGAGCCATCTTTCTTGATGAACAGAACGCCCATGTCTTTCCACAGCTTCAGTCTGGCCACGGTGTGAGCGATCAAGGCCGAAGTCAGGGCATCTTTAGATCCGATCAAATCCTGCTGCGCATCAATCAGATCACGCGCCGTGCCTTGACCGAGGTCCGTCAATTCCTGCTCGTAGAGCAAGCGGCGCTGAGCTTGTGAGATGCCAGTGAGGGAGATGTCATATAGCTTCTTAGCGACATCCAGATCGCGCCAATCCGTGCGTATTTGCGCGCGGACCTGCTCTTCCGCGAGGTCAAGATTTCTCACCGCTCGTTGCTGTAAGAGGAGGGATTCGCGATAGTTGTTACGGTCCTCTTTCTTGTCTAAGCGAAGGTCCAAAGCCAGCCCCGCGCTGAGTTGACGTCGATTCAGGTTCAAGTTCACCTTCTCGCTCTTCGGGTTGCCTTGCGTCCGGTAGCCGCCCGTCACATCGAGTTGCGGCAGAAGATTCTGCTCCATGACTTTGATCTTACGATCGGCGTCTTCAAGCGCATTGCGGGCATTGTCGAGATCAAGTCGCGTCACCAGAGCTGTCTTCACCGCTTCGTCCAACGTGATGCCAGGCTCGACCATTTCGAGTTTCTCCAGCTCCTTTTGTTCAAGCAAGAGCGGCGTTTCGACCGGCAATCCCAAACTCAGTTTCAAATCATCAAGTTGCTGTTCATAACTCTGAATGGAGCCGATCCACTGGCGCTGAAATCTGAGGGAAGCCTGTTGGATGAGGCCCACCTGGGAAGGCTTCGCCCGGTCTTCAGCGTTCAAGGCTTGCACACTCTTCAAGGCCGTCTCAAAGGCGGTATAAGCTAGGAAAGAATTCTTCGCTGCATCGCGAGCTTGAAGCGTGTTGTAATACTTCGTGGCGATGTCCACGGTGAACGTCTTCCGGTATTGCGAGAAGGATCGGATGGAATAGAGGAGGTCGCGCTCGGCCTGAGTCAGCGTCTCCATCGTGGCGCGATAACCAGCACCCCTCAGCAAAGGCTGCGTCAGGGTCACGGCCAGCGCTGAATCGCTGGTGTGCGTGAGATTACCCGTGATAAATTTGAGGAAGTCAGTGGTGAAATTGGCGGCTATTTTCGCTCCGGTGCTGGTGAGCAGTGAGGCACCTATGTCCGTGTTCGTGGTCAGCGTCGAATCACTGATGAGTGAGGTGACTTGCTTCTGAAGGCCTGAAGGCACCGTGACGGTTTTTGAAACAGGCGTCCGCTTGTTCACATAATTCGTGTCTCCGGTTGCTGAGAAAATGGGAGCGAAATCATGCCGCACCAGGGTGAGGTCCAGCGCTTCCAGAAACAAGGCTTCCTTCTGCGTGCGATAGGTGCGGTTATGAACCACGCCCATGCCTAGCGCCTTATCCAAAGGCACCACGCGCGCCCCATTTTCAACGTGACTCCGATTTCCGAGGAAGTCCGCGCTCTTGGTGTTCTTGCGGAACTCGTCCAAAAGGATGGCGCTGGGCGTTGACGTATCCAGCAGGCCCTTCCCGGCATTCGGCACATGGGATGATTTGGCCGTGAGGATACGGCGGACCTCGTTATCTGCGGACTTCTTCATGAGCCCAGGCGTGCAGCTTGAGACCGCCGTCACGGCTAGGACACAGGCGAGAAGTTGCTGATGATGGCTGGAGCTTTGGGACATTGTTCTACGGTGAGAGCTTGGCGGTAGCTGGTCCAGACTCTTGGGAGGGTAGGGCATACGCCTAGTGGCCTTTAGCTCTTTCAGATGATGCCGTTGGAAAGAAGCATTGCCAGAGGCGGCACCGTGCTTATGATTTCATTCATGGCCGAGCCCGTGAAAAAAGAAGAGCGCATCAGCAGTTCCCCGCAAACGCGCAAAACTCTCATCGAGAAGCTCGACAACTGGTCTGACTGGTCGAGCTGGGATGAGTTCTACCGCACCTACTCGGGCTTCGTGTTTCACGTCGCCCGCAAATCCGGTCTTAGCGATGACGAGGCCAGTGATGTGGTTCAGGAGACGTTCATCGGCGTGGCCAAGAACCTGCAAAAGAAGAAGTTCGATACCAGCCAGGGCTCCTTCAAAAGCTTCCTGCTGAACCAAGCCAGATGGCGCATTCTTGATCAGTTTCGGCGTCGCAAAAAGCAATATGACCGTGAAGCGAACATCCACGGAGACTTCGAAGATGATGAGCGCCGCACGGCTCCCATTGACCGTTGCGCGGACCCCGCAGGGCCCTTGATCGAGAAGCTCTGGGACAAGGAATGGCAGGAAAAGGTCATGGACTTGGCTTTACGTAAAGTGCGCACGATGGTCTCGCCTCGCCAGTTTCAAATCTTCACCTGCTACGTGATCAAAGGCTGGGACCCCGAGCGCGTGAAGTCCGAGCTCGGCGTGAATGCGGCCCAAGTTTATTTGGCGAAGCACCGCGTGGGTCGCATTTTGCGAAAGGAAGCGGCGCGTCTCGCAGATGAGGGCAAGCAATAGAGTATCAGCGGGACGCACTTCTAATTTCCAGAAATAAAAATCTGGTCAAGCGTGCGCATATTTGATGTAATCAAGTTGGAAATTACCCCGGCTTGGGTAGCTCCCGCATTAAATACCAAATAATAGCCAACCGATAAATAGACCATAACCAACAATAATATGAAAACACGACTTAAACAGGGTTTTACCCTCATCGAACTACTGGTGGTAATCACCATCATCGCCATCTTAGCAAGCTTGGCTCTCCCTGCCTTCAACGGCATCAGTGAGCGCGGCAACATCACCAAGGGCATCAATAATGCAAAACAGATCATCCTGACGCTTAAAGTATGGGCAAGTGACAATAATGGCAGTTATCCTGACACTATTGCAGGCAAGGCTGTGGCTGATGCGAACACCGCTTTCAGGCAGTTATTTATTGATGGAGTGCTTTCCGATGAGAAAATCTTTGGTTGCCCTTCCAGCCCCTATAATCCCGATGGAAACATCGGCACCGCCCCTAAATATACTGACGCAGTCGAGACCTGTCATTGGGAAATGGCTGTTGGCTTGACTGACTCTGCGTCATCAGCCTTTCCTGTTGTCTGGGAAAATTCCTCCGACCAAACTTGGGATCCTAAATGGGATATCAAGTCCGTATCTAAAGCAGTTAAAGGCCGTGTCTGGAGCGGTCCTAAGATCATCGTTGGTTCCAATGATGGGAGTGTTGCAGCATTGAAAGTTGATGCAACATCGGGCAAGCTCAAGGCTCCTACTGGGGCTAAGGCAGATGCGTTCGAAGCCGCTGTGCCAGAGGGTGGAACTAAGCCCGAAGTGCTTAAGACAGTCACAACAGGATCAGGCACCTAGTCTTACTTGCTTGATGTCTTAAGGCATCAAATAGTAATTTACGCCGCAGGCCCCAAAGCTTGCGGCGTTTTCATTTGAACAGCCTTCTGGGGCGCACATCCGCCCCATAAAGACTTGACCAAAGAATCAGCGGGCGGCTACTTACGGGAAGAGCCCGCGTCACCTTTTCCAGTGCTGCTGATTATGCTTCCAGAATGCCCCATCCCTTTCCTTCGGTCACGTTTCAGGACGCTCTGCACAGCCTTCTGTCTGTTCCGGTTATGCCTGGTGCCGTTGATTGGAAGCGCGGCTGGTTTTGATACGGTCATTCTCGATCCCGGACATGGTGGCCATGATCGTGGTGCGGGCATTGGTTATGTTTATGAAAAGCATCTAGCTCTGGACACCGCGAGGCGTGTGGAAGAGCTTCTGAAAGGCGCGGGTCTGCGCGTAATCATGACCCGCAGCACCGATGTTTTTATCCCTTTGGAGGGCCGCTCTGCGATGGGAAACAGTTATGGGAACGCGATCTTCGTGAGCGTGCATTACAACTACAACACCGGTGGATCAGGCCACGGCGTAGAGACCTACTACCACTTCGATGCGGGCTATCCGCTCGCTGCCTATATCCAAGCCTACCTCGTCCCCCAGACCGGGATGTTGAATCGTGGTGTAAAGACCGCCAATTTCCATGTCATCCGTGCGACCACGCGGAATCCTGCCGTGCTCGTCGAGTGTGGTTTCGTCAGCAATTCTAGTGAGCGCTCAGAACTCGTCACCGGACAGATGCGGGAAAACATCGCCCTCGGCATCGCCAAAGGCATTCTCGCCTTCCGCCAGTCCAAATAAAAATCTCCCTATGATCGTAACGTGTCGGCAAATGAAGGACGCCGAGGAAGCCGCCTTCGCCAAGGGTGCCACGGCGGCATCCCTGATGGAACAAGCTGGAGCCGGAATCGCCGAAGCTCTTTATCAGTATTTCCCTGAGCCCGGCACGGCAGTGCTCTATCTCGGCAAAGGCAACAACGCGGGTGATGCACTCGTCACAGCCCGTGATCTCTTGGCTTCCGGCTGGGAAGTCTATGCGCGGCTTGCCTTCAGCCCCACGGAATTCAGCGAGTTGCCAGCCGCTCTGTGGGATGAACTGCAAACGGAAATCCGCGTAATTGGGAATATCAACGAGCTGTCTCATTTTAGCGGCACCATCCTCCTGCTGGATGGCTTGGTCGGAATCAATGCCAACGTCCCACTGCGTGATTCATTGGCAGAGATGACACGGGAGATGAATGCCTTTCGCTCTCAACGTCACGCTCAGGTGATCGCTTTGGACATCCCTTCTGGTCTCAGTGTGCTGAACGGCGAGGCGTTCGAGCCCTGTGTCGAGGCGGACATCACGATCACGATTGGGCAGGTCAAATCAGTGCTGCTCGCAGATACGGCCACCCGCTTTGTGGGGCGATTAGTCCTCGTTGAATTGCGGGCACTTTCCTTCGCGCAGAGCGATGCCACGCAACGCGCCCTCTCTCCCTCCTTGTTGCTGCCGACCCTGCCAACGCGCCCTTTTGACAACCACAAAGGGGATGCGGGCCGTGTTGGAATCATCGCTGGATCACGCGGTTATCTGGGAGCCGCGCAGCTCGCGTCGCTTGGAGCCTTGCGTGGAGGCGCGGGCTTGGTCACGCTTTATGTGAAGGATGACATTTACGCGCTGATCGCTGCACGAACGGCCCCCGAAGTCATGGTGAAATGCGTGAAGGACTACCGCGAAGCCCTGCGTGATCCCATCAATGTGCTGGCCATCGGTCCTGGGCTCGGTCTTGAGTATGAGGACGAAATCCTCGCTCTGATTTCCCGTGCGGACATTCCGTTGGTGCTGGATGCCGATGCCCTGAACATGTTTGCTCGGCGCGGGCTGGATGCATTGAAGAAGAATATGGCTCCGCGATTGCTCACACCGCATCCCGGTGAAATGGAGCGTCTGGCCGAGCGAATGCCGGACTGGCGGCGCATGAGTCGCGTAGAACTGGCCAAGGATGTGCCAGCGAAATTCCCTAACGTCACGCTGCTTTTGAAAGGCTCGCGAACAGTCGTCAGCGCGAAAGGTCAGCCCTTCGCCTTTAATACGACTGGCCACCCCGGCATGGCCACGGGTGGCATTGGCGATGTTCTCACTGGCCTGTGCGCCGCCTTGATCGGGCAGGGGATGAGCGTCTATGACGCGGCCTGCCTCGGCTCATGGATCAACGGACGGGCCGCAGAGCTGGCGATCTATCGCGGGTATGAATCAGCAGAATCTCTCACCGCGAGCAGCGTGCTGGATCACATCGGCGCGGCCTTCCAGGATCTTCGCTCGCTTTCGTATTGATCGGAGCGAGCGCACCTTCTTGCTCATTGCGTTTTCAGAACGAACCCCGTAAACTGGCCATCCTATGAACAACAAAGGCTTGGGCTGTTTTGTCATTTTTCTAGTGCTGGCCCTTGTGGTCAGTGTGATCGTTAATCTCTTGCAGGTGGCATCGCACTTCGGAGTGGATGAAGCATCGCTTGGCATCGTCAATCAGAAGCCCAAGTTCAGCGAGCTTTTGGAACAGTCTGGAGCCAAGGAATCCAAGGACAAGATCGTGCAGATCGACCTAGAAGGCGTCATTTCCGGCAGTCATGGCGGGCAGATGTTCTCTGATGAGGGCTTGGATGTGGACGGTGTGAAGCGGGCTTTGGAGCAGGCCGTGAATGATAAGGACGTGAAGGCCATCGTGCTGCGCGTGAACTCCCCCGGCGGCGAAGTGACGGCCTCGGACGAGCTTTACCACGCGGTAAAAGAGACGGCCAAGGTCAAGAAAGTCATCGTTTACATGGACTCTATCGCGGCCTCCGGCGGCTACTACCTGAGCTGCGGCGCGAGCAAGATCGTGGCCAATGAAACCACCCTCACGGGCAGCATCGGCGTGATCATCCAGACCTTGAATTACAAGGACGCTTTCGGGAAGCTGGGCCTGGAGCAGATGACCTTCGCCAGTGGTGCCTTTAAGGACACGCTCGGCGGCGCCCGCGTGATGAGAGATGATGAAAAAGCTTACGTGCAGGCATTGGTCACGCAGATGTATGAGAAATTCCTCGGCATCGTTTCCGAAGCGCGTGGGATCTCCAAAGAGGTGCTGAAGAACGGCATCGCGGATGGCCGGGTCTTCACGGGCGCGGAAGCCCTTCAGAAGAAGCTCGTGGATAAGCTCGGCTACATCGAAGACGCCTATGCCTTGGCCAAAGAACTCGGGCAAGCTCCTGGGGCGACGGTCGTGAAATATCAGCGCCACACGAAGCTCAGTGATCTTTTTGGAGCCCTGAGCAAAGCCAGCACGAACAGCGGAAAAGTGCGGATAGACGTCTCTGACCGACTGCTGCCACGGTTAGAAGCGGGTAAGATGTATCTCCTTCCGGCTCATATGATTCCGTGATCCTTGTCATATTTCGTGATGACATCACGCAACTATCCGGCATCAGTGGTGAGCTGGCCTAAAAGCCACCGCTATGACTGAAATCGCCTCGCTTGGAGTCCTTAAGGATGTTTTCATCTGGGGGATGGTCGCGCTCACGCTCGGCGTCGCTGCCTACGCGTTCATGCGTTGGCGCTGGGAAGGGGAAAGCTGGAACACAGATGGGAATGTGCTCTCCCGTCCCTATGATTTCGTGGATGGATTGGTGGCTTTGGGGTTGATAGCCCTTTATTCAATGGGCTTCTTTTTAGCAAGTCCCGATCCGTCAGGAGGAGAGGCTGCCAAAGCGGTGATGACCGCTGGAACCCTTCTGACGCTGGAGATGCAGCCCATTCTCATCTGTCTCTTATTGCTCATTTACATGACCCTTTATCGCGGTCTGAATCCGGCGGAGATGTTCGGCCTGCGGCAGATGAGCACGAGTTCAGCCGTGGCTCAGGCCGCCATCTCCTTCGTGCTCGTCTATGTGGTGCTCATTCTGGTCATGAACTTCGTGGTGGAAGTTCCTGATAAAAGCCAACAAGACCCCGCGTTTTGTACGGCCGATTGGTGCATGGAACAACGGGCGCATTATTGTTTACCCAGATAATCACGTAGAGCATTACCTTAACGGCGTAAAAGTGCTGGAATACGAGCGCGGCTCAGCCGCCTACCGCGCCTTG
>JANYJH010000377.1 GCA_025361865.1 Phragmitibacter sp.
ATTGACGGCCTGATCGGCGGCCTGATCGGCGGCCTGTTCGGTGGCCTGTTCGGTGGCCTGATTGACGGCCTGATAGACGGCCTGACGGGTGGCCTGATTGACGGCCTGTTCGGTGGCCTGTTCGGTGGCCTGACGGGTGGCCTGATAGACGGCCTGACGGGTGGCCTGATTGACGGCCTGTTCGGTGGCCTGATTGAAGGCCTGTTCGGTGGCCTGTTCGGTGGCCTGACGGGCGGCCTGATTGACGGCCTGATAGACGGCCTGATCGGCGGCCTGACTGGTGGCCTGATTGACGGCCTGTTCGGTGGCCTGTTCGGTGGCCTGATAGACGGCCTGACGGGTGGCCTGATTGACGGCCTGTTCGGTGGCCTGATAGACGGCCTGATAGACGGCCTGATCGGTGGCCTGATTGACGGCCTGATTGACGGCCTGACGGGTGGCATCACCAAAAGTCTTACGCAGATACCAGCCGCACGCCGCGAATCCCGCAGCGAATATGGCGACAAAAGGAGATGGGACGAAAACAACCCTGCCATGCCAAGGAAGGTTGGCAGCTTCGTATTGTCCCTTCAAGGTGGCGACCATCACGTCGCGATCAACGCTATCCATTGGATCGGTGCTCATGGCATTGGCGATCCATTTGTCAGCCCAAGGCTTAAGTTGCGCGCGATGCTCTTCTGTAAGTGTGTATTCTTTGCTCATAATAGTGTGTTCTTGAATTGATAAAAAAAGGCTTAGTCCGCTACGTTGCGGATGGCTTCCGGCGTGTATTCGCGCTGGCGAATCCCTAGATAGATACCCGGGGGGATTGGGATAGCGGTATGCTCCTGATGCTCCAGAGAGGAGCCTGGTTTTACTTTTACAACCAGTCCACCGCCAGCATCGGAGTAGTCACTGGCTTTGGAGCGCGGGAAGCTATGATGATGCCCCGTCGCTTCTCCATGAGCGAGGATGACACGGCCCTTGGTCGTGCGGACTTTAAGGCCATCGGTGGATTGCTCCGTAGCGATAAGCAGGACATCGCCTTGGCGATAAGATGGTTTGGCTTTGGTTTTCATATGATTTGAACTGAACTGAGTTACTGACAGGCAAGGCATCGCTTGCACTTTGGCTGGAAGGTTGTAGCCGCCATCCATGCCGCGAACTTGGGGATTTTAGCCCCACAGGCTGAGCGTCCTTTAATGATCAAATGCGCGGTTTGAGTGTAGGTGATGCACTCCATCCATTGGGGTTTCATCGTGGCGCGCCAGATCACCAAGCTTTCTGGCGTTAACAGGTCAACCGTTGGATAAACCCGAGCAATGAACCGATTGAGAGCATCCAGCCGCACCCTCTGCCCTCGGCCACTTCCCACCGTGCGCAAGTGCGCCCGATGCCGCCGAATCGTCACCGGATTTTTGCGCACATAGGCGGAAACCTCAGCGAGCGTTAGATACGTTTCGAGTTCAGAGGCCATCGGCGGATTAATGGTTGAGCAGTTGCTTGGCGATGGCCAAGGCGATGGCGGCGAACCCACCCCAGATAAACACCCCAAGATTGACCGCGTGAGTTGGTCGGCTCTCGTCGCGCAAATAACGGCGGCGATTACAGCCGTTGATTCCTGGGTCAGGGAGAACCAGCTTCCGGCTGGCGTTGTTTGCCCGCGCGATGTGCAGGAGTGGATTGTATTCGTGTTTGGACATCATTTCGTGAGTTGAGGTTTCTTGAGAGCTTCCTCGATCCAAACATTCATCTGGGCTGAGAGGGAGCGACGTTGCTCTTTTGCTTTTGCACGCGCCTTATTAAGGAGCGGCGGCGGGAGTTTGATTGTTACATTGGCCATATAGAGATGGGTTGTCTGTGTTATAGATTAACACTGTAATACAGTGTAGGCAAGTTTTTTAATTGATTTATTTATTACATTGTAATATAGTTGGGTATGAAGACCCCACAAAAGAAGATGACTCAACGCGCAACAGGGAAGACGGCTACCAGCATTTCCATGTCCGAAGAGACCTTGAAGCAAGCCAAAGCAGCAGCGGAAGCGGACGGAAGAACCCTATCAAACTGGCTTGAGCAGTTGATACGAAATGCAGTCAAGATGGTCATCATCTCCCTCCTCCTTCACTCTGCCTACGCCTTTACCCAGCGCCCCGATATGTCGCAACGTGGCATTGAGCGGGCCGTATCCGTAGGAGCCAAGATGATGCACCGTAACGTCCTTGCCCTAATCCGCGACATCCGATCCGCTTAGGACTAATTACAAACACGATCATGACGACAGGCTATCATGCCAGCTTCACGACAAGCCATAGTGTAAACACCCTAGTCTGAACAGGTTGACAATCGCATTTACGCGCGATAAAACGTCCCTATCTTATTGATAATAAGCTCTTTATAAAGGCGGCAACAGCGGGAGAAAGAGCTTCACGGATCAGCGTAGATAAAGAGTTCCGTTTCGCTCAGTGGTCGCTTGAGTCTTCGGCTCCAAAGTAGCGACAGAAGGCTTTGCTGGGGCGGCTGCGGCAGACCTCTTGCGTTTCTCCACCGCGAATTTATACAAAGGCCCGCTACACCCTTGAACAGCGCCAATCTGACCACCCCAACTAGACCCTTTCACAATGCCAGCTTCATTGGTGAGAATCTTGATGTTTGCCGAGTAGGAAGTTGGGATGATTTCCGTGTAATTGGTTGTGATCGTAACAGGGGTAAATCCAACCAAGCCCGTGCTAACCGCTCGCTGAGGGATGAAATCCACCCCCGAACCATTCATTGACCAAGAGTAAAGCGTATCGCTGCCCATGCTCATGCGAGAGGTTGGGTATCCCAGCACTTGAAATGCCGCGCTGACAGGCTCTCCTTTAAGGGCTTTAAGGCCCTCATTAACGTGAGTAGTTACGCAGCCAACAAGGAATGCTGAAATCAGCAGAAAAAAACCATATCTCATCCGTCGATCTTGCCAAAGCAAAACAATAGCGCAACAATAAAGCGCAGTTACCGAACAGTTGCAGCGCCCGAAAACTGCCCGAAAGCCTCGCCATCCCTTGCTACGTATGCATTCCCACAGGCCTTACAATCCTGATGGCTACTATCGCAACCCGTAGGGCTGCGAGCGCATGAAAGCCTCTTGCGCCTTGATAGAGTGCGCTTTCCGTGCAAATAGAGTGCATGAACCGTGCATTAAAGAAACATTCCAGAGTTGAGCTAGCGCCCGAAGAGCGCCCGAAATTGCCCGAAGCTGCCCGAAACTACGTTTCCCATGAGGGGCGTAAATTCCCGCTCATCCGTGACAATGGGGGACTGTGGCGGATGCGCTCACGCTCGAAGTCTCACGCGGTTGATGTAGGCTTGGGCACAACGAATTTATCGGCAGCAAAGATCATCGCGAAAGCGGCTTTAGAAAACCGACCTGAAAAGCATCGGCGAGGAGCGAAGACGTTGGAAGATTTGGCAAAGTTCTATCAGTCGCAGGCTCCACGGCGATGCAATGATACGACCGCAGCGAACAATATAGGACGGCTGCGAACGGTAGTCAGAACGGCATTGAAGAAAGAATTGGCGAATGTTCGAGACTCTGAACTCACCTGCTCTTTATGGCCAGCGTTCGTCGCCGTGAAGCATAATGGAAAGGCTGACTTCGCTACAAGACGACCTGAGAATGAGGCGATCAATGCGGCGATGCGCACCGCAGCGGCGCTGTTTACGGAAAGGTTGCTGCCGATCTATAAGGAAGCAGGCTTCCAGCTTGCCGCAAGCGTGGGAACCGTGCAGTGGCTCCCTATCATGGCGCATTCACCAAAGCCCGCTGATGATGAAGCGCTTATCGAAGCATGGGAGGATATGGAGGAGGATGATCTTCGACGCCCTTTGTGGCTCGCTATCGGCTTGGCACGGTTCGCTGGGTTGAGGCGTTCGGAGATCGAGCACGCCCGAAGGTCTTGGCTGGTAGAGCGTAAGGGCAGGCCCTACATTGAGCTAAGGGATAGACCGGAGGAAAACTACCTCACCAAGACGGGGAAGCCCTACCGCGCTCTCATCCTTTCAGACGCTCTTGCGGAGAAGCTTAAAGCGGTGCCGGACGGGGAATTCCTAGTGCCCCTGCCCACTCACTCACGTCATAATTGGTTCGTTGCGGAACCGCAAGCGTGGGTGGCTCAATTCACCAGCGCCCCGCATCCGTTGCATCGCCTGCGTGGGCTTTATGCGGATCAGATCAAGGAACTGACGGAAGATGCTGTTGCGGCCCATTTGGCGGGGGTCAAAGCGGCATCCAATGCGCTTGGGCACACGAACACGAAAACGACGGTCAACCACTACCTTTCAGGAGACTGAGCCGAGAAACTTACGCAAGTCAGCGTCACGTTGTAACCAGCCGAGAAGGAAGCGCTCATCATTCGCGTAATGGCTCGCCAAGAATCGGAACCGCGTATCACGCTGCCCGATAAATAGCGTCACCATCTCATTCAGGTTTGCCGAAGCCAAAGCCGCAAGACTGATGGGGCCTAACACGCCATCCTCTTTCAGGAAGGGTTTGTTGCCATGCGACGGCGCGATGTTGTAGGCGTGTTGCAACCAGAGGTTGGCGTTGCCACCGTTCACCCACACATCGAAAGCGCAGATGGCCAGCTTATCTGGCAGCGCGTCCAAGTTATGCGCATCCCAGTAAGTCTTTCGGTAGATGCTTACGGCTTGCGATTTCGTGAGATGGACAATGTCCACATCGGGATGTGACCTTTGATCAATGCCATACTTCGTTAGTCCGCCTGCGTCGCCAGATACATTCTCGACGACGACGTAGTTTTCATCTCCCCAATGTCCTCGAGCGTAGGCGTTCTCATGCGGAAGCACGAAGGCGATGGCGCGGTCAAAAGGTGTCATGGTTCAATGATCGCTTTAGGCGCGGCGTGAGCGGCGAAAAAACTCTGGGTAAACTCGATACCCAGCGTCAGCGCGGCGACGATGCCAGCCGTTACCGTGGGGATGAGGTTGGTATCATCTGGATGGATGTGGTTGGCTAGGTAGGTGCCCGCCATCGCAGCGGCCATGCCTGCGTATTTGAGCCCCTGTCGCCGAGCCCAGCCGGAGGAGATGAAGACATTCAGGATGCCGATGTAGAACGCTGGTTCAGACGAGTCCTTTGGCTGGGTGGGAATCATGAGGTTCGCAGGCATAATCAGGGCTAGACTGAGGTGTTCAAGACTTGCTGGAGGATGGAAGGTGGCGGTGTTAGCGGCACCGCATTCACAAAAGGGCTGGATACCAGACGGGTAGCTGCCTCCGTGACTGCGGTTTGCGCGACTTCCTCAATCTGTTGCTCGAAAGGTTTCAAGACCTCTGGCGTCTTTGCTTGCAGGTTCGTGAAGACGATCTTTACCAGCGCGTGAGCTATTGCCTCGCCGATCTTGAACAGGCTGGCGATGATGCCCGCGACGAGGAAATGCTTCTCGCTCCCGCTCTTGTCCGCAGAAACGGGGTCAAGATTGACGAGAGCTATTTGTCCTTCAATGACGGAGGTCACGGAAGGAGTGAGGAGCTTATGATACTCCGCTGTGATGCTGGCTTCGAGGCGTTGGAAGAAGTTCATAATCCGATAAATACCGAGGCTTTACTGAGAATTCCCGCGAGGCTTTCCCCGAGGTTGGTGAGGATGTTCGTGGGTTGCTCCCGCTGGATTTCGACGACAAACGTAGGGCCATCTTTCACCGTGTAGTTCACGATGTGGGGCGGTAGCGGCGTGCTCGAACAGCTTGCCAGAAAGAAGCTGAAGAGAAAGAGAAGCTGGCCGGGCAATCTGACTTTTGCCGTGTGGCCCCGCAGGCCTTTAACCATCAGTTCTTTGCCGTAACCTTCAAAACAGAGTGTCTGTGTTTTTGTTGCGGCGGTAATGTTATCAATCGCCACCGTGACTTTATCAATCGTGCTGCAAAGTTGCTGCTCCCGTGCGACTTGCTGCGTCTTGTTCTCTGTGCGCTCTTTGCTTTGCTCGCGTAGCAAGTAAGCGATGCAGGCAAGCATAAGACCTTTGACAGAAAGGTCTTCCCAGCCCTTGGGTATTTCCAGTGTGGCCTCTGCCAGAAAAGCGCTGGTAGCCACAAAAGAAACCGTGAAGGTCTTCCAATACATGGAGATGAGAGCAGGTTCCGTCATGGCTTCGAGCATTGCGGGCATTCACAGTGTTTCGCGGACAATGTATCTTTTTGACCCTCTGCGTCAGACCAAAGTTTCAGGAGTGCGTAGAATCCAGTGGCGATGAGCGCGATAGCCAGCCAAGAAATAATGATGATAAAACAGGATTTCATGGGGTTAAGACCGCTTTCAGATTGTTGAAATCATAGTTCGTGGGATAGCGGGACTGAAAGATGATGCGCGACGGATCATTATGGACCATGACGCTATCCGCATCAGATGGGGCGTGCTCTAAGCCAAGCGCGTGACCCATCTCATGGCAGGCGATGGCAACCATATTCTCCGCACCGAAGGTGAACATGTTCCGCCAGCCTGTGGCGAGGCTCCAGCTTGCGTTTTGATTGAAGCAAATTGGCACGTAGTTTGCGTCTTCCGAAGAAAGCGAAGTGTGCGCCGCTACGTTTTCGCCCAGAGAAGCAAAAGAGAAGCAGACTAATCTCTCCCCTTCATAGGGATCAAACTTAACCAAACCGCTCTTTTCCCAGCGAGCCATCGCCTCCCGCAAAGCAGGCATAGCGTCACGACCGTTTGGCGTGGCTAGGACATGCACAGGAAGGTAGCGAACGGTAAGCATAGGTGATAAACTGTTTTTCTAAGGTGTTACAATCAAGCGACAAATGCCCCGTTGATGATACAGCCCACGATAATGTTCGTGCCGACCGAACCGTTTCCGCCGGAGTTTCCGGGGCTCCCCGGAGTATTCCCCGCCCCGCCTGCGCCCCCCATGCCACCAGCGCCAAGGGTGTGTATCACGCTGATCACACAATCCGTAAACGTGCAGGGCAGCACCGCGCCGCCGTTACCACCGTTGCCCCCAGGGCCACCGTCGCCCTGGGGAGTGTCATCTGTCGCAGGGGAGCCAGCCCCGCCAGCCCCGCCAGCCCCGCCAGCACCGCCAGCACTAACCACCTGACCAACACAGTGAGTCATGGTCACGGCTGAGGATCTGCCGCCGTCCCGGCCCACGTCGCCACTGCCAGCATTCCCCGTGTTCCCCGTGCCACCTGTGGAGTTCACGGTGATAAAAACAGATTTATCCGATTCCAGCATAATGACTGGCGCATCTGGGTAGGAGCCTGAAGGCCCGTTAGCGTAAACCGTTAAATTCGTCTTGCTCTCGCCCTCACCGAAGACGGCCAGCGGCGCACTCATACCGACGCCGATCTGAACGGTAAAGTTACCCACGCCGAGCCGCCACGAGGAAAACCCGCCGACCTCATAGGCCTTCTGCGCGGTCGCATACGGCTTAGTGGGCGAGCCGTCCCCGGTCGTATCGTCCCCGTCTGACTGGATGTGCGCTACGCCAGGGGAGGTGGCCCGAGGGCTCGCCAAAATATTCACCCGTGAATGCTCCACGAATTCACAAACGCCGCCATCGTTAGGCGCGCCAGTTGAGAATCTAACAAACTCACCGACGTTGATAGTAATGATACCGCTAGATACCGTGTCTTTGATATTGATGCCATCGTTTGCCGTGTTCCACACAGCTATGGCATTTCTCGCCCCGTTTACAATAGGGAGTGCCTCATCCCCGTTTCCGGTGTAGATGTAGGTCTTGTAGTTCTCCACCAAGGCCCAATCCATATCGGCTGTAATACGTGGCACCTTTGTGTTTGCACTAAACTGCGCAGCATTGGCGGCATCTCGCGCTGTTTGATCAGTGCCTAATCCACCGCCTCCTGATCCGCCGCCCGCAATGAACATGTTCCGCGTTTTCATGAGTATCGCATTTCCGCTTGCACGGTGACTTGAGTTGCTGAGCCGTCCTTACGTCTCACTTTGATTTCTGACGGACGCATAATCGACATGGGGTAAAGCTCCCCATTCAGCAGGTCGAGCACGCCACCTGCGGCATCACTCGCGTAGGTAATCTGGAGGGTTACACCCGTGTTATTCTTTACCCAAATTTCGAGAGCGCAGTTACCAATGACCGCGCCGTCAGAATCGGCAAAGACCGCCCACGCTGAGCCACCAGCGGCGGGAGTTTGAATGGAAATAAATTTGCTCATAGTTTGTAGAAAAATTAACTATCATTGATGACAAGGCCTTGGCTCGTCATCCATGTGCGGACAGCTAGGAGTTGTTGAGTTAGCGTGACGACTTGCGCGCGCAAGTCGTCAACCTTGGCAGCATCCACTGTGTCAGATCCAGACATGCTAGCCTCAGTATATTCGTTCAGTGCCGAAGCCTTATTCCCCGAGGAACCAAGCGCGCCCCAACCATGTTCGACTGTAAGAACATAGGAGTCGCCCTTATCGCCCTTATCGCCCTTATCTCCTTTGTCGCCCGCACTGCCCGCTGGTCCTTGAACAGTAGAGTTTGTGCCGTTGGTTCCGTTGGTTCCGTTGGTTCCGTTATCGCCCTTGTCGCCCTTGTCGCCTTGATCACCTTTGTCGCCCGCACTGCCCGCTGGTCCTTGAACAGTAGAGTTTGCGCCTTGATCACCTTTGTCGCCTTGATCACCTTTGTCGCCTTTATCGCCTTTATCGCCTTTATCGCCCTTGTCGCCCTTATCGCCCTTGTCGCCCTTATCGCCTTGATCACCTTTTTCTCCGATGTCGCCCTTCGCGCCTGTGCTGCCAACGGTAGTAACCAGTGACCAATCTCCCATAGTGGTGGAGTTAGAAACCCAAAGCTCCGTGAGAGCATCAAGCTGGATGCCAAGCTGGCCTTTACGCTTAGGCTTTACGGCGGTTCGAGCCGCAGCGTTTGCCCAGCTTGCGACATCCTGCACAGCAGCGCCCGCGCCCGCGTCAAAGATGCCGTTGCCGAGAGCACGAGCAATTTGCTGAGCCATCATCACGACGAGATCAAGCGCGGTCTCATGCGAGGTGGAGGGGAAAGCCCCGCCTTCGGGGTAAGAAATAAGCTGCGTCAGCGGCACCTTCCGATAAATAACCACGGTTTGACCGCTGGTATAAGCCGCTGATGTTTTCACCACGTCTGGCGAGCGAGTGACGAGCCATGCACCATCCGCAAGCGGAACCAGCGCCCCACTCACGAGCAAGGCTACTTTGATATGATTCGCGTCGTAAAACGGAAACGGGATGGCGTAGCCAACGGACGTTGAGCCGTTGCCTGCATACCGGATTTCGCAAACCTCGCTGTCAATCGCCATTGAAAGACGGGGAAGAATGACCAAGGCGATGTCAACGAGTTATTTCTTCTGTTGCGCCTTTGGGACGGTGGCGTTTTCAAAGAGATGAGCGAAATAGCCGAACATACGCAAAGCCACCGAAGGAGCGGCCCCCATGGCAGGCGAGAACGCGCCCACTGTGCTAGTGCCGACTTCAGCCGCCGCCTTGCTGACGTTCTCCACACTGGACTCTTTGGCAGCCTTGCGGAAAGCGGCGATCACATCCCCGGCGGCATCACGTTCTGGCATGTGCTTTGCGCCCAACAGACTCCAGAGCGCATCTTTCGCAAGTTCCCCAAATCCGACTACTCCAGTCAGCGGCCCCAGAAACATCGCTTCTGCGTAGTGCTCAGGGCTCCATGCCGCCTCCGCATCGTCCTTAGTAAAGGCGAAGCGGTAGAGCCCCATGATAGTCTGCTCCATTAAACCAACGGCCAGATGGGTAACGAGCACTGTCCTTGTCGCCCGCCATGCTGCTTTGCCCTCTCCTTTGAGAACGGCGTCCACCGCACGCATCCCCGCTTGGATTTCCATGGAACTCCATTTAACAGCAGGCGTTTTGAACATGCCCATCAGAGCTAAGTTCATCCATTTGTTGTTTTGCAATCCAGTCCGCGAAGCAAGGTCTTCGGGAACGGCGGTATGATAAACGATGGAATCCGCGTGATCCATCGCCCAAGCGTCCGCTTCTGCGGGGTGCATCCCAGATTTCTCTGCCACGCCTTTGTAATAATCGTAAGCAATGGCGGCTCCCCAACCGTTTGATTTGGCGTCCGCATATCGGATGCCGGACATCCCCCAATGCATCCCCTGCTCCAGTTGACCCGTGGCGGAATCCCCAAACCCGCCCGCTACGCGCTGCTCCGGCGTGATGCCCGCTTCCATGCGAGAGCGGATGGTTTCCGAGTTCATCACCCGATCCACCGCGCCGTTTCGGTGCAACTCACCCGAGAGCAGCTTCCCATAACCCATCGCCAGCGAAGACGAGGGTATTTCCTCAGTCGTGGCGACCTTGAGCACATTGGTCATGTGCTTCATAATGGTGCCAAGATTGGCCGCGAGCGCTGAGTAAGTCCGCGCTTTCATGGTGTTGCCCGCGACGTTGTTAAGCCAGGCGATTTGCGCAGCGGCCCGTTGCCCGGAGCCTTCTTCAGAATTAATACGCTCGCGCAAAGCATTAACTCCCTGTTTTCCATGAACCGCTTCCACGGCGGTAATGACATCAGGCGCGAGCAAGACGGCGCGCATGTCGCGAATCTTTTCCACATGGGCTACCCATTGCGAGAGCTTCGCATAATGACCGAAAACCTTTGAAAGCGCGTCCGTGGCTACGAGCGTAGCATTGTGCTTCACGCGCTCCTTCTGCGCTCCAAAGCTCATTCCAGCCGCAGGCGTTAGCGCATCCAGCGCGGACACGCTTTCGTCCACGGCCCGCCCGGCGATGTTTCCTACCATCGTCGTATAATTCTCATTGCGGGCCATCGTCATGTGAAAGACCCTTTCAGCGACAGGATTAGCCAGCTTCCAACCGTGATCGTATGAGTCACGAATCCAGCCCTCAAGCTGCTTTGTTTCAGGCCGCAAGAAACCGCTCAACTGCTTCGCACTGTTATCGTCCCAGCCTTGACGCTCCATAAGCTGGCGGGAATCCTTCTGTCTCCAAAGCATGAGCCAGTCGAGCCCCTCAAGCTGGGACATGGGCATTTCACGCGGTTTGCCCGCATCAAGGACGCGCTCAAAGCGCAACACCTTCTGCTTACCGCTCGCGCCATCCATCGCAGCTTTGATGCTGATGAGATCATTCGCATCATACCCATAGGCCGAGCCGTCCCCGGACTTGAGAATACCCTCTGCGATGTCACGATCAACGCGCAGGCTTTCGACCTTGCGGCCTTCTTGAACAAAGACGCCTGTGGTTTCCTGATGCTGCTTCATCTTGGACAGTTCACGCACGGCTTTAAGCAGTTCACGCGGCCCCTGTTTGCCGCCTGTGAAGACATCCGCTAACGCCTGCCGATAGGAATCATTCAGGTGAATCTCAATGTCCTTTGCTTTATGGTTGGCTCTTCGCGCCATTTCATCCCCAAAGGTTTTGGTAATCGCGGAATCTCCCCCAAAGATGCGCGTGAGGATGTCATTCGTCGTTGAAAGCGTGGAGTCCAGAACGCCATTCATAAACTGTCCCGCTTTGTTTTTGAACTTACTGTCAGCGCCACGCTTCGCCATTAAGTCCGCAGCCGTCACCTTATCACTGATGCCGAGAGCGGCTAAGCCATCATCACGGAGACCTTGCAGATTCGCCTTGCGGGCAGCGTCCGCCATTTTTCTAATGCCGCGCTCGCCCTGATACATGCGCTGCAATTCTGCGTCCGCATGGCTCAGGCTTTCAGCATCCATGCCATCAAGATTACCAAAGTTAGCCGCGATGCCGAGCTCGCGAAAAAGCCTGTCTTGAACATCGGTATCCGTAGCGGAGGCCAGCGCGGATTCCAAGCCTATCACATGATCCGTTATGGCCTCTTCATTCATCCCCGCGACCTTGTGAACGGTATCAAAGAAATGCTGTCCTTCTGCATTGAACTTGCCCGAGACGCGCACACCTGAACCGTTTTTCGTGGAGCTCGTTTTGTCCAAAAGATCATCAATCTGCTCTCGATAGAAGTCCTTGAAATGCTGCTCCAGAATCGGGCCGATCTTCTCTACGCGCCGTTCAATCTCAGAAATGCGGGCGGCGTCCGTAGTCAGGCTGGCCAGCTTGATGAACCCGCCGACTTTCGCTCGTAGCTCAGGAGGCAAGACGGACACGGCCCCATCCAGCGTGCGCATGGAGGCCACAAGGCGCTCTCTGTCCGCAGGCTTGCCGATGGCCCGCTTGATAGCGTTGTCATGCCAAGTTTCCGCGTCTGTCTTTGCGGCGGTTCTCGCGTCTTTCTGAACCCCGCGCATGGCTTCATTTGCCGCCTTGAGTTGATCACGCATCTTGGAGGTGGATTCGATGGCGGATGAAAGCGCGCTCCACATCGTATCAGGATGGGCATCGTTGATGAGGCCCATATCATAGAGTTCCTGCGCTACTTGATCCGGCATTCTTGTTCCACCGTAGAGCCAAGCAGGCAGGCTTGGCTTGCCGTCATAGTCACCCGCTTTGAGGCCATCACTCACGAGCTTACCTTGCTTCATGGCTTCCGTCTCGCTCATGAGCTTTCCCACCTTTCCGAGGATGGCTTCCACGAGGGGATGGTTTTTCAGCTTCGATTCATCGGCGGAATCCAATGCCGCTTGCATGTCTGGCGAAATCCGCGCTTCCGTCAAATCCGCCTCATGCTTAGAGAAGGCGTCCGCTTCACGGGAAGCGCGCTCTTGCGCCAGATTGGAGAGCGTGCGCTTGTTTTCGATCAATGGCGTCCAGTTAGCCGCGCCATCCCTGAACTTGTCTTTGGCCTTTTGCAGAATGGCGCGACGCTCTTCAGGATCACGCGTGGACTTGCCGAGCGCATTGGCGATAGCTTCGAGCCGATCATGGGGGGCGAGGGAGAAGGACGCGCCGGACGGCTCCTTAAACTCATACAGCTTCACGAGCTTGGTTCCAGTGTCTCGATAAACCGTCTTGCCCGTTTCGATGGCCACCATTTCAAGCGCTGCCTTTTGTTTGCCAGTGAAGCTCTTAGCGCCATATGTCACATAGACGCCATTAGGAGTGTTAGTTAGTCGCGCAAACCCCTTATCATAAGCCTGTTGATAGTCTTCGGGTTTCGTGACCTTGATCTTAGCCAGAGGCTCAATGACATCGGCATGACCGAAGGTATCATTAACCTGAGCGACGCGGCCATCATCAGCAATCCATGCCCCGTGACGCCCGCTTAAACTGAAAGAAGTTGAAGGGAAACCAAGCTCTTTTTGAAGCTCCTTTTTACGAGTTTCAGAATCATTTTCAGCCATAACTACCTTACCATTTTCAGCCCGATTTTCAAGGCTAAATGCCGAATTGCTCGCATCCAAATCGAGCCCTCGCGAGGCCATGTCTTTCACGAAATCTTCCACCCCTTTTGCGTGCGCGTGCTCTTCACTGAGCCCAACGGATTCCATGAGGTATTTCTCAATCTCTCCCAGATCACCGGATTTCTTCGCCTTCATCACCCCGGCCACACGCTTAAAGACTTCCTGCCAATGCTGCGCATATTGCTTGAGCTTCTCAATGAGAGGTTTTGCCCCTTCATCACCAGCAGCCTTATTGAGCCGTTCCCTCTGGCTACGGTCTGAGTTTATCGCATCTCTCAGCTTTCGCCCATTTCTCACTTGCTGAGCTTGATCGTTTCGCGCAGCATCGCTGACTTCACCCGACTTGATGCCCGTGACATAGAGCCGCGCCAGAGATGAGTAGGCTTCGATCACGGCAAGTTCACCTTCTCCTTTTTGATACTTGTCTCCTGTGGCTAGCTCCACCTTTTGAATCATTTGGCCCATTTGTTCAGGCGTGATGCGACCCGTATCAAACCAGCGCTTCACGTCCCCTTCTGCCTTCTCTTCGACGTGATCTATGGCCGTGCCTCGCTTGGAGAGAATGGAACGGTAAACCTCGCTGGCATCGTTCGCGACGTTCTCGCGGAATTCCACCACGCTTTGACCCAGCACATTGAGACCATCCAGCATCTCCTCTGGAGTCGCTTCATCCTGCGAAACCCGTTGAAGCCCGGCCCGCTCACGTTCGATGTTAGCCCGTTCCCAAATATCAGCCAAGCCTTTGGCGTCGCCCGCTTTTTCGGCGGAATCCCAATAATCCAGCAGCGATGCGTCACGACCCGTCAGCGTATGTGCCTCGCCATCCGCTGCGCCTCGCGAGAACGCTTCAAACGTCTGCATGAGGTTGGTGTCCGCCTTCAGTTCCAGAGCGTCAGCATGAGCTTTGAAAGCCGTGAAGGCGTCCTCATGGCTGTCAAACTTGGCTTCACCGCCTTCTTTCGTTTTAACGGCCCATTGATCACCTACTTTGTCAATGGTGACGCCCGCTTTGCGCATGTCCATGAACAGCGCTTTCGCCTCAAGATCACCGTCTTTAGCCAAATCTTTCACCGCATCCAGATTGGCCGGGCCGCGTTTCTGAAAGCCGTCCTGCCATGCTGTCGAAGCGGTGTCCAGATCACCCGCGCGCATGGCGTCAGCGGCTGCCTTCGCGCTCTCCGCAGGTATCCCGAGAGCGACGCCGCGTTTCTCCATGCCTTTCACGTCTTGCGTGCGCTGGATGTCTGCGGAGGTAACGCCCCTCGCGCCAAAAAGCGCATAAGGCAGAAGCGAGAGCGCCGTTTCAAAGTTCTGCCCGCCATCCGTAAGCTCCCCATACAGTTTACCCCAATCCGTTCCGGGCACGTCTTTATTCAAAGCCGAGGCGAGCGATTGCACCAGTGGCGTTACGACCTCCGTGGCCTTCATGGTGCCCAGCCCAGCGCCGACATCAACCGCAGTGCGAGTAGCGTAGCGAGTCGCAATGCTGCCAAGCGTAGCTTTCACATCCGTTTGAAGAAACTTATTCAGCCAAGGTAGCTTGCCCAACATAGCGCCTGCATGAAACTCAAAGGCGAGCTGCTGAACAGGTGCTGAAATGCTCGCCAAGCTGGCCGCGTCATCTCGGCTCATAGTCGGATAGGCTTCTCGCATCTTGTGATAATTCTCTTCCGCGAACGACGGCATCACCACGCTCCAAGCGGCCCCTGGAATCACGGTTGCGCCGATCATGGGAGCCATCTTCGCGGCATCATAGAAAAGGTTTTCCACCGCGTTTCCGCGTTTGATTGGATCGACCGTGCCCTCAGCTATTGAGCGGATTTGATGCTTAAGGTCCAAAGCATCAAGGTTTCGGCTGATGACATCGCGAGCCGCTCCCGTTTCATCCGGTGTAAGCTTCCGAAAAAGTTCAGGATTACCGAGGGCATAGATAGCAGGATTCCCGCCAGATTTCGCAGAGGCATTGAAGTCATTCAGATAACGCACTACGGCTTCTGGCCCTTGAGCGATAACGTCAATAGGGGCAGATTCCGAGCCGCTGGCAAGGCTTCGGTGAGTCATGGTAAGTAGATCGCGGTCCGTTGCATTCACGGCTCCAGACACCAACCCCTCAGCGCCCCGCGCCACGGATTCGCCCAACTGTTTAACGAACCCCTTGCTGTCAGCGCCTTGAGCCTCACCGCGAGCAATGAGCGCCCGAATAACAATGCCCCGATCCGCTTCAGGCACATCAAGCAAGCGCTGCGTCATCGCGCCAAAGCTTGAGGTGTCGTCACCCTTTGCGATTGGCTTACCATCCTTCTGCACACCATAGGACTTTTGCAGGTCGGTAAGGGTGGATTGAATGGTTTCGTCGTAGGGCGCGATCTGTGCGGAGATGTCCGCGTGCTGCTTCTGCCATTGGGGAAGGCTGGACGCAGAAAACCCCGGCTTCTGTGAAGCGCCGAACTGCCAACGGCCCAAGGCTTCCGTGGGTAGTTCCCCCCGGAGCGCGGCGTCAGAAGCATCATTCAGGTTTGCATCCATGAACTTCAGCCTGTCCCGCGTCGCTCCGTAGAACGCCGCGTCATTCATGCCGTCTGGCGCGCCGTAATTCGTTCGAGCGAAGTCATCTCGCAAGACGGGGTATTGACTCAAGGCCTGCTCATGCGTGATGCCCATACTGCGTGCTATGTAGCGAGAGTTTGCCAGCAAGTATTTATCACCCTGCGGATCAGAGGAGCCGCGTAGCTTCACGTTCATGGCTGCGGCCTCCTCTGGCTTCAGTCCCAGCGTGTTAGGGTCAGAAAAGTAACCTGCAACGCGGGCACCATCCGCTTGGTCTTGCGCCTGATAGGCGGGCAGTCTGTCCGCGTGCCACTCTGCCAGCTTCGCTTTGGCCTGAACCTGCATTTCTGGCGGGAGCCCGCCGTAAGCGGCTGTGAGCTTGGCGGCGTCGTCGTCTGTGATAGGCATCCGTTAAAGGGTGGAGCACGGAGGCGGAAGTCAAACAAATCACTTGCAACTTTCCAGAGTGTTCCATCTTATCTAAGCATCCCGAAAGGGCCGCTCTGACTTGGAATTCAGAGGAATCTGGATTTCGTTAGGGCGACCTCACTAAAAGCCGCATTCTGTTTCCAAGTCCAGAGTGCGGCTTTTTCGTGTTCGGGATTCTTGACCTACCCCCGCCAACAGAGGTCAGCGAAACGGAGACGTAAGCAGCGCGAACATGCAGGCCGTGAGATAGCCATTGCTAAGAGCCGCGCCAAACGCTCTAGACTCGCTGGAGGCCGGATTCATCATCTGGTTGCGCACGCGAGGATAAACAAGGTTCGCAAGGTTACCCCTTTTGATCTTCACTGGTTTTTCCAGTGGGGAGAGGAGGGGTTTTGCTGAGATGATGATTCTAATCACTTTAGAATATCCTGAACCTGACGGAACAGAGAGGGGTCTAACCCGCCGACGCCAACCCCATTGGGAGAAGCCATTGCGGGCGCGTCCGATGTGGCGGGAGTAGCAGGGGTGGCGGGTGTAGCAGGCGCGGCTGGCTTATCCAACGATTTGGAACGGAAGGATTTCGTGAGTTCATTGAACTTGTTGAGAGCCGCTTCAGGGTCCGTGTTCTGGTTCTTTTTACTCCAGTCCTGATACTGACGCATGACGGCTTGATAATTCTGGAAGGCTTCGGAATAAGCACCGTAGCTTTCTACCTTCTCCATCATCGGAACCTGAATCTTGGTCTTGATGGCGTCGTCAATTGTTCCTGGCCTTCCATCCACCCATGTGGAAGGATGGAAGAAGTCACGTTTTGTCTTCGGAATTTCAAGCTTCGTCGCTTGATTGTAAAGCGGCTGGCCTGTCTTTGGGTCGGTTGCTTGAACCTTCTTCGTGATGTCGCCGAAGGCTCCATCACGGAACATCGCACCTCCCAACGCCACCACTGGCTTGTTGGCACTGGCTATCAGTTTATCTTCATCTGAGCCGTCGTAATGATCGTTAAGCTGCTTGAGTAAATCCTTTTGAGCAGGCTTGTTTCCAATCGTGGAAATGAAGTTTTCCGCACGAACGCGGGCGATTTTATCATCAACGGGCAATCTGTTAATGCTATCCGTGACATTGGTATATTCGGATTCATTAAACGGGGTTCCAGCGATGTTATCTTCCCAGCGTTTCATCAAGTATGGAGACGTTTTCGCACCCACGAGCTCACGAGCCTGCTCCGGCGTCTTAATCCCGCCCGTGGCTATCCCATTCTCAATAGCAGCCCCGCTTTGGCGGTCACTGTCATTTACGGCGGACTCTGCCAAATCCAGCATTTGCTTGCGCTGGTAGGGCGGCATGTCTGGCTTAAAAGTAGGATTACCATCAACGTCTGCCTGATTGATAATATCGCGGGCATGGAAAGGATTTGTCGCCACCATTTGTTTGATTTCGTTCTCGTTCTGAGCCGAATCAATGCCGTTCCGAACGAGTTGAGCGTGAGGCCCGCGAATCAAACCCTGATGTTCCAAGTCGTCAGCCACACGCTGAGCGCTGGCGTAGTCCGGCTTATCTGAAGTCGTTAAAATCTTAATGTTAGCCATCCCGTCTCCGAGCTTGGCTTGCTTCTCCACTTGGTCAATGGAGGCGATGTGGAGCGCCGCCTTGTCCGGCGGAATAACGCCTTCTTCGACGCCATGCCCGTAAAGGCTTCGCGCCTGCCCATAATCACCTTGTTCAGCCGCATTGATGGCGTTTGCGTGAATCTGTTCTCCCAAAAGCTGCCGTTGACGGTGAACACTGCTCACTTGAGCGGACGTGTTCATATCTCCCTGCCAACGCATGGTGCTTAGGCCAATGGCGTCCCGCGCATCCGGGGATAAGCTCTTGTCAGACAGAAGCATCTTCGCGTGCGCATCCGTCCCTTGCTTCGCAATGTCCGCCCACTTGGAAGGGTCAGGCTCATTCGCAATCTGTCCCGCAATGTCCGCCTGAGCTTGTTGCATGGACATGTGAGCTTGCAAAACCTTTTGCTGGTTCGCCATCTCATTGCGCTTCTGCACCATTTGCATCAAGCCATGCGAGACGCCACCGACGGCCCCGCCGATGTCACCTTGCGCCAGATCCTCCGCGACGAACCCGCGCGCATCAATCATGGGGATGGCCGCACCGCTGAAGTCGTTATTGACTCGAAAGCCTCGCTGTTGCCCGCCGACGACGCTCAGCCCTGTCGTGGGCAGCTTTGGCGTAGGCATGTCCTGTGCTTGAATGAATTGTCCCATACTAGGAAGTGGCTAAGTTAGAGGCCGTGCGAGGAGTCGAGCGATAGAGTGAATAAGCGGAACCAGCGATACCCCCAGCCGATGAAATCAAGCCTGCGTTAGCCTGCGTGCTCATGGCATTGGATTGAGCCCGTGCTCCGTAGAGATTAAGCCGAGACTGTGAAATACTCGAAAGCGCCCTACCCTGAGCGGCGTAGCCTTGAGACATCGCCGAGAGTGCCGAGATGCCCGAAAGTTTGGAGTTCCGCGTTTCATTGTCCGCTTCGTGAAATAGAGATCGACGCTGCGTTTCGTCCTGATAACGATACGTATCAACGGTTCGCTGCTCCTGTTCCGCCGTCTGCGTCATCAAGTCCAAAGGGGAGCCCGTCGTATCCACCACACCGCTGGAGGCAGCCTGCACGCGCTGAGCAGCCAGCATTCGAGAGAAGTCTTCACGGGTTTTCTGGACGTTGATTTGCGTGGCAGAAGTCCCTGCCTCAGCCTCTTGCTTGTAGCCGTCCACATTGGCAAGGGCCGCTCGCCGCTCGCCATCCGCGATTTGTGAATTAATCTGAGCCTGCATCATGCCCAGCTTGCCTTGCTGGTTTGCCTCTTGGCTCGCCGCTTGCGCGTTCATCAGCGCCAGATTCGACTGGTCCGCTGATGCCGATTTCGCCGCCGAGTATTGAAGACCAGCCCCTACGGCTGAACCTACGAGGGCCATGATACCAATGACTTCTGTTACGCCAAAATCAGCCATATTAGATCGCCTTAATGAAGTGTTTATATTCCTCGTCCGAGGTCTTGGAGAAACCCATGCGCAGCAAGACCTTAGCAATGGCAGGAGCCGCGAAAACCCGAAGCTCTCCAAAATCTCCATGCGACTTTGCCAGCGTGGCGCAAGCCTCAATGGCCAGCTTCATCACGCGCAAACCAAGGCCCGCTGAAATCTTAGGCTTTGTGATGGGGAACTCAAGGAAGCAGACGCCGATACCGTAGCATTCAAAACACCAGAGCGCGCCGAGCGCCACGCCTGCACGCTCTACGATCACGCCAATAGGCGGTAGCTGAGTCTCTTGAAAAGGCCGTTCATGGCGCTCCATCCACCACTGATTGACAAGCTGGTAATCACCCAGCTTTTCACCGTAGAGTCGGAGTTGAAGAGGTTCAGTCGCCATATATCTGCAAGCTGGGAATCACTGACAGAACATTCAAGGGCAAAGGCGAATCCGTTTGCAGAACGAACTCCGTTTGATCACGATGAATTGCTGACATGTTGACTCGTTTCACGCCTGAAAACAAAGGCGCGGCTTGATCTTCGCTCATCGCTGCGGTGCGGAAGGGCAGCTCGTAAACCTTGGATTCGGGGCCGTCCGAATAAGAACACGCGCCTGTCTGGAAAAGGCGCAAGGCCATCTCCGCCACTCGAAACTTTCGGCCTTGGCTGGTTCCCGTGTCGATAGGAATCTCGATAGGCATGGGCTGCAAAATGCTGGCCATTGAAAGGCCAACAGCGGCGTGTGTTGTTCCATGTGGAACAGTTACAGTTCCACCTAACACGATCACATCATCTTGCGTCGCTCCATTGGCGATCACCCTCACTGATTTGCCTTCCAGATGCGAGATGCCAGTGACGGAAGTAAAAGGCGTAGCGGAACTCTGCACGATGGCTGCGTCTAGGTGATAGATCACGCCCCCGGCACCTTCGAGCCGTTGGAAGTGGTAAGGATCAAGACGCTCAAGCGAACGCTGACCGTATCGGCTGACGACCAACCACACTTCATCCGAAGCATTGGCGGCGCCGTTGACGATAGCCAGCGACTCGACAAGGCCGTCTTTCATCGGATGGCGCGCCCAAGCAATCACCTGTTCATCACGGTGGTAGGTGCAGCTCAATAACTGGCCGTCATTTGTGACTACCCAGATCAAGCCTTCCGTATTCTGAGCCCATCCAAAGCACCGGATGCCACTGGTCAGCATGTGTCTAACGAGTTGCGAGACGTTGGGTGCGACGAAGGTTTGCGCATCCCACTGGTAAACGTATTCCAGCAAGGACTGCCCGCCGCGCCGAACGAAAAGCGCCACCGCATTGACAGCTTGAGCCTGAATGGGCTCGCTGCCATATCGGCTTTGGCGTTTGATGCTGACATTCGACGGCGTAATTCCGGTATCGCCACCGGACATGAGCCACTCGTCACCATAGGTGCCAAGAATCAAGCCTCCGTGAGTGGAAACCATCCAAGTGATGGGGTTCGATTCTTGCGCGGCGATGGTGTAAGAAAATCCTCCGTCGTCGTAGCCTGTCCGTTGGAAGTTGCGCAAGTCACCAATGGTGCTTGCCCATATCGTAAGCGGATCGGTCTTCGTGCCTGCAAACATGAGCCGCTGTTCATGCAACGTGACGGAATGCGGGAAGCCTCGTTCGGTTGACCATGCGCCTTCATACCAGTCTCCCGTTACCGCTGTTGACCAGAGGGGCTTGATCACATCAACAACGGCCTGCGTCGCGCTATACACCGCAGTAACCTTTACCAGCCCATACACGCGACCATCGAGCACGGACAGAACGAAGCGAGGATAAGCGATGTCAGATGCAGATGCCGCCGCAACGTTGGATGTCCGAAGCCTGAGAACTCCTTCAACAATCACCGCTGAGCCCGCCGTTACGTTGTGATCCAATGCGCCCGTGAATTTACGAAGCACATCCCAGCCGCCAGCGCCGTTTTGCTGCTCAAGGAAGATGTCGCCCGACCAGCGGCCCACGGTGTAGAATTCCCATTTCCCATTAACACTAATAGGCGGAGAAGTGCTCGCGTAAGGACCACCAGGGCCATACGTGATTTCGCTGGTCAACGTCTCGCGAAAGTGCCCTATTTGAAAGTATGCTCCCACATGACCAGCTTTAAAAAAGGGCGCGGAGGTATTCAGATTATGTCCCGTTCCTGTGGTGCCATTGCAGACTATCTGAATTTCGCCGACTGGCACAACCGTAGCTACCGTGCTTACAGGTGAAACGGTGCCCGTGCCGCTCGTTCGAGCGACGATGAGGCGGAAGTAAGGATAGGCATGATAGAATTCGCTGCGGAGTAATGGGGCGCTGCTTGCGCTGCCTGATAAAACTCCAACCGTCGCCCACACCGTTCGATCCGTTGACCTTTGAATGGTAATAGTGCCAACCCATGTTCCACTGGAATAAATCCTCACGCCCCCTGGCAACGTCACACCCCCTGGTAAAAGCTTGTAAGCGCCAAGCGCAGGCCCAGGCAAACCGCTGATGGAATGCACATATTCAGTGGTTGAACTTGCGCCAAGCGTCAAATCACCCATTGGAGTTTCCGCGAATGATGAAAGCGCCACGCCTGAATCACGCATGGCGGGCCACAGCCAAGGAAGCGGATTGATCGTCCATGAAAACTCAGCTACACGCTGCAACTCCTGCGGATGGTAATCAGGATGTGTAAACCACATCACATCGTTTACTTGCGCGAACTGAATGGCATCCAAGGCTTCAGATGGCCAAGGCGTTGCCACAGTAGCAGCCACGACGTTAGCCTGTGATCCATCCCAGAACCGAGCCGTAAAGTTCCCAAGTTCAATGATGTATTTCGTCTGAGTAGAATAGATAAAAGGGATGAGCCGGGCGTGGTAAGTCGGCGTTGAGGCCATCGCGATATGCAGGGATGGCGGGCGACGAAACGCGCCACCGAACACGCGAGGAATAAAGTTCTCCATTCGCAAGCACGCCTTGTGCAGAGAATCTAGATCCACACGCCCCGCGAGCATCGGGGTTAGCTCTCCCCCATTAAAGCAGTTAAGGAGCGTTTTCATCGTTGATCAAAATGGACCTTCCCGAGCCTTTAACCATGCGCTGTCAGACATGGCGCTGATGGCCCGTGGGCGTGTCTCCAGATTGTCAGGCCCGTAAGCGACGGCCATAAGCTGCGCTGACTCTTGACGCAGGGACTGCGCTACGCCCGTAGCGGTCGTCAGTGCGGGAGCAATCGCGGCAGCAAGGGCAAGCGCGAAGGCTTTGCAAAAGGATGGGTCCCAACTTTGCACGGAAACCACACGCTTAACGTATCTTATTTGTGCGGTAATCGCATTGCAGAGAATGGTGGAGCCTTCCAAATCGCATTCCGTCTGGCCAGTGCCCAACGGCTGACCGTTCAACTCAATGCCGAGGATGTAATCCGATGGTAGCTCGTAAGCGTGCAGATAGCCAAACGCAGGCGGGGGCGAGACTTCCGAAAGCTCAGCGCGAGCCAAGGCGAAATTCCAATGACGCTGGCGCAGCATGTCATCACGAACGATGTCCCACATTCGGCGACAATGCTCAGCGGACGGCGAGACCTCATCAAGGCTCATGATTTGAGCCGATCCGAGATGGCCCAAGGCTACGTTGGCGAGTTCCGTTTGCGTCATAGCTTAAAAGAGAAAGGCGGCTGGAATCACGAGGACGCCAGCCGCCAGTTTGCCAAGGGTGAACACACTACCCCCAAGGACAATTAGCAGCCGATGGAATCATAAGAGATTTCCACGATCAACTTGCCAGCGGTTGGCAGCGCGACAGTGCTTGCGCCCGTTGAGAGGTAGAGCCGAAGCTCATCATCAGCGTTGAGCGCGATGGTGTCGCTTGCACCGGAAAGCGAGGCAAACGTAATCGGCACCGTTGTTGCGGCCACCGTAGCGGTCACAGCAGAAAGCGCCGTGATGACCGGAGTGGCCACGTTGGTTGCCTTCTTAAGCTGGAACTTCACGTCCGGCGTTCCGGCGATGTCGCTGGAGAAGCGAATGCGGCATCCTTCGGGGATGATGCGCGCATTCTTCGATTCCAAGCGACCCAAGACGACGTATTCGCCGTTCGCCTCAGTGCCCACTGGGGTTACGAGAAACCGGGCCTTGTTGTGCTCGTAAGCCAGCAAGTCGCGGTTCGGTGCCGCCGTCCGGCTGCCAGCGGCAGCAAGATCAACGGCAATTTTCCAATCAGATTTGTATGTAGCCATATTAAGTTTTTCCTCTGGTCAAAGTTTCGGCTTAGGCGTTGTAGCTTGGGATTTCCAAGACCATTTCATCAAAGACGCGGAAGACGCCGAAGTTGGCGTAAGCGCTTACGGTGATGGCGTGACGAGTGTCCGCATTGCCTTCATCAATGCGGGTATCCACACCGCTGATGGGTGCCCAGCAGAACGCACGCTTGACGAAAGCCAAGCAAGTCGTGATGCCGCTCACAATCGGAAGTCGTGTCGTGGTGATAACGCGGAAGTTGAACAACTTCGCCTCCATGTCGCCGCTGGAGCGCTTCATGAACCAGTCGAGAACGACTTTCGCCCACGCCTCGTTTGGAGCCGCTTCCGCCGAGAGCATGAGATAAGTCTCATCATCAGGGCTGATGGCGAGCACCATATCTTCGCGGTCAAAGTCAATCTGCAAATCTTGAAAGCGCTTTCGGGCGTTCAGAATCTTCCAGATGTGCAAGCCGCTATTGCTTCCAAGGCTTGCGCCGGGCTTGACGTAGTTGACAGGGATCACCTGCGTTGCAGGGAAGGCCGTAGGCGTCACGTAGGGATCAGAGCCGCCGAGGCTGTCTGCCATCGCCGCAGTAATGAACAAGTCATCACGGAGACGGTTCAGCGCCTTCATGCTGTCTTGAATCACCTCACCCGTGGGAAGCGAGATGGTATCCAGCAACTTTTGATCACCACGATCAAACTTGACCGGACGCATATCAAGGGACTGCCAGAAGCCGGAGCGGAAGCCAGCTTCAAATTCTTTGGCCGTGTTGGAGCCGAATCGGGCATTGTTCACGAACCACTCTTGAGTGTCGCGCATCCGTTTGACGTATTGCTTCGCGGTCCATTTCGGATCGACGTTAGTGACAGACGCGAACTTGGCGTCATTTTGCTGGATGGCAGCTTCAAAGCTGTCTTGAAACTGCCTCCGCGTATGTTCGGGAATTGTGTAAGTAGGTCCAAAAGACATGAGAATCGAGAGTTATGGGCTGAGCCCGGTTTTGCGATTCGCTGGCCTTTCGGTAAGCCGCGTGTGCGGGCCGAAGCGTAGCGGTGGGAGCATTGGTAAGCGCTCAACAGAGCGGCCTTGCCTTCACAAGAAAACCCGTGGTGAATGCTTCACCCGTTTGCAAGTGATTTGTTAGGCTTCATAGCCGTGGGCGGTAGATCACGACGGCGACGGGAAACGGAGCGGAGGCGTCCGCACCTGCGAATTTCACGCGGCCTTTCGGGAATCGCACTTCACCCTTGGCGGCGTAGCGATGCCACCACTCGGTATCCACGCGGGCAGGCACGAAGCACACGACGAGCGCGCCGTTGTCGCGGGCTTCCTCGTATGCCTTTTTCATCCACGTTCCGAGTTCGCGGCCATAGGGCGGGTTCATAAACACCCGCTCGTCTTGCCAGCTTTGAGCGAGGCCGTTTTCTTCTGGCGTGTAGTGCTTTTTACACTTCGCCGTTTCGTGGTGGCAGCAAGGATCGAGAGTGAAGTCGAACTCAAGATCGAGGTAGCAGAACCACTCTTGAGGCGTGGCCCACGTCATGTCTTTCGAGAAGGACATCACGCGCCGCGAGTGCTGCGAAGAAGCAGAACCAGGCGCTGCACCCAATGAGTCGGGCGGTGGAGTTTCAGTTGTATTCATAGGTCTTTTGCGCCCGCCTCATTGACTGAGCGTGTCATAAAATCGAGCAAAGCCTTAAACATCTTCACTTCCTCGCGGCATTTGACGGCGATTTGCCCATGCCTCAACGAAGGTTCCTTCATGTCTTTGATTTCTGCTTTGCTCAGTCGCCTGCCCTTAGTGACACGCGCTCCAGGCGTCTTTGACAAGCGCTCGAATTCTTCGGGGGAGATAGGCTTGACGGCTGCCATCGCTTCACGGCACCGCAGCGATTGCTCGGAAACAGCTAGCTTGGCTCGAACGAAGGCGAACATGGCGCGGCTGCCATCCTTCAGGGCGGGAGTAGTCGTTTCTGTATTCATATATCATTTTTGCGGATACGCCGTAGCATAAGCGCGGTTGAACCGCTCAACCGTAGCAGGGTCTTGACGATCCAGCGCGGCCCGATCCGTATGCTTGGGGTCGCTCATCACAGCTTTGGCCCATGACAGTTCTGAAGAAGCCCCGCCGCCACCACTGGCTCCACCGCCGCGATGATCTTCACCCGAAGCGCGAGCCGCCCATGAGGCGAATTCAAGGGCGTCATTGCCCCAGTAGCCCGTGGAATTAGGATCAAACGCGCCTGATGCCGCCGCTTTCTTCAACGACTCAGGAACACCACGAGCATTTACGAGCGAGCCAGCGCTGACGACGGCCTTGTCCACTTCCCCGCCGAAGCGTTTGGCCAAGTCTTCTTTTTCCATCTTCAAAGCTTGGTCCATCATCACTTGATTTGCGGCAGCTTGCGAGCCGACATACCCGACTTGAAACTCTTTCACCTTCACGGCTTGGCTCGGCGTCAACCCGATGGCGTGAGCGACCTTCGAGAATTCCTTACCCATGTTTTCATCCCAATTAATGCCGTCTGGCATCTTTTCCGGCGCTGCCATGTCGTAGGCTTCTGGCGCGTCTGGACGGCCCAGCGCTTTATAAAAGGCGTCGAAGTCTTCCGGCTTGGCATCGGCACCCGGCATCTTGATCATGCCTTCCGTCTTCTGACGGGCTGCGGTCATGTTGTCGCGAATAAAGCCAGCCAATGGAGCGGGCGCTTTATCCAGCCAAGACGCAGGATCAGCGAGGCTTTCGGCACCATCCACGCCTTTAGAGATGATGCCTTCGTGCCATGCAGGAGCAGGAGCAGCGCCGCCGCCACCACCTTGGCTTTCGCCTTCAAATAAGGGTGTTCTGAGTGTGATCATAATTTGAGTGGTGATGTGTTTACTGACGTGATTTCCAGAGCGCCCATTCTGGCGTCAACTCGCCTAAACGGGGGTTTTGCTCAGGCTCAGGATCGTTGGAGACGAGGCGGAACTCTGAAAATTCAACGTCCGCTTCTGCAAGCGCGGTCTTGATTTGACCCTTGATGATGGGTGGAATCGGCGCGGAATGCGTGACGATGCCGCCTTCGATGGATGCGATGACAGTCTCGTCTCGCATGATTTGATTTCCTTCAATGATGATCATGGTTATTCAATGGGTGGATGTGTCCTTTTCGCGGCCCAGCCGTAGCGCCACAAGAGCGCGACTACCTCTTTCCGACCACGATCAACAAGCGCGTCATCCGAGGGTAAGGGCGAGTGATCTAAGGGATGCGCCGTGGCGCACAGGGCGCAAATGATGCGTTGTCCCGCTGGCGTCTGGAGCACGGTCTCACAGTCACGGGCAAAGGACGTGAGCGCTTCCTCTTGCGTGATGCCCTCAACCATCAAGGCTTGCTGTTCCGCAGCGGCGAGAACGCCACGTTCAAAGGGTTGTAAAATCATGATGCGTCCTCCTGCGGTTGTTGCTGAGCTTGCGCCTGTGCGGCACCCGCAACCTGCTTCACAATCTCAGGATTCTTAGCGGCTTCCATCATCGCTTGTTGCTGTTGCTGCGCTTGTTCAGCCTGCGCTCTGGCTTGCCGTAGCTGCGTAACGGTATCCTCATCTTTGAGGTAGTCCGAAGGGATGCCAGAGCCGCGCGCAATATCGCGAAAAGCTCGATCATCATCCAAGTTATCCAGTGCCTTGGAGCCCGTCTGAATAAGCGGCGTGAACAGGCCGATGAGGTCGGAAAGACCTTGTTGCTTCGCCTTCTGCATGGCCAGCGCCATACGATTTGTCTGAACTGAGCGAGGGAAAAGCATCATCGGTTGCCCCGCCGCATTCTGGACAAAGGCCTCACGAGGAGCTTTGGGGAACCGACCGCTACGGTAAAGCACCATGAAGACGCGCTCCAGAATCGGATTGATAAGGTCCGTGGTTAGCGCCGTGAAAGCAGGCGAAAACCGCGCCAGCTTCTCCGCTTCCAAAGCTTGGACGTGGGGAATGTTCAACTGTCCATTCCGCTGATTGAACATCTCAAACAGCGAGCGATGGAAGGCCTCGTTGATGGCTTTTTCCTTTCGCTCGATCAACGTAACGCCGATGTCGAAACGCCCCGCCGCTGCCCATTCATAAGGACTTTGCTCACGCGAAAGCCCGCCATAGGTGATGCCGCCCGCTCGTAAATCTGGCACGCCTTGCACGCCTTGAGGCATGATGATTCGTGGATTAACCGTAACCTCTGCCAGTGTGGCCAGAAGCATTTCCAGATAATTCACGCCCCGAATCTCCGCGAGCGCCCGCATGGCAGGACTCACGCCGTAAGCGGACGCTTCCGACCACTTGAGATACCGCGTGACGAAAGCCGGAAGCTCTTCAAAGCCTGATTCTTCCACCATTTGCTTCGATGCGATGTGGATATAAATGGAAGCTATCGGCATCGCTTTAGGGCCAACGCCTCCGTGCTTCGCTTCACGGGGGAAAAGACAATGCAGGAACCGATGCTTACTGTTGAGCCGATTGGCCGCGAGATCGTTCTGAATGACGGGCGGCAGGTTGCTAAACCGCTCTGATGCCTGCGAAGCGGTGAATTCGCGCTCGCGAAAGACCACGTCCACGTTCCCCTCCTCGTTCTCTTGGATCACGTAGGTGCCTACGTCCCACGTCCGAAAGTTTAGCGGGGCCGTCTTGCCAGCTTCGCACCAAAGAGATGCCGTGCCGAAGGTGGAGCGATCTTGCAAGGCTTCGTGTGCCCGACTGTAGAAGTTGCTTCCGAAGAGCGTAGCCAGCGCTATCTCCGTGCAGCTTTGCAGCCATTGCTCAAGCGCATCATTTCCCGCCTGTTGCGGTGCGGGCTTCCACACAAACCACGGAGTCTCGCTGGGCATGATCCAAGCCATGCAGCCAGCGGCCAGGACTTCGTTTGCTTCCACGGCTACCGAGTTCAGCAACCGAGTGTCCGGCGCGTAGTTGTCCGTGGTTGTCGAGCGCGACGTCGCAGTGATGAGGCTGGAGATTTTTCGAGTGAGGCACATTCGCCCGCACTCACTCCAAAGATTCATCATCCCGCTCGCGTCAGTGCGCAGGCGCTCGTTTAGTTGAATCAAAGCTGATGGGCTGGTGTCCATCAAGCCAGCGTCGAATTGCTTCCCAGCATGGACATTCCGCCGAGGCTGTTTCCCGTATTCCCTGCCAAAGACGTAGAGCCGAAACCGAAGCGTCGCTTGTTTGCGCGCACCTGATCACGCCCAGCCTCAACAGTATCCATTGAGGTCATAGACTGCGGGGATGGTGGTGGCGCAGGAGTGTAAGTGGGGAGCTCCACGTTTGCGCTCTGCTGAGCAAGCGAAAGCTGCTTGTTCATCAGGCTTAGTTGCTGCCTGAATTGAGATTGGGATTGTTCCCGTGACTTTTGCTGCTCCTTCAAAGCGGCTTGCTGGTTATTGCCCCCACCCTTGCCAAGCACGGGAGATGCGCCAAAGCCAAAGCCACTACGCGCATAAATGCACGGCCCGTCGCTGCAATCGTCGAGTGAATTTTTCATAACAAAGCACACGGGATTGATTACCTCGTTCAAATGCAATGTGTTTTTTTGGAAACGGCAACCAGCTTACGGTTTCCGCCACATCTCCCGACAGAAGCCAAATCCACCAGCAATCCCCATCCGCATCTATCCGCCACGGTTCTCGAAGCCATTCCATCGGCCAATCACTGCGGACGATTCGCACCATTGCGAAGGCTGTTGGAGTGCAGACGACGTAACCATGCTGGAAATGATGCCAGAGGTCCTCTTCAAAAGACCGTGCGCATGGCTCTCGATCATACACCGCGCGGGCTTGCTCGTAAATGCTCGTGGTGTTCATAGCCGCATCCCCATTGTGGCTCTGACTGCCTTCACCTGCACATCACGGGCAAAGCGGCCTGATTTATCTTGGTTGAAAGGCGTCGTAAGTGACCCTGCGCCTGCGATAGAGTCCACCATGCCTAAAGAATCAGCCTCGCCGAAGGTGCGCAAGGCATCGGCTGTGTGGCAACAGAGGTCTTTGTGAACCAGTCCGCGGTCGTTCTTTCGATAGCCTTCCAGCCGCCCAATTCCTGACGGCAATTCAGTCTCGCCTTGCCTCACATTCACGTCGCAGCGTGATGCAAACCACATGCGCGTCATACGTCGCCTTACCTCGCCCACACCAACCCAGACATCAGGTGTTCGCGGAACTACATAGACCATGGACGCAGGCAGCATCCCCGGCTCGATCATCTGTGTGCGGAATGATTTACCTGATCCCTTGTCCCGAATATCCGCATCGTGCGGAACAAATACAGCCGCCACGGGACCAAGCTCTTGAGCCCATCGCCGAACAATATCTACGGCCCCGACTGCGCCAACTCCATCACCAGATGACCAAGCGTGAACTAGGATGTCCATAGGCATCTTTTGGATGGCCCACGCAGCAAGGCCATCTTCCGTTCCGAGGTCAAAATACACGCATAAGGGATAGCCTCGCTCAACGGGGAATTGTCTCACACGGCCTTCCATGCGCATCCTTGCCAGCTCTGGATAAATAGCGCCTGACACCATTGCTTTGTCGCACTCATCAATGATTGACGGATACTCTTGGAGCATCTTGTCGCCCTGCTCCCGTTGCTTGACCTCATACCAAGCTTGTTGCTCATGAGTCGCGACAACACCAATCTTGGCCAAGTCTTCAAAATATCGTATAACCCCGCCATCATTAGGCTTGTGGCCTGATAGACGGTAGTCTGGATGGCCCAGCCAAGAAAAGAAATGAAGTCTCCAATCAGCCTTAGTTTGTGGCGCTGCTCCTGATCGTTTTGCAAGTCTAAATAAACGAGCGCAAGCCCCAACCTGACCTGCGCGCATTGTGGTTTCCACATCCACAATATCGTCGGGTAAGACCGCATTCATGGAGCCTTGCATGATGGACTCTCCTTTCATCTCGCTCTCGTCGCATATCGGCCCGAACTCCGAGATGTGGAGCCGTTGAGGCGTGCGTCCCGTGAAGGAAACACCCCCCTGAAAAAGGCTCCCGTTGCTCCATTCAAGCTCTCCACTGTTGTCTGTAATCAATGGATTTGCCTCGTGGATGAGCGCCCATAATGCGGCAATCACAGGATTAGGATGCTTGGGACCATTGAGCCAAGCAAAACGGAATATTTCGAGTTTCTCAAAGGCGTCCGGAGCCGTCCGGTCGATGATTGCAGCTTTGAAATTGGGATTGAACGCGCAGTCATCGCCGTTTTCTAAAACGATCTCCGTTGAGATGCCCAATTTGCGGGCCTTTGGCGTAAAATTCCGTGTATGTCGATTGTTTCTGAAATCGAGCTGTTCCTTTCGGGCAATGAAGGGGGTTGCCTTGCCTCTCACCAGGATAAGATAGAGGTTCTCAAGCCGCCACTTGCGGTCCTTCAGCCTACCCAATGCTGACGCAAGTTTAACGTCCATGCGTCGCCTCCCTAATGAGGACTAGCGCATTAGCAAGCTCGCTGTTCGCGCCAGCCTCAGCCCCATCAACGGCGAGGTCATTGTCAAGCTGGATGGCCTTGAGCTTGCAGGGCAGCTTTACCCGAACGCTCGTCTCTTCAGCGCCTTCGATGTAGGTCCGTTCTTGGCAAAGATCACTGTTATGATCCACCAAACCTATCGGAGTGCGGACCAGCCGCGCAAGAAACTCTCTTTTCTCAACGATGGAGAGCACGGCTTTTTTATCCATGATTGCATCAGCTTTTTTCTTTAGCTCTGTAATCCTGTCTTTCACCTGCCCTAATCTTGCCATTGCAGGCCCTTTGCTCTCATAGGTCACGCGCTTAGCGGCTGGATAGACCTTTCGATAGGCAGCGGCGGCAGAAAGCCCGTTGGCCATTCCTTGCGCAAAGGCTTCTTTTTTTGGCTTTTCGAGCACTGGCATAATGACAAGTGCTGACTAATTCCAGCGCTGTCAAGGCTTGTGAAATCAAGGCTTTCCCAGCCGTGGTGCTGGCAGGGTTTTTTCATGCCCAGAAATAAAAATGAATAATAATTAAAGTATTTAGTTGCAATGTCTTCAACTAGGCCTATACTTCAGTTGTCAGCCATTCAAACCAAACCCGCCGAGGCGGTCAAACCTCGAACTCAAAATATGAAAGCAGTCACTTGGAACCGTCACGGAGCTGCGACTTATGCAAAGTCGTTCGAGGAGATTTTTAAAATCGTGGGCCGAAATTACGAGGGCGATCCGACAGATGGATTCTATTGCCAGGCAGGTGGAATAGCCTATCGAATCACGGTAGAACCTAGAGCCCTAAAGACGACAACTCTCGAAAATCGAGGCAGAAGGATCGAAGTTGCTACTCAAGTAGATGTGAGCGAAGAGCATCTTAAGATCACTCCGGTGGAAAAACGCGGATTCCAACAAAGGAAATTTATCAAAGAAATCCTCCAGTGGATACCTGAAGCGACCACTGAAGATTTTGGCGCAGCTCTCCAGCTTCGCAACATCCGCGAATAGGTCAAATCCTCGACACAAAGATCACTCGGTGGTAATAATTTATGCCCGCTCCCAAGAATAACCAATATGCCCGCAAGGACGACGGGGAGCGCGTAGCCTTTCCTGTCAATGTCCGGGGCACGGAAATAGAGCGTCGCGCCTGGCGCAAAGCTTCCGCTGGGCAAAAGTGGAACGAATGGGCGCGGACAGTGCTGAACGCCGCCGCTATCCGTGCCGCTGACTGAGCTCACCCTGGGAGCGCCTCACCCTCGTTTACGGCGGTTGCGGACGCTAGGCGCAGAGTGCCGACGAACTGTGCCCACGGTCACGCCACAGTGAGCGGCGATTTCTTTCACTGTCAGTGGGGTTTTGCTGAGCCGATAGATTTCTTGGCTGATAGCGGGGTCGAGTTTATTGCTGTTCATGGCGTCTTGTGGCTCAAGTTCTTGGTCTTAGCCGGAGCCATCGGAAGGGTCCTACGCTCGCGGTGTTCGCAGTCTATGCACATCCTATCCTGTTCGCTTTCCCATAGTCGCTGCCAGCTTGTGAATCGGTGTGGCGACCCATTTAAGCAGTCCGCTTTTCTGGGCGAGTAATAATAGCTCACCGTCGTGTGGACGATAAAGTTCTTCCCGCACTCGCCGCAGCTCAGTTCATGATCTTTTTCCTCAGCGTAGCACTGGCCATCTTCGTGGCAGAGTTTGATTATGGCATTGCAATAGGGGCATTCGGGGCATTCGAGGTCGTTCATAATTCAAAGGGGCTAAGTGTTTATGCTTGTTCGTCATATTCCTTGCGATACTTCAGGTTCTCCACATCCATTTTTAAGAAATGATGATGTGCGTCTTTGCACGCCTGTTCTGCCGCTTGCCATGCCTTATATGCTGTGTCCGCCAGCGCTTTTAGCTGGGACAGCTTATCTGCGGCGTGTGGGGTTCCGCGCTCGATCTCTTCATAGAGGTTATCATAGGCCTCCGATGCCTTACATCTTGCATCACTAGCGGCGGCTTTGGCCTCATTGTAGGCGAAGCCCGCCGACTTAAATCTGATGTTTGCTCTGTAAGCATTCCAAAATGCTTCATACCGCACTCTCTCCCTCTCCTTTGCCTTTGAGGTATTAGGATACTGTGTGTGGTCCATAATCTTCGTGGCCTTGTCCATCTCCGCGATGGCTCGTTTCAAATAGATGGCTTGATCAAGGGTTTCTTCGTAAGCGTGCTGGAGCCACGCCTTGAGAGGTAGCGGATTCTCCGTGACGGTGACGCCGTATTTGATGAGGCCTTTTTGCTGGCGCGCGGCGATGTCTAGGCAGACATCGGCTTCGATGCCGGATGGGATGGTGTTCATGGTGTTAGTGAGCTAATTGTTCTTTTTCTTTCCCTTCTTCGTTCGAGGCGTCTGCCCCCCAGCCCCAACCAAGGACTTCCGTTTCGCGAGCCGCTCGAAAATCGCGGCCATTACCCAATCCGGCGGGACGCGCTTTTCGGCCTCGATGTCCTGATACGTCCGATGCGGCATCTTCCAGAGAAACGATTCCATTTCGCCCTGCGTGAGACCTAGCCGCTCACGCTCGGCCCGCAGTCGGCTCACCACGCCTGCCATCCTTTCCGCTCCATTTCGTCGAACCATTCGCAGGTTTCCGCGAAGGTTTCCTGCGGCACGATTACGTCCCGACCGGTTGGCGTTGTCCCGACATATAGACGGACGCCGAAATACTCGGTTGAACGAATTTGCTGGCCGCGTTTGTTGTTTTCTTGAGTGGTTGTCATGCGTAGATAATGCACGCAATGCGTGCATTGCGCAAGAGGTATTTTGAATTATTGTTGAGGGGTCTTTTTCAACCGCTCCGCACCTGCCTTCCACTCCAATTCCACGAGCGACGGTTGGCTCTAATCCGAACGAAAAAGAACCAGTCATCGCAGCGAACAGCCGCGCGCGTCGTTCGTGAAATCGAAGGCTCATGGTCGGCTGTCGCTGACCTTTTTCGTTCTCTGAACGAAAGCGGTGGCGTATATGGCAGGCACGCAGGCAGAGCACGCGTAGTATTCGGCCTCCTGTCTGCCATCCCCATAAGACATCATCACCCAGATTAATTCTTCCTCTTTTGCGTTGGAGCACACATCGCAGTCGTGGGGATGGGTGGCCCAGTAGTCGCAACATTTCAGACCGAGCGCTGTAGCCATTTGGGCCACAGTCAGAAAACACGATTCTAGGGACAACTCTTTTTCGCTTTTGCTCACGTTGGGCACGGATGTAATAAGTTCGCTCATAGGGTTGTTTCAGCTTGGTTGTTAGGCTTCTGCAAAGAAAATGCCATGCGCGGGAGAGCATCTTCGAGCGCTGCGGCTAGTGCCGTCGCTTCATCCCGCGTCAGGGTTGGGATGGGCGGACCGTCCAGAAGCTCAATCGTAACGAGTTGAGCGGATGGGTTTATTTCGATGTTGAAACGATGGTTTGTCATAGAGTGATAAAGTTAGGGTTTTAGGCAGCGCTTTCTCCCGTGCCGTTCGCGTGATTGAGCGGTAGCACCCAACGTGCTGCAAGCCCCGCTTCCGTTTGCACCACCACCATGCGCGCGCCAGGTTGAGGGGTATCGAAGACACGCGGCGAGTTCTCAGGCGCATGAAGGCGAGTCCACTGCTCCATCAACTCAATGCGCCGCCGATTTTGCTTGTCCCGCAGGATGCTTAACTGCTCCTGCACTCGATCAATCTCATCCTGCGCATGACGGATGGACTCAGCGAGGTATTGCATTTCCAGCTCCGGCGTCGTTGAGACGGGCAAGGGGGTTTCTTTGGTGTCATTCATAAGGTTCATCTATTTTGATAATTAAGGCACTAACGAAAATTCCTTGAGCCGCCGCACCAGCGCAGCCCCGCGCGTCTTGTGGCGCAGCGCTAGCGCGTCTGCTCCCAAGTTGCTCGTCCAGAGGATGGGCTTCTTCCGTGACGTTCGATGCTCAATCAGGCTGGCGAATGCTTCACTGACGGCTTCGCTGGGTGACTCTTGACCGATGTCATCCAAGCACAGGACGCGGCAGGCTTTCGCGGCAGCTAGCTTTTCGCTTGCGGCTTTGGCTACACCCCAGTCATCAGACCATTGCTCACGCACGGCAGAGGCGTATTCGGTGGCTGGAAGGAAGATCCATGTGCAATCGAGACGCGAAAGGATGCCTCGCACGATCAACCGAGTCTTGCCTAATCCCGTGTTGCCCATCAATCCGATGCCTGTGGCGCTGGGTTGCCATGCTTTCACCGTGGCGATCACCCCATCTGGCAGCTTGGAGAGTTTCGGGTTGAACTCTTCCCGATAGGTTGCGGGAATGGCTCGCCAGCGGCTTTCGCGGAGAGCTTTCACTTCCGCTTCGTGCTCTTCCCGCTCCTGCTTTTCCATTTCTGCAATTTCAGCCTCTCTGCGCTTCCAAAAAGCATCTTGGCTGTCCTCACCCTCGCTGATGATTTGGACGCCCTGAACAGCGCTTAAAAACGAATTAAGCGGTATTCTAGCTGGCGGTCGCAGGTAGCATTCCAGTTCATGGCCTAGCCAAGGCTGGCCGCATTTCTTGCAATTTCCGGTTGGAATTAATGCCTCCATGATGCTTGAATTTCCTCCGTGGTAGGTTGATTTTGCGCGGGTGTTCCCTCGTCTTCCCATCGGCGCTGGTTCAGCCATGTAGCGGGCTGCGGGATGAATTGGCCGTTGTTTTTTTGCCATTGTTCCGAGGATTTAGCTCGTGTTAAAGCCGCAAGCAAAACGTCAATCTTTGGGCGAGCTTTAACACGGTTCCAGCTTTGCGAAGCCGCGCCTTTGCCTTCGCGTTTCGGGTAGGCATTCCAGAATTCGAGAAAGGATGCCGAGTAGGTAAAACCTTCCCCGTCCGGCAAGGGGGTTAAGGGGGTTGATACCGAAGGTATCATATTGGTTATTGGTTTATGGTTTATGGTTGGTTGACGTTCCGTTGACGTTCCGTTGCCCATTCCGTTGGTAGGGTCGTTGCGTTTCCGTTGCAACGGAACGTCAACGGTCGTTGAACGGTCGTTGCGTTTCCGTTGCCTCGATTCAGCACTTGCTTTGCCTGCGCGGGAAGCGGTTTCAATCTGGTTTTTGTAGCTTAAAATCTCGGCGTCAATTCGCTTATGACGAAGACCTTCAGGCGTGGGCAGGAAAAAAGCAGATGATACCTTTTGAACCGCGTCACGCTCGACTTTCGAGACGGCTCTAACAATTCGGCAGAGCGTAGCCTGATTGCTTGGTAATGCCTCTCCAGTAACATAGTAGCAATCCATCAGCAATCGGTAAGCCCCGTGCTCAGCAAGGCTCAAATGAGCCGTATCGCGGTTGTAGTCGCCAATATGATGTGAATAGTAATGCATTACTTAGGCTTCTTCCGTGATTGTGATTTCGACTCGCGGATGGGCCGCATCTTTGAAAAACTGTGGGCGCTCAGGCCATAAGCCTTTATCATCCCTGATGATTCCTGCGTCTTGTAGCCCATCTTCAGCGGCTTTCAGTGAGGCCATAAAGTTCCCCGGATCAGGGAAACGGGCGGTCTTGAAATAGGCTCGCGCTTCCATTCGAGCTTTAGCCCAGCGTGGCGGGACAGGCGCGGCAAGCCTAGCTGCATAGCAGGCTTGCGCCCTATAAGCCTTGGTTGCTTTCGCCTTCCGCGCCCAATGAACGCGGGCGTTAGGCTTTACAGCTGCGGGCGGGAGAGGTAGGGAAATCGTGAGCATTCAAGGCTGGAGATATGGTGTTGCCGACCCTTCCCCGTCCAGATACTCAAACTCAATGCGGACGATCATGGTTTTCTTCGTGGTTTTCTTCGTGGTTGGCTTCTGCTTATTGGCATGAGCGCGGATGAAGAAATTCACAAATTCATCATGGGACATTTCGGGGAACCCCTCACGGATGACTTCCCGCCGCCCGTAATCCGGAAATTCCAGCAGCTTATCCAGCCGCTCAAACCGCGCAGAAGTGACACGTATGAGCCCCATCATTTGCATCTTCTCGCCCGCTTTAAGCCCGTGGCAGTTCTCGCAGGCTTTGATAATGGGACGCTTGCCGCGCGCGCAGGCTTTGACCAGACCATGCCAGCCAAGCCTGCGAGTGACCGTCTTCGTGCGATCACGGAACTGCGGGAGTGTGAGATGAAAGGAAATGTTCATGGTGCTTCGCTTTCAAAGATGAGCGCTTCGATGCGCTCCAGAGCATTGATTTCTTGGAGGAAATCATAGATGTCCTCGCCCTTCGGCGTGTGGACGGCGGAGATTTCGATTTCAGCCCCGCTGGGTGGTTCTGAGTCTTCAATGGTATTCCCGAAACGCCCCTTGGTGCCGGGGGTGTAAGTGAAAGTGACGGTGAAGCCGTGAAGCTGATGCTCTTCTGAGAGTCGGTTTGGCATATAGATGAGGTGTTTAAAATGGAATATCATCGTCTGACATCGCATCCGCCTGTTGGCGGATGCTTTGGCGTTCGGGTGGAGCCTGTTGGCTGCGCTCTCGCGATTCACTGGAGCCTTCCTTCTTCCCGCCGAGGAACTGCATGGATTCACCGACGACACGGAGCTTGCTACGTTTCTGCCCCGTGGCCTTGTCTTCCCAAGAATCCAGTTGGAGACGCCCTTCGATGTAGAACGGAGCTCCTTTTGTAAGGTATTTCCCCACGAGTTCCGCGAGCTTTCCCCACAGCGTCACGTCAACGTAGGTCACTTCCTCGCGCTTCTCGCCATTATCCGCAGTATAAACGCGGTTCACGGCGATGCTGATGTCTGCGACGGCACTGCCTTTGGGTGTAAAACGCACTTCGGGGTCTCGCGTGAGATTGCCGATGAGCATGACTTTATTCAGTGATGGCATATTCTTGAGATGGTAATTGTTCGATCACGCTTGTTTTGTCAGCCTTGCGAGCGTGCGCTCCCGCAGCTTCAAGGGCGACATTCAGCGCGCTCTTGGCCTCGGCTCCAGTCATGTTATAAATGGGCCGTTTACCTTCCTTCTTGATGCCGCTCGCCTTACGAATGGCTTCCTCAAGCGGACCGATAGACACCGAACCGGCGGCGAGCATATCCGCCTCCGTAACCCCAAGGGGGGCCAGCGCAGCGAATGCCTTCTGCGCATCCGTAATCTCACGGTTGCCGGGCTTCGTTTCGATGGCCCAGCCAGGAATTTCCCCCGATTCAACGCGAGATTTGAAAGATTGCTCGATTGCATCCACGTAGCGTCCCACCATCGCAAGACCGCGATAAGCGGCGATGTGACGTTCCGGCGTCAAATATATAGCTCGCGCAAACATCGCGGATCGTTGCAACTTGGCATCAAGGCCTGCAATAGTCATCGGCTCGACAGCCTCAAGCTCTTGCAGTGCGCTCCGTTGCAGCGCAGGGCAGGTGTGCGCGGCCTTGCACCACTTACACCAGTCCCCAGCTTTCAAATCTGACTCGCTCGCGTTCTCAGCAGCTTCGAGAGCTGAAGCCAGCCAAGATTTTGCCAACACCAAGGCATCAGGGCCGTAGTCGCAGATCGTCGGCTTGCCCGCCCACGGCTGAACGATGGCCACACGAACGCTCTTGACGCGAAAACGCCCAGCGACCAAAACGGCCAGAGCCGCAAGTTGCGCGTTTTCTTGAGCAACGGGCGTGTCTCCGCGCCCGGTCTTGTAGTCAATGACTAACGCACGATCCTTATCAACGTAGATAACGTCCGCCTGTCCCGTGAAACGGAAGTCAGCCTGACAATCCTCCGTTACATCAAGGACAGTGCCAAGTTGCGTTAGGCCCAGCCGTTCCTCAAAAAGCTCAATGGGCGTGTTTTCTGGAATGATCCATTCAGCGTGAATGGAATCGTTTTGCTGCTCGCACATGTCGCACGTTTCAAACTCCGCCTGCGTGAGAGTTGCGTATTCAGCGAGCCCCGCCAGAACGGCATGAATGCGCGTTCCGCTGGCAGCAGCTTCGCTTTCTGAATCAACACCATGCGTTGATTCCATTTGCCAAGACGCAGGGCATTGAACCAACCGCTCCATTCCGCTAGCGGAGGGAACCCCGCGCCTTTCATCCGCAGCAATCATTTTCCTGCCCCCTTCCCAATCAAGGCAACCAAGGCCGTCCAGTTAAGGACTGCTTGGCTCAGCGTCTCTTCATCGGCGTCTTCATGCGTGTCAGAGCTGCTTTCCGTAACGCCATTTCTAACCAGCATTTCATTGATGGCTGGCCATTTCAACTTATCCCGCCTCAACAACGCGCTGACCTGCTCCACGAGGGAAACAGGCGCGACTTCAAGCAGGTTTTGGGACTCCTCAACTATCGCCGATTTCTTTGGCTCAGGGAGCGCTTTAGGCTGAAACAGTTTTGGCTCACTCGCCGTAGCCGTCACATCCCGCTCGCGCGGCATGTCCATTGCTTCCTCCGTGTTGCGGAAGCCTTTCAAGGCATCCCCGAAGGAGTCACGCAAAGCAAACGACCGTGCCCGATTGCGCAACATCCGAAAAGGGTATTGCGTCCACGGCCCCGACTTACCCCATAAGCTCGCCCGCTTGGCGTCAGCGACGCTGAAGGCGCTCTCCACTTCCCCGCCATTCAGCCGCTTGATGCGACAGACAGCGGCGGTATCATCCTTGTATTCCGAAGGATTGCGGGAGGTCCGAGCCCCGCCGACCTCAAACCATTCCTCGAAGGCTTCCATTTCACCTGTCCCACGACAGACAGCGAGTTGAGCGTCTCCCCAAATGGTTGGACGGCCATTCACAACAGCGATGTTTTGCAGCGCAGCCATTGGTGAAAGGCCCACTTCCAATCCCATTTGGACGGCCACAAAAATTGACTGTGGGGACTCCATCCCCTTAGGAGCAAGGCCGGACTTGGAGACTGTTTCAGCAAACCGCACGAGATCATCATATTGGTTGATGACGATTCCCCTGTCACCGAAAGCGACGGGTGCGCGTGATGGGCGCGCTTCTTGAGTAGAAATTGTTGATTCTGACATGATGTTTTATATGGTGAATATTGAAATAGTCGTGATTAGCTCTCGATGAGTGGCGCGTATTCTTCGCCACGAAGACCAAAGGTTGAAGCCACTGCATTATGAGCCGTCATCTCTTGGGGCCGTTGCTCGCGCATCCAAGCCTCTTGCTTCTCGCGAGGCCACGCCCCATCAGGAAGCGGACGAAGATCAAGAGCCACACGCAGGAAGAATTCCTTGCGTGAGCCGTCCGGTTCCTCCGTGGAATTGATGACGTGGACCATGACAAGGTCTTCGTCGCCACTCATGCGCTTACGGTAGAGCGTGCCCGCTTTGTCTTGATGAATCTGCTCTGCTCCCGCTTCTTTGATGAAGCGGTCAAGACCATACTTTTCGACCATGACCCGCCTGATTTCAGCGTTGGCTTCGGCTTCGATTTTTGATACCGTAATGTCTTCCGGTTTCAAGATGATCCAAGCAGGGACACGGACGCCATGAACGGAGAACAGCGCCGAGCCGTCCGACCACTGGCAGAATGGGCCGTCGATGCAGTGCGGCCTGTTTTGTTCATCGACTTTCAGGATGACTGGCCTATCGGATACCACGCAGAACTCTGAATGCAGGTATTGAGGCCCAGCGTGAATGGAGCCTTTTTCGTAATGATCCCACTTAGAGTAATCAATGCCGTGACTCTCTCCCAAATTAGCAACATGTCTAAAAAAGGAAATATAAGCAGCCCATCCGCTCCATTGGTTCCCGCCCCGCCACATATACCAAGCAGCATGTGCGCAGCGCAGGCCCAATTTACCGACTTTGAGACGGGCAGCTAAAGCCGTCCAGTCACAATCTACCACAGCCCATGTGGATAAATCGGTGGCCTGACGGGTGGCCTGACGGGTGGCCTGATAGACGGCCTGATTGACGGCCTGACGGGTGGCCTGATAGACGGCCTGACGGGTGGCCTGATTGACGGCCTGTTCGGTGGCCTGTTCGGTGGCCTGACGGGCGGCCTGATTGACGGCCTGACGGGTGGCCTGATAGACGGCCTGATCGGCGGCCTGATTGACGGCCTGATCGGCGGCCTGATCGGCGGCCTGTTCGGTGGCCTGTTCGGTGGCCTGATTGACGGCCTGATAGACGGCCTGACGGGTGGCCTGATTGACGGCCTGTTCGGTGGCCTGT
>JANYJH010000379.1 GCA_025361865.1 Phragmitibacter sp.
GTTCTTGTGTAACGTAAGTGAAGGGATTCTCGATGATGGGCCGATAGGTGGCCGTGCCGCTGGGGGACGGGGCCGGGGAGGTAGCAGAAGCGGGTGAAAGACTGCCTGACATGGTGGCTTTGGATTTATCCTGCTGGGGCTCCGAAGGCTCAGGCGTGGGAGAGGGAGCATAGGCTGCGAGCTCAGCGCTTGGTGCGCGTGTGGCACTTTTGGTCGTGATTCGTGAGTCCTTCTGTAAGCCTTCAATTCCAGTGGCCAGCGTTTGCGAGCGAGTCGCTCCCGGAGTTGGATGCGGCGCATCAGAGCTGAGTTGACTGCCGCCACTGTTATCCGCAGAGGCAATCAGGCCACCGGAAGTGACCGCCATGGCCGCGCCTGCATTTCGGGAAAGGGTGGGTGCTTCGGCGAAGGCCAAAGAGTTCACGGCCTTTGCTTTCTCAGCTTCCCCTGGGGCGGCTGCGCTGTCTCCTTTGGTAACCTTACTGTTTAGCACCAATGTGCCTGCGTCAGTAGGCGTCATGCTACCAGCAGTGCCTGTGACGACTCCAGAGACAGTGCCGAAAGTGACCGCGTTGGTGATAATGGGTTCGATTACGTCTGAGGCATTAACAGCGGCAACACCCTTGCCCATGACCGGCCCGCCCGCGCTTCCATCGAGCCGATTTGCAGCGAACGGTTGCGGTTGTGCAGTCATAGGCTGATCTCCAACACCACTCAGCACTCCTGCATTGACCGTCGTTACCCCAGAGAAGGAGTTGGCTTCATTCAACGTCCAGACTCCAGAGCCACTCTTTATGATCGTAGGGGATTGATCCAGACTCAGTGTCTCAGTGGGTTTCATCTCCTTGGGGACGGCCAACTCACCCGAGAAGGTGGGCTGGTTCAGCGCACCACCAATGGCCAAGCTCGGTGTGGCTGGGGCATTCTGAGGCAAAGCGGTGGTGGGTCCGGCAGCGGATGAATTGTCCAGCTTGCGGGTAGTGGAAGCAGGCGTCACCACTGCACTAAGCCGATCATGGTCAGCACGTTCGTTGGAGGCCATCTTCATCTTCTGGGCCGCATCCATCGCTTTTGCGCTCGCGACTTCTTTCTTGCGCTCGTTATCGCTGATGTCAGGGAGCACAATCGGAGAACTTGAGTTGGAGATCTTGGTCGGAGCAGGCTGGTTCTTAGCCAAGACATCAGGATGAGCAGGTTTAGGCTGAGGCTTGGGCGTTTCCCCGAGCACGAGTTCCATCGAACGCCCATGATCGTCCAATAGCTCCCGATTGGGCACATCGACATCAAAATGCTTCACCATCAGGAAGGTAACGCAGGCAGCTACCGCGGTGGTGCTGACGAAAACGGGATGCCGCCAGAAGGGGCGGAGGATGTTCCTAGGCTGTGGGGCGCTGGCTCCGAAGCTCTTCATCAACGCGAGCCGCTGATCTGCTGTGAGCGAGTCAGCGTTGGGTTGGGCAATGTGCTCATTCAGCATGGCGCAGAAGGCTTTAGCCTCCGCTGCTTCTGCGGCCAAGGCGGGATCGCTTAGCATCTGGGCTTCCAATGCGGTGCGCTCGTCAGGAGGCAGTTCATTGAGCGCGTAGGCGGTGAGTTTTTCGTTCATAACAGGTAAGGGAAAGGGATAAGGTTTAAGGGGTGGTGCGTCGGTATGGATGACTGGCTACTCACACCTGGCTACTGACTGCTAGTTACACGCGAGCCAGCGTTCTCTGAGAGATTCCACGCCCAAATGGATGAGCGTGCCGACGTTGCCGATGCTGGTTTTCAGGACATCGGAGATTTCTTTGTAACTGAGGCCAACCTCGAATTTCAGGCGCACGGCTTCGCGTTGTTTGTCCGGGAGCTGGGTCATCCATTGCTGAATTTGCCCGCGCATTTCAGCGTCTTCCATCGCGGCGGAGGGGCTCGGCGCGGCGGAGACTTCGAGGTCGAGAATTTCCTGTTCCATGGGGATGAGGCGTGAGTGTTTACGTTGATGGTCCAGCGCTCGGTTCTTGCACACGGTGAAGAGCCAAGGCGCGAGCCGCTCGTGATCTACGGAATCAAGGCTTTGCGAGAGCTTGATGAAGACTTCCTGGGTGACATCACGCGCGGTGTTCAGCTCCCGAACGATGCCCATCGCGTAGCGGATGAGCGGTCGCTCGTATCGCTCAAGGGCAGCGATGAGGAAGTCGTGATCGTGGCGGGTGGCGTCAGGCATGAGGTCTTCAGGTAGGCATCACGGATGAGGGCGGGATTTCTTGGAAGAAAGAGGCGGAAACAATGGATGAGCGCTGGTTTGTAATCGCTGAGCAGTGGTTACGGAGCCTGTTCTTTCAACTGCTCAACCATAGCTCAGCAAGGGCAAACCTCCGTTCAGCCTTCCTGCTACCCTTGTAATTCCCGCACGATCCTCTTGATCCGGTGTGGATTGCTGATGTTTTTAAACCGCACATCCACGGCTGATCCACCTGCGGAGCAGAAATCCACGGTGCCGATCCCGATCATGCCGTTGTAGCCCTCCTGATGAACGTCGATAGCGCGGATATCACAGATGCGCACCTCTTTGGAGTTTCTTCCCACGATCCCGATCTCCGCTTCGACCCGTTTATTCGTGATCAGATAGTCTTGGGTGCTGCGATCCAATGAAATACTTAGGAGGCAAAGCACCGCCACAGACCCGGAGACGAGCACATAAACAAATCCGTGCTGCCCCTGATAACACCACGCGGTAAGACCCGCGCTGATCACGAAGAGGAGGAGCGTCTTGGGATAGCTGAGCCATGCCGGGCGCAGGTGATGGAGAAGTTCTTCGTCCTTGTTCTTTGCTTCAACCGCTTCGGGTTGATCCTCGATCTCCTCTTCCTTCATCTCAAAGCGCTCCACTGAGGGGAGGGGACTGTCCACGCTGAATTCCGCATACGTTTCCTGCGCCAGTGCCAGTTGCTCAGCCGTCGGGGGCGGAGCGGGATGCGCACGGGAAAGAAGGTCTCCGAGCAGGTGACCAAGGCCCGTCTCATCATCCACGGCGATGTCACTCCTACTCAGCTCACCTTCCACCAAAAGCTCCCGCAGATGCTCTTTGGTATAGATGTCCTGAAGCGTCGGATGATCCGGCAGGAAATAGCGTGGGACGGACATGGGTTAGAGAGGATGAGAGAGGAAGGATGAAGGATGAACTACAGAGTTATGAACACGAACTTTTTCATCCCTCATCCTTCACCCTTCCTCCTTTATTTCAGGCGGCAGTAGCTCCTCACGGCTCATCAGTTCTTTCACATCCAGCAGCACCAGCATCTCTTTCTTCGTCTTGCACAGCTCACCGAGGAACGGCGTGATGCGATCCATCTCTGCGACGGCATTGTGGGCTAGGCTCGTGATGACCTCTTCATCATAGCGGTGTTTCGGGAACACATTGCTCAACCGAAACATCACGGCTCCGCTGTCCCAATCCATCTCGAAGTTGCCGAGGTTCAATTCCTTGTTCGTTCGCATGAACAGCTCCGCCGCCCGGTTCCGGTGCGTCGGCGGCACCGTTAGCGTTGAAGTGGCGACCACAGACAAAATATGCGCTTCACCAAACGACTGCACATGGAGCTGAATCTTCCCGTGATAAGCCTCGAAAGCAGACTCGATGACCTCCATGTCCGGCACGATGTGGTATTGCCAGTTCTTGCTCTTGAAGGCGTTCAGGACAGCGACGTGAAGGGTGGACATGCAGGGAGATTAAAGACGGAAGACGGGAAGACACAAGACGGAAGACAGGCGGATACCTGCACGCATCTTGAAGGTGGAAGTTACCGCTGAAGCTCAGTCTTGAGTCTTCTATCTTCCAGTCTTTCATCTCGAAAGAAATGGTCGGGGCGAGAGGATTCGAACCTCCGGCCTCG
>JANYJH010000394.1 GCA_025361865.1 Phragmitibacter sp.
AGGTCGAAGTGCTCGGCGACTACCTGCCAAAGTACGCGGGCAATCTGGACATCATCACGGATGCGATGGTCCGCGAGGTCATCATCGGCAAAGACGGCAAAGCCACCGGCGTCCACTACATCGACAAGAAGACGCGTCGTGACATGGTTGCCAAAGCGCGCGCGGTCATCATCGCAGGCGGCACTTGCGAGACCTCCCGCATCCTGCTCAACTCCAAAGCCACGGACAAGGCAGGCCTTGCCAACTCCTCTGGCCAAGTCGGCAAGAACCTCATGGACAGCGTGGGCTCGAACCTCGGCGGGCACATCCCGGCCATGGAAGATCTGCCTCCTTACAACGAAGATGGCGCAGGCGGCATTCACGTTTACAGCCCTTGGTGGCTCACTCGTGAACACGCGAAGCTCGGCTTCCCTCGCGGCTATCACATTGAAATGGGTGGTGGTCGTGGGATGCCTAATGTCGGCTCCGTCAGCGCTCCCGAGGGTGTTTACGGCAGCAAGCTCAAGGACGAAGCGCGACGCCATTACGGAGCCAGTTTCGGATTCTCAGGTCGCGGTGAGATGATACCGAATAAGGACTGCTACGCCGAACTCGATTCCAGCGTTGTGGATCAATGGGGCATCCCTGTGCTGCGCTTCCACTGGAAATGGAGCGACCATGAGATCAAGCAAGCCGAGCACATGCAGCAGACGTTTGCCGCGCTCATCGAAGGCATGGGCGGCAAGGCCTCACCCAAGTCCGGTCGCGATGCCATCCTTCGTCCCGGTGAGATCATCCATGAAGTCGGCACCGCACGCATGGGCGCCAAGGCCACCGAGAGCGTGACCAATCAATACTGCCAGACCTGGGATGTAAAAAACCTCTTCCTCATGGACGGTGCCGTGCTCCCCAGCAATCCAGACAAGAACCCGACGCTGACCATCCTGGCCCTAGCCTGGAGAAGCAGCGAGTGGTTGATGGAAGAAATGAAGCGCGGTAATATCTGATTTGGAAAACCTCTGACTGGCAGCCTTATGTCTCTACCCGCCTTCAAACCAAAGCTCAGCGTCGAGGACTACCTCGAAGGAGAGAAACTCAGCCTTATCCGCCATGAATACGTCGGCGGTGAGGTCTATGCGATGGCGGGAACGAGTGAGGAGCATGCTCTCATTGCGGGCAATATCCACGCAGCTCTTCACGGACATCTTAGAGGTGGGAAATGCAAAGTCTTCATGAGCGAGATCAAGGTCAAGGTCTGGCTGAACCATGACATCTTTTACTATCCCGACCTCATGGTGGTCTGTGATCCAACCGACACCGAGCGCTACTTCAAGCACAAGCCGAAAGTGCTGATTGAAGTCATCTCAGACAGCACGCGTCGCGTTGATGAACAGGAGAAACTGCTGACTTATCTGCGCATCGAATCGCTGGAGGAATATGTCCTCGTAGAACAGGATACGATGCAGCTCTCCGTTTTCCGTCGATCGAACGACTGGCAGAAGGAAGAGATCAGCGGAGAAGCCGCCGTATTGAGACTGGACTCACTCGGTTTCACCATGCCGCTCACCCAAGTTTATGAAGGTGTCGGAAGCTGAACCAAACCCATTTTATTACCCATTTATGTCCTCTGAACGCCCTTCCCTTTCCCGTCGCGATGCCTTGAAATGGTTCGCTGGTTCTGCCGCAGGAACCGCCGCGCTGCCTGCCGTCGCCGCTAAGAACGAGACTGAACCAGCCCCGGCTTATCCGATTGGCCGCAGTCCTATTTTTGATCCTGACTTCATGAAGCCAGTCGTTTTCCCTTGGGATAAACTGCTGACGGCTGAAGAAATGAAAACGACCGCCGCTCTCGCTGATCTCATCCTTCCCAAGGATGCTAATGGCCCAGCCGCAACCGAAGTCGGTGCTCATGACTTCATTAATGAATGGGTCAGCGCGCCTTATCCAAAGCACTACGAAGACCGCGAAACCGTGCGCGGCGGGCTCGCTTGGCTGAACACGGAGAGCTTCCGACGCTTCGAGAAACGCTTTGATGAAGTGACCATCGCCGAGCAGTCGCAGATCGCCGATGACATCTGTAGCTCCTCCAAAGTGAAGCCTGAGCATAAAGTCGGCGCAATCTTCTTCAGCAAGTTCCGCAGCCTCACCCTCAGCGGCTATTACACGCACAGCTCGAATTGGAAGCAGCTCGGCTATCTCGGCAATGTCACGATGGCTGGAGCTTATCCCGGCGTGCCGGATGAGATCATCAAAAAGCTGGGGCTGGAAGATGTGGCTTAAGGCTGATGGGCGAGCGCTACATCCATCAGTATGAAGATCACACTTACATGCTGGATCATGAAGTTCAGTATCGCTTTGATCAGAATCGTGCTCGGAATTGGAAATTAGGTGTTTCCTTGATCCCAGCCGTCATCGCAATCACCGCCGCGAGTATTATTTGGCATCCTGAATGGCTTGGCATCGCGCTTCCCTGTGGACTGGCTTTATTGTTTTGTATCATCGCAATACCTTCCTTGATAAAACCGCTGCCATGTTCCACCTGCGGCAAGAAGATGAGGCACAAACGAAGAGAAAGACATCATTATTTACTCTGCGATCCTTGCCGCCGTTATGCTTATTCACACATGGATACCTCTGATCGGTATTGAAGGTTATAAGCCCCAATATCGCCATGATTCATCACCCAGAAACTTGGGCTCTGAAAAAACCAAGCAAGTAGTTAAGCAGCCTGGTCGTTCACTTTCTCGCTATTCACCCTGTCACCTCGTCACTCAGTCACCATGTCTCAAACTTCTTCCTCTGACCGCAGCAAAATAATGGCCCTCGCCGCCGCCTTCCTAGGCTGGCTCTTCGACGGCTTTGAAATGGGATTGTTCCCCTTGATCGGCAAGCCCGCCTTGCAGGATTTGTTGCCCAGTGCGACACCGATTGTTCAGGGGCAATGGTTCACGGTCATCATCGCGGTCTTCCTCGTGGGTGCAGCTACGGGTGGCGTGTTGTTTGGTTGGCTCGGTGACAAGCTGGGTCGCGTGAAAGCTATGGCATTGGCCATCTTCACCTTCGCCATTTTCACAGGACTCTGCGCCTTCGTGACAGAAGCCTGGCATCTCGCGGCTCTCCGTTTTATCGCCTCACTCGGAATGGGTGGCGAATGGGCGCTCGGTGTAGCTTTGGTGAATGAACTGTGGGCCGGAAAAAACCGGGCTTGGATCGCAGGCATGATCGGCGCGGCATCGAACGTCGGTTTCCTCATGACGGGTCTGCTCAGCCTCTGGCTCAACGATCACAAAGGCACGCTGACACAGGTCTTTGGCGTGACTGAAGCCTTCGCAGGCACCCGCGCTTGGCGCATTCTGGCCATCAGCGGAGCCCTGCCTGCTTTGATCAATTTCTTCATCCTCATCGTCGTGCCGGAGTCCCATAAATGGGAAGAGGAAAAGAAGGCGGGCAAGACTTCCCACTGGGCCACTTGGGATCTGCTGGGCGTTTTGATCGCCGCTATCGCCGCCTTGGTCATCATTTATGCTTGGTCACCGATGACCATATTTGGAACTCCAGTGGCCGCCATCATCACCATCGTCGGCTTGATCATTGCCCTTTACGGCTACCTCCACCCTGTGCGGCAATACATGAGCCGCTTCGCTGCTGCTGAAACCACCAGCAGCGGTGAGCACAGCGCTGTCATGCGCAATCTCCTTCTGGGCGCGGCACTGGCAGCCGTCGCCCTGCTGGGCACTTGGGGGTCAGCCCAGCAAAGCATGAGATGGGCCAGCGGTCTCCTGCCCAAAGGAAGCACGGTTCCCATCATTGATTACACGGTGATCTGCACCGCCTTGGGGGCCATCCTCATCTCTCTGATCACGCCGCTCATCGCCGACAAGCTTGGCCGCAGAATCACCTACACCGCCCTGTGCGTGCTCAGTCTGACCGCTGCCATTCTATTCTTCCAAACGAATCATCCCTTTGCAGATGCCAGCATCCCCACTTGGTTCTTTATCAGCGCCTTTCTCATCGGCGGTCTCACGGCCTCATTCTATGGCTTCTTCCCGCTCTATTTCCCGGAGCTATTCCCGACCAGCGTTCGCGCCACGGGCCAGGGTTTCTGCTTCAACTTCGGACGTCTCATCGCCGCCATCGGTTCTTTGCAATTGGCCAATCTCACCAAGATCTTTGCCAGCGATGGCATGACGCAAAGCCAGATGGAAGGCAATGCCTACTCCATCCTCTCCTGCGTCTATTTAGTGGGCCTAGTGCTCATCTGGTTCGCACCGGAGACGAAGGGCAGAGAACTGCGGTGAGCCTTCTCAAGCCATGGCCATAGGACTGATGGAACGCTTGATCTCCTGCAACCGAGGCTCAGCCAGACGTAAGTCACACTCAATCTGAATATCCAACCAGAAGCGTGGGTTTTGTCCAAAAAGACGACCTAAACGCATGGAGGTATCCAGCGTGATTGAGCGTTTGCCCAGCACGATCTCGTTTAGCCGTCGTGGTGGAACATTCAAAAGGCGGGCGGCGGCATTTTGACTTAGCCCGAGCGGATTAAGATAATCCTCCAGCAAGATTTCTCCCGGCGTGATATTTTGCAGATTCGTTTTCATCATGTTCTTCAGTGATAGTCTGTGATCTCCACTTCATGAGCGTCAGGCGGTTGCCAACGAAAGCAGATGCGCCATTGTTTGTTGATCCTGATCGAGTGCTGTCCTGCGCGATTTCCTTTGAGCATTTCTAGATTGTTACCCGGCGCACGCAAATCTGCCAGTGAACGAGCGGCATGGAGCGTCATCAACCGACGCAAGGCAGGCCGTTGAATATCAGGCGGTAGTTTGCGGCTGCCTTTGCCCAACCAGACTTTTTCTGTTTCATCACTGGAGAAATTGACGATCACGCTAATGTCAATTATAACGCCCCACGTCATAGAGTCAACTCACGTCAGAGACTCTCTCTTGACACATGCCGCTCACCCTGCCTTGTATTCGTCTATGTCTAAAGCCCTCATTATTGCCGAAAAACCCAGCGTTGCTGCCGATCTTGCGCGCGCTTTGGCTAAGGCACCCGGCATGACGCCTTTCGAAAAAGAGAAGGATTACTTCGAGAACGAGACGCACGTCATCAGCTCCGCCATCGGCCATTTGCTGGAGCAGGAAATGCCCATGAAAGACGGCAAGAAGATCGGCTGGGGCTTCACCACCCTGCCCATCCTTCCGGAGAAATTCGAGCTGAAGCCCATTGAACAAAGCGCGGAACGCTACCGGCTCATCTCCCGTCTCATCAAGCGCAAGGACGTTGGCGAGATCATCAATGCCTGCGATGCCGGGCGCGAAGGTGAACTCATCTTCCGCAATATCATCGAAGCCGTGGGT
>JANYJH010000400.1 GCA_025361865.1 Phragmitibacter sp.
CTTTGTCGTAATCGAAATCCTTGCGGTTAAACTTGATCCCGAGGTCCGTGCTCATGCGCTCGCCGATCTTCGAGAAGAACTCCCGCTGGTCATGCCCGCCGATGCTCGCCCCCGCATCCGCATCCCGCTTGATGTCCTCGAAGTATTTCTCCGCCTCCTTCTTCTTGCCCTCAACAATGGCGCACAGTCCGGCATTGAACCGCGCCCAGTTGAGCGTCGGCTGCTTGGCCATCCTTGTGGAGATCAGGTCATCGAACTGCTTGTGAGCTTTCGCGTAATTCCCGCTGGTCAGCACATTGCGAGCATCTATGAACAAGTCCGAGACGCTGACCTTGCCCGCTTCGATGGTTTGGCCCAGTTCGGTGAGTTCCTTTTGATTGTCCCCCTCACTGAGCACGGCGGTCTTGATCTTCGTTGGAGCCACGGGTCTGAGCAAAGCACCCGCCAGCACCGCGCAACCGACCACGCCAGCGAGGACATAGACGAGCGTTTGCTGCTGCGTGCGCTTGCCCATCACTGAGTAATTCACGAGGCTTTCAGCATCGCGGAAGGCTTCCACGAGTTCGTCGTAAGACTGGTGACGTTCCTCTGGAGTCAGCGCCAGCATCCGATTGATCAACTCACATGTCCGAGGCGCAAAGCGGAAGCCACTGTCCTCCAGCCGAACGACCTTGCTCTTGATCTTCTGTAATTCGGCTAGGGAATTCGTGTCCGCTTTGTAAGGCGGCTTGCCGACCAAGGCATGGTAGAGGGTCGCGCCGAGACTGTAAATATCACTGCGGAAGTCCTCGCGATTGTCAGAGACTTTTTCAGGTGCCACATAGAAGGGCGTGGCCCAGATTTCACCGGATTCATCCACATCACGGCCATGAATCAGGGCCAAACCGAAGTCCACGATCTTCGGCGTATTCTCATCCGTGTAGAGAATGTTCCCCGGCTTCACGTCACGATGAATCAATCCCTCACGATAGGCGGAGCGGAGCCCTTCAGCCACGCAACGTCCCACGCGCAGGACTTCACGCTCTTCCAGCTTTCCTTTATCCGCGATGCGCGTCTCCATGCTGCCACCGCCGACCAGTTCCATCGCGATGTAGGTGTTCCCTTGATCACGACCCACGGAGTAGAGCTTGATGACGTTCGGGTGGGCCACTGCCGCAGTCAGGCGGGCTTCACGCTCGAACTGCGCCATGCGTTCTGCGTCTTTGCTGTAATGACGATTGAGAATTTTTAGCGCTACGTGACGGCCCAAGGTCTCGTCAGTAGCGTCGAACACACGGCTCATGCCGCCTTCGCCGATCTGCTTTGCAATGACAAAGTGGTCGAATTTCCGGCGGACGCGCACGGTTTGACCGCAGTAGGGACAGATGACTTTACTGAACGGCTCAAACGTCGTCACATCCACCTGTCTGGTGCAAGACGGGCAGGTGCTGAAGTATTGATCTTGTGCGGGCAGAGTCACGATTCAATATAATTGTATATAGAAATTATGAAAATTAGAAGCAAAATCTGGATTTAATTTATACATATTTATTAAGCATAAGCTGAGCCATAGAATCTTGTATCTGATGTAGAACATCTTTCATTGCCCCTAGTTTCACCGCTTGCCTAGAAACTTTTTACATCAATGATGACACATGGAGCTTATTGTGTCGGAACGTGCGGATGTTAAACAAAGGCTCGATCATTTCTTGCAGCAGCAATTGACGGATTTATCCCGGACTCGGATACAATCGCTAGTGAAGGATGGGCACATTCTCGTTAATGGCAGTCAGACCAAGCCGAACATGGCGCTAAAGCTCAACGACCACATCCTCATCGAGATACCGGACGCCGTGGCCACCGAAGTTCTGGCGCAGGACATTCCTTTGGATGTGCTTTTCGAGGACGAGCACCTCATCGTCATCAACAAAGCCGAGGGCATGGTGGTTCATCCTGCCGCTGGAAATCCCGATGGCACCCTGGTCAATGCCTTGCTCTTCCACTGCAAAAATCTCAGTGGAATCGGCGGTGAGCTTCGCCCCGGAATCGTTCATCGGCTGGACAAGGAAACCAGCGGCTGCCTCGTCGCCGCGAAGCACGATCTCGCCCACACCCGACTCACCCAAGCGTTCACGGATCGCACGATCACGAAAATCTACCTCGCTGCGGTCAATGGAATGCCCGTGGGGCGCGAAGGGCGCATCGAGAACCGCATTGGCCGCCATCCCGTGGATCGCAAACGCATGTCCGTGAGCACCCATGAATCTTCCAGTAAAGAAGCCGTCACCGTGTGGGACCGCGTGGCAGAGCATAAAGGTTGCGCGCTCATCCGTTGCCGATTACTCACTGGGCGCACCCATCAAATCCGCGTTCACATGCGGGAGACGCTGAACTGCGCCATTCTGGGCGATACCATTTACGCGCAGCCCAACCGACAGCTCATCCACCTGCCGCGCCTCATGCTTCATGCTTGGCAGCTCTCCTTCACGCATCCGATCACGAACGAGGCACTGAGCTTCGCAGCGCCCATTCCGCCAGCCTTCGAGCCTTGGACTTCACAGCTATGAGCGCATCATGCCCTCGGCCAGTTTACGGATACCGCTTCGTCTGAGCGAGGCAATACCCGCGTCAAACATGATCTTCGTCACTTCCGCGCGAGAGACCTTCACGCCCGCAAGCCGCTGCTCCCAGGTCGCGACTTCCATCAGTGCCAATGTCCGCACGCCCAGCAGAAGCGGCAATGAGGTGGCATAGCGGAGTCGCTTATGCTCAACGGCATCCAGATACTCAATCCCCGCCAGCAAATGCTCGCGACAAAGCGCCTGCCATTTGGGCAAAAGCGGCTCCAGCTTCGCCAGGTCCACTTTGACTTCTTCGATGCTGATTCCCTGCGCCGCCATCTCTTCGGCAGGCAAGTAACAGCGGCCCATCGCCGCGTCCTTGCCGAGATCACGGAGGATATTCACGAGCTGCAATCCCTTGCCGAATCGGATGCCGCGCTGGACTTGCTCTTCGATTGAAGTGCCCTTGCTGAAAGCGTCCTTCAGCTCTTCCGCGCAGAGCTTGGTCCAGAACTCGCCCACACACCCAGCCACCAACCAAGTGTAATCATCCAGCTCCAAAGCCGTGCCCAGCGCCCGCAGTTGGCCATCCACCGGGAAGCGCTCAATATCCAACAACTGGCCCTGCACTATCGGCTTCAATACGCCGCGAATGTTCGCAAGCTGACGCGCTGGATACTGCCTCACTGCTGCAAAAGCCTCCGGCAACCGCTGCAAAAGACTGGCCTCATCCGCATCCTCCTGCAAAGGCACGAACTCCCGCACGAGCCTTTCCCAAAGCACCTTCTCCCCCGCCTCATCGCGCACATCGCCTTGAATCAGACGATCAAACTCCTCTAAACAATCCATCTTCAGCGACTCCGCAATGCCGCTCGTATCCGCCAGCGTATCCGCCGCTCTGGCCAGCAGATAAGCCATCGAAAGCGGCTCCCGCAGTCCTTCTGGCAGCGCCTTCAGCGTCAGATAAAACGATCGCGAGACACTCGCGAGCAACTTGCCACCCAATTCAGATTCTTCCATGAAGTGAAAAGGGGTAAGTGAAAAGTGAAAAGGGGCAAGAACTATGCGAAGCTCATCCCTTTTCACTTACCCCTTTTCACTTATCACTTGATCCAGCACCTCTACCTCCACATCCCCTTCTGCCACCGGGTTTGCCCGTATTGCAGCTTCTACAAGCACACGCCGGGCAACACAGATATGGCAGGCTTTGTGCAGGCTCTTTTGAAAGAAATTAGGCTTCATCAGCGCCATCTTGAGCTGCGCCCAAAGACGATCTTCTTCGGCGGTGGCACGCCCACAGCTTTGAGTGAAACGCATCTGGATACTCTGCTGACAGGTCTTCGTGAGACGCTTGATTGTTCCCAACTCACCGAGCTATGCCTGGAAGCGAATCCACGCACCATCGGCATCCGCAAAGCCAAGCTGCTGAAGGCTCACGGCGTCACCCGCGTGAGCCTCGGCGTCCAGTCCTGGCACGAGCCCACGCTGAAGCTCCTCGGTCGCGATCACTCGCCGGATGAAGCGCGGGAGACCTACGCAGAGCTTCGGGAAGCAGGCATCCCCAGCGTGAACATTGACCTCATGTTCTCCATTCCTCAGCAAGATCTCGCGGTTTGGCGGAGCAATATTGAACAAAGCATCGCCCTCAAACCGGACCACATTTCCGCCTATAATCTCACCTATGAAGAAGACACGGACTTCATGCGTCAGCATCAGCGGGGCGAGCTGAATTCCGATCAAGACCGCGATGCTGACCAGTTCTTTGCCGCGCTAGATATGCTGACTAGCGCAGGCTTCGAGCACTACGAAATCTCCAACTACGCCCAGCCAAATCACCGCTCAGATCATAACGCCGCCTACTGGCGAGGCGCGGAATATCTCGGCCTCGGCCCATCCGCCTTCTCAACCGTGAACCGGCATCGCTGGAAGAACGCTGCGGACACCGCCGCTTACCTGAAGCTCATCAGCGAAGGACGCACGGCCATTGTCGAATCCGAGGAATTGGATGACCGGAAATGGCTCTTCGAGCGCGTGGCCTTGGAGCTGCGCGTCGCGGAAGGGATGGCGATAGAGCGTGTCGCGCCCAATCTTCGACCGAAGCTGAAAGCCTTGGAAGAAGAAGGCTTGTTGGTCGTGACGACGGGGCGCATCATCCTGACACGACGCGGCAAAGCCCTCGCCGATGCCATCGCAGAGACGCTGCTTCCTGATGACTGAGGATTCCAATTCATATAGAATCCGCATCCAAATCACTTGTCATCAGAAGCATTTCCCTGCATCATACAGCACCTATGAAAACCACCATCGACATCCCTGAAAAGGAATTGAAAGATGCCATGAAATTCACCAAGGCTAAGACCAAGCGCGATGCTGTGGTTCAGGCCCTGGAAGATTTCAACCGCCGGAAGCGGATGGCTGATCTGATCAAATACACGGGCACCTTCAAATCCATGTCCACCATGGAAGAGATTGACGCGCTGGACCTTGCACGCACCAAGAAAATCTTTGGCGAATGATACTCATTGATACCTCAAGCTGGATTCATCAGATGCGGGAACGCGGTGATCTCGAAGTTCGCCGCCGCGTCGTGGAACTACTGGCCAGTGGGCAGGCCGCCTGGTGCGCCCTTGTCCGCCTAGAACTCTGGGCCGGTGTGCGTGATGAGAAGGAGCGTAAAATGCTCCGCGAGTATGAACAGATCATTCCTGAACTCGACATTACTTCTGAGGTCTGGGACGAGGCGTGTGCGTTATCGAGCCGCTGCCTCAAAGCAGGCATGACCGCGCCGAACACGGATTACCTCATCGCCGCTTGCGCCCGTCATCACAAAGTGTCAGTGGAGAGCGCTGACGCCCACTTCACCTTCCTGATGAAGCTGTAATTCATTCCCATGCTCTCGCTTTCAACTTGCTGGAACAGTCACCGTTATGAGGACGGAGGACACATTGCCCACGAGGCGCTGGCCCTTGGTTTTGAATACATTGAGATCAGTCACGGACTGAAGATCAGCCAGCTTCCCGGACTGCTCCAAGTCATTGATTCAGGCGCGATCAAGGTCTCCAGCATTCATAACTTCTGCCCGTCTCCGGTTGAAATCACGATGGACGCGCCGGACTGCTATGAGTTCACCTCGCATCGTGAATCCGAGCGGCTTCGCGCCATTTCACTGACTGAGCGCACGCTGGAAACTGCAGCGCGAGTCGGTGCGCCGAGAGTCGTTATGCATCTGGGCAGCGTGCCGATGAAGCATTACACCACGGATCTCGAAGCGATGACGAACGCAGGGAAAATCTACTCCCGCAGTTACACGAAGACGAAGCTCGAATTCGTGGAGCAGCGCACGAAGATGTCCCAGCTTTACGTGGATCGGGCCAAGGCCGCGCTGGATGCCTTGATCCCGACGTGTGAGAAATATCGCATCGCATTGGGGATCGAAACGCGCAGCCATTTTGAGCAGGTGCCGAACGAATCCGAGATGCTGCAACTGCTCAAAGACTATCACGATTGCCCGTGGATCGGCTTCTGGCACGACTTCGGCCATGTGCAACGCAAGGCGAACCTCGGCCTTCTCGACCACGCGCAGTTATTGAGCAGCATCGCCCCGCGTCTGTTGGGCTGCCATGTGCATGATGTCGAATGGCCCGCCAAGGACCATCGCGTGCCGTTCACGGGCGGTTGTGTCCATTTTGACACCCTTCTGCCACTGGTTCCGAAGGGCATTCCGCTCGTTTGGGAGCTGAGTCCTTCCCAACGCCGCAGCGTGGTCGCGAAACGAATTGTGGAGTGGAAGACCAAGTATGGCGCGTGAAGCCATTTCCCCGCTTGGCAATTCCTCCTCTGTGCGCTACAACCAGCCTCCCATGACTTCCGCGATTTCCGAAAGC
>JANYJH010000404.1 GCA_025361865.1 Phragmitibacter sp.
CTGGCTCGGTGCGCGCATCTCTCGGTTAGCCAACTCCAGCGCGAGTTCAAAAAGCTCTTCAGCACCAGCCCCGGTGAATACCTGCTGAAAGTGCGTCTTCTCAGCGCACGACGTCGGCTTGAAGAAACCACGGATCCGCTAGGAGTGATCGCCGTGGAATGCGGCTTCTATGATCCAAGCCACTTCACCCGTGCGTTCACCAGCCAGATCGGGATGCCGCCGCTGGCGTATCGACGCCGGTTCCAGAGGCCTGCGTGAGGAAAGTCACCAGATGACTTTGATGCCGTAGGCTTTGAACTGCCCATCAGCTGTAATGACGTTCAGGCCCTCCACTTTGGCTTGAGCGATCAGCATCCTATCAAAAGGGTCGCGGTGATGAAACGCAAGCCTGGCCACCTCACGGCAATGAACATCACTGATCTCAAGCCGCTTCACACCATTGGCAGTGAGTTCAGAAGGGATGGAATGCCACCAGTCTTCCGTCAGTTCAAAATCAAAGCCACCCACACTCATCTTGATGGCCATCTCCCACATGGAAACGGGAGAGAACCATAACTCCTCAGCCGTCTCGTAAGCCTTCCGAGCCTTCATGCTGAGCCTTGCGTCCTCTGTGACAAGCCAAAGCAGAGCATTGGTATCCAGCAGACATTTCATACCTTCGGCTTCCGTGTTTTGGCTTTGCTTTTCACAGTTGCTTTATCCATCCAGGTTTCCATGTCGGGCACGGGACGATCAAAATCTGATCCCATGCGTCGGACGATGCCTTTCAATCCACCGATGCGACGCTTCTTCAAAGGCTCGACCATCTTCTCAATCCGCACCATGGGCACTTGGCGCTTTGCAATCACCACCTCCTCCCCACGCATCACTTTTTCAATGAGACGAGAGAGGTGCGTTTTGGCTTCGTGAATGGTGACTTGAGTCATGCGCCCAACTTAGTCATGTTACTTAGTCATGTCAAGAATGCCGCCATTCATCCACTTGACGGAAACAGCCTCATCGCTTTGCCTTTGCGTATGGATTTATCAGATGTCTGCGCCTATTGCCTTTCGTTGCCTTTGGCTGAAGAGACGCTGCCTTTCGGGCCGGATGTCCTGGTTTATAAAGTGGCAGGGAAGTTGTTCGCTCTGACCGTGCCCGATGAATTCCCTTCTCGTGTGAATCTCAAATGTGACCCTGACCGCGCTGTTGAATTGCGTGATGAACACTCCGGCATCATCCCTGGCTTTCACATGAACAAGCGCCACTGGAACACCGTCGTTCTGGATGGTTCGCTGCCGTCGAAGCTGGTGCGTGACCTTATTGATCACTCGTATCAGCTTGTCGTGGCCTCGCTCCCCGCCCGCACGCGGAAGGCGCTGGGGCTTTAGCTCAAGCGGCTTGCGCAATGCGCCTTGAACGGTAAGGGTCAGACCATGCCTGATCTCGATATTCGTGAAACTCTTGTTCTGCGTGGCCCCAACATTTGGGCCAATTATCCGGTGCTCGAAGCATGGGTGGATTTGGGATCGCTGAAGGATGCGTCCTCTGAAGAGCTGCCTGGTTTTGGTGATCGTTTGAAGTCGTGGCTGCCGGGCATGATCGAGCATCGTTGCAGTGTGGGTGAGCGCGGAGGCTTCTTTCAGCGTCTGGATCGCGGCACTTATCCGGCGCATATTTTGGAGCACGTCACGCTGGAGCTTCAGAACTGTGCGGGGCATAAAGTGGGCTACGGCAAGGCGCGGCATACGTGCGTGGATGGGCTCTATAAAGTAGTCGTCCGCTATGTGGATGAAGTGGTGGCAGAGGCTTGTCTGCGAGCCGGACGTGAGCTGCTGCTGGCGGCCTATCAGAATGAGCCGTTCGATGTCGCAGGAGAGATCGAGAAGCTGCGGGACATCGTGGACAGCAATGCGCTCGGGCCCAGCACCAAGGCCATCGTGGATGCGGCCAAAGAGCGCGGCATCCCTTGGCGACGCATTCAGGAAGGGCGGAGTTTGATTCAACTCGGCCACGGCGCGAAGCAACGTCGCATCTGGACAGCGGAGACAGACCGCACGGGAGCCATCGCCGAATACATCGCGCAGGACAAAGACCTCACGCGGATGACCCTTCGTCGTGCAGGCGTTCCGGTGCCAGAAGGCCGCATCGTCACTGATGCCGATGATGCCTGGGAAGCCGCGCAGGATATAGGTTTGCCAGTTGTGGTGAAGCCACGCGATGGGAATCACGGTCGCGGTGTTTTCATTGATATAAAGACCGAGCAGCAGATCAGGGAGGTATTTCCTGATGCGATGAAATACGGTGATGGCGTGATCGTGGAGAAGTTCATTCCTGGAGTGGATCATCGTTTGTTGGTCATCGGTGGGAAGCTCGTGGCCGCTTCGCGTGGTGAGCCGGCGATGGTGGTTGGAGATGGCAAACAAACCATCCATGCGCTGGTGGAATCCCAACTCAATTCTGATCCCCGTCGCGGCAAGCGTGACACGACGCCGTGGGCCACGATTGATACGGTTGAGTGGGATCCAACGGTGATCGCTGACCTGCAAAAGCAGGGACATAAAATCGACACCGTGCCGCGCGAGGGCGAGCGAGTTCTGGTGTCGCGCTTCGCTAATCCATCCGTGGACATCACGGATGAAGTGCATCCTTCCGTTCGCGATCATGTGGGCACAGCGGCGCGAGTCGTGGGGCTGGACATCGCGGGGATTGATCTGGTATGCGTGGATATTTCCAAGCCTCTCGAAGCACAGGGTGGCTGCATTGTTGAAGTGAACGCGAGTCCCGGTTTGCACGGGCATTTGCAGCCTGCTGTAGGCAAGCCAAGACCCGTCGGAGAAGCCATCGTGGACATGCTTTTCCCGCCGGGCGAGAACGGTCGCATTCCGGTGATCGGCGTCACTGGGACGCGTGGGAAAACCACAACAATGCGTCTAGTGACCCATCTTTTGACCGCGACCGGAAAGCGGCTCGGCGTCTCCTCTAGTGATGGCCTGCGGTTCGGCACACGCTTCATCAAGACTCAACAAGGCGAGCACATCGGCGGTGCGCATGGCGTGCTGCTTCATCCTTGGACAGAGCTGGCCATTTGCGAAGCGAACACCGAGAGCATCCTGCGTGAAGGCATTGGCTTTGATCGTTGTGAGGTCGGCGTGGTCACGAACGTGGGCCGCGATCAGCTCGGTATCTGCTACATAGACACCATCGAGCAGATGGCCAAGGTGAACCGCTGCATCGTGGACATCGTGCTGCCCACGGGCACGGCGGTGTTGAATGCGGATGATCCCTTGGTCGCAGAGATGGCGGAGCATTGCAAAGGCAGCGTCATCTTCTGTTCGCGTTCGGAGGATTCCGAGATCGTGGCGGCGCATCGAAAGAATGGCGGCCGGGCGGCCTTCGTAAAAGGAGATGCGATCTTCCTAGCTGAAGGCGAAACCGAGCGGCGACTCTGCCCGATCCGTGATGTGGCCATGCCGCTGCAAGGTCACTTCACCTTCCACATCGAGAGCGTGCTGGCCTCCATCGGAGCCGCTTGGGCGCTGGGTCTGGAGGATCGCTTGATCGCCGAAGGTCTATTGTCATTCGGGGGATTGGGCGTGGAGGTGGGCGCAGCAGCGGTGGCTGAAGCGGCTTAAAATTCCTCAGAAGCGAGGACCGAGAACAGGGATGACGCGACGGTTTGATTTGTGGTAGATGGCAAAGTCTGAGTCCAAGGTGAAAACCGTGCTGTTCTCATGAGTCTCTGCCATGCGAACCAGACAAGCGTCAGCCAGAGACATCGGCACGTTTTTGTAACGGGTGATCAAAGACAATAAGTCATCCACTTCGCTTTCCAGATCGAAGACTGGCCGAAGCAACCCGCGAGAAATCAGCTTCAAAAGTGGGTCTGGAGCTATGCCGCCACGGCGGAGCAGAAAGAGCGCTTCCGCAATCACCGCCTCACAGGTCAACATCGGTTCCGTCAATTGAACGAAACAATTCTTAGCCCATTGATGGTCTCGATCACTGCGATCAAAATAGGCCACGAGCGGCCCTGTATCTGCCAGGATGACTTTGCTCACGAGCCGAAGCCTTTGAGATGTTTGGGATTGGAGGCCAGATCCCGCAAGCCGCTAGCGCCTGCTCCGCATAAGTCCGCGCTCAAGTCATATAGTGAGGGCTTGGCTTTGAGCGATCTGCTTTCGAGCTTCTCGATGAGAGCTTCCCGAAACAATGCTGAGCGACTGGTCTGCGCCGCCGAGGCTGCCGCATCAAGCTGCAAAGCGAGATCGTCAGGAATCTTCAGTGAGATCGTAGTCATAGCGCATCGTAATACGAGCTGCGCTGATCAGCAATACAAATGATCTAGGTCACCGACGCTCCAGAATCTGGAACAGGTTATGGCGGTGATCCGTCCAGAGCGGGACTTCGATGTCATGCGCGTTCGGTGGAAGCTGGGGCGGATGCGCTTTGATAAATGCGGTGTCCTTCGTGAGCAGCAGGTAGTCCGGGCGGTAGTGACCGGGCAGGTCACCGGGATCAACGGACAAATGGGTGGTCTGATAGCCGAACTCCTTAGCGAGTCGTTCCACGACGGGCGCGAGGTTCAGGTAGTGATTCGTGATGTGAACCGCGATGATACCGTTCGGCTTGAGGTGGCGTTGATAAATCTCAAAGGCTTCCTTCGTGAGCAGATGAACGGGCACGGAATCACCACTGAAAGCATCCAGGAGCAAGGCATCAAAGTTCTGCGCGGGCTCATGTTCGAGAGACAGCCGGGCATCGCCCAGCGCCAGCTCATACTTGGCTCCACGGGCGATGAGATCGTCGATGAAGGTGAACCACTTCCTGGCCATGCTCACGACATCAGGATTGATCTCGTAGAAACGATACGTCTGGCCCGGCTCTGCATAACTGGCCACCGTCGCAGTTCCCATGCCGATGATACCGACCTTCGCGTCTGCCTTGGATTTCAAGCTATCCAACACCATACCGACTCCGGTTTCGTGACCATAGTAGGTCAGCGGATCACGCTTGCGGGCGGGGTCCATGCTTTGCCGACCATGCTCGGTGCCGCTGCAATAGAGGGAGTGGAATTTCATTCCGTTATCGTCTTCACGCTCGTTCACGCGAAGGGTTCCGTAGAAACTGCGGGAGCGTTCCAAGGCACTGCCGAAGGAACATTCCCATGAAGTCATGAAGTAGAGAGCGATGGCGGAGACGAGTGCGAATCCTATCCCTAAGAGCTTCTTCGTGGATGGGCTCTGCGCTTGAACCAAGCCGCGATAGGCGATCCATGCGACCAGCGCGAAGCCGATCAAAATAGCCAGCGACCACTCGAAGAACGTCTTAAACAGAACGGGCGCGACCAGGCTCACTGCGAGTCCACCGAGAGCACCTCCGGCGGACATCAGCAGGTAGTATTCAGTAAGGTGAGAAGTGCCCGGTTTGAGTCGGGCCAGTTCGCCATGACACACCATGCAGATGAGGAACATGGCAGCAAAGTGGATGACCAACTCCATGACAAAGCCGGGCGACCAATCCCACGGAAGATTATAAAGTCCCGAGGTCAGGAAGAGAATGGCCATTGCAGGCAGCGCCCAAGCAGAGCGCACATACCAACGGGGATGATCAAAGCAGATGATGAAGGAAAGCAGGTAAAGCGCGAGTGGTATGACCCATAGGAAAGGGATCACAGCCACGTCTTGGCAGACATGATTCGTCGTCGCGAGAAGCATCAGCGAAGCAAACGCAGGCAGCAGAATCCACGAGAGACGGCGAAGGAGGGTTGGCGCTGGCGCTTGGGCATCCAGCTCCTCTTCTTTGTGTAGTCGCTCAGATGCTTTAGCACTGCCGCGCTTCCATTCGCCAATGGCGCAAGTCCCCATCAGCAGGGCAAAGACGGCGAAGGAACCGGACCAGATCCAAGCCTGAGTGACCACATCCCAGCGCGGCTCGATGACCACGGGATACGTCAGCAGCGCTCCCAGAGAACCGAAGTTGGACAAGGCATAAAGACGCCAAGGGGTGCTATTCGGATAAACCCGCGAATACCAAACCTGCACCAGCGGACTGGTCGCAGAGAGCACGAAATAGGGCAGACCAACCGTGGCCAGCAGCAGCGTGAGAATATGCCAAGAAGGATTGTCCGAACCTTCCGGCTTCAGCGCAGAGCTGGGAACGATGGGCAGCAGAAGCGCAGCGAGCAGCAGCAGACCGACATGAACAAGAGCCTGCGTGGAAGCCTTTCGCCGCGTTAGCACATGCGCGTAGCTATAACCTCCGAAGAGCACCAACTGGAAGAAGAGCATACACGTTGTCCAGACGCCGGGACTGCCACCGAACCAAGGTAGGATGAACTTGCTGATCATGGGCTGCACTTGGAAGAGCAGAAATGCCCCCAACAAACTGACGAGTGAGAAGATCCAATTCATGGTGCGTCGGGCTTAATAATATCTCTCCAATCGTTGGCGGCTCTTGCTGTCCAGAGCGTTCACGTCAGGAATCAAATAGCGGGTGTTATGCTGATCAATCACGACCAAGCGTGTGCCTCCAAGTTGTTGAATGCTCTCATCGCTCTCAGTCTGAAATACGGTTGCTCCACGGTCGGTGGTCACGGTCCACGCATGTCCATTCGCCGCGCGGATCACGCTTTGGATAGAGCGGATGACAGGCACGAAATCACGGTTCGCGAGCGCTTGGAGAAGCGTCGTTTTCAGGTCTTCAGGCAAGGTGTCAATGTGCTCGATGCACACCAGTTCCCGGCCTTCCGCATCGACAATGCAGATCCAAGCGGCTGGCTCCGTGAGCGGGAAGAGCCGCACGGGTTTGGCCTTTTCATGGCGCGTGCCGTTGGCCTCGATGAACGTCAGATTGCCAGCGGCATCGCGTTCCAAAGTGAAGGTGATTTGCGTGGCACTCATCCGTTTGTCACCTCCAACATAGCTTCGTGCAGTCGGGCATAAGTGCCGCTGGATTGAAGCAGTTCTTCATGCGTGCCGATCTCTGAGATGCGGCCATCATCCATGACGACGAGTCGGTTCGCGCGACGCAAGGTGCCCAAACGGTGAGCAATGGCGATGGTCGTGCGGCCTGTGATCAGGTTCTCCAGTGCGGTCTGAATCTCCCGCTCGGTCTCCGTGTCCACGGAGGAAGTGGCTTCATCAAGGATCAGGATAGCGGGATCAATCAACAGGGCGCGCGCGATGCTGATGCGTTGGCGCTCGCCACCGGATAGCTGCTGGCCACGCTCACCGACCATCGAATCATAGCCGTCCTGCAAGCGCATGATGAACTCGTGCGCCCGCGCCGCACGGGCTGCGGCGATGATCTCCGCACGGCTCGCGTTCTGTTTTCCGTAAGCGATGTTCTCCATGATCGTGCCGTAGAAGAGATAGGGTTCCTGCAAGACGAGGCCCAGGTTTTTGCGGTAGTCCTCGACGTTGAGTTCACGCAAGTCGCTGCCGTCCACGAGGATCGCGCCTTCGGATACTTCAAAGAAGCGGCAGGCTAGATTCACTAAGGTCGTCTTCCCCGCGCCACTGGGACCGACGAGCCCGATCATCTCACCGGGCGCGATCTTCAGACTCACGCCTTTCATGATTTGGCGGGAGCCGTAACGGAACTTCACATCCTTGAATTCGATCTCGCCCTTCAAGCGACCGACACTACGCGTGGCCGTCGTTATCGGCATGTCCGGTTTCACATCGAGCACATCAAAGACACGATGCGCACTGGCAGCGGCGCGTTGGACAGCGGCGAGCATCCGGCTCATGGAATCAAGACGCCCATAGAATCGGCTAATGTAAGCGATGAAGCCCGTGAGCACGCCCACCGTGATGTGGTGATGCGCGACGCTCCATGCGCCCCAGCCCCATACGACGAGCAATCCCGTGTCCGTGAGCAGACCGATCATCGGCTCAAAGAACGACCACGTTTTATTCACGCGATCATTCGCGTCCAGCACCTGCTGATCCGCACTGCGGAAGCGCTCGATCTCGCGCCGTTCTTGAGCGAAAGCCTTCACCACGCGCACACCGGGAATCGTATCCGCGAGCACACTCGTCATCTGGCTCCAAGCCCGACTGCCAGCGGCAAAACCACCGCGCAGTAAGCCACGCACGCGCTGCACCAGCCAACCCACGATGGGCAGTGGGGCCAGCGCGAACAGCGCCATCATCGGATCAATGCTGATCAAAATAGCTGCTGTGAATAAAATCATCAGCACATCATCCGCGAAGCCGATGAGGTTCACGGAAATGAAGTAGCAGATCTCATCCGTGTCTGAACTGATGCGGGAGATGAGATCGCCCGTGCGCTTCTTGTTGAAGTAAGTGAGGGAGAGTTCCTGAATGTGATTAAACGTCTGACGCCGGAGCTGGCTGGCCACGCGCTCGCTGACTCGGGCCAGAATGTAGGTCTTCGCCCAGTTCAGGGCCCACGCCAGCACCGCTGCCGCTGCGAGACCGCTGACGTAGTAGTAAACGAGATTCCTTTTGATGCCCGTCTCTCCAGCTTGCAGCGGGATCAAAACCTTATCCACCAGCGGCATCGTTAAGCCGGGCCAAATCAAACCCGCACCCGTGCTGGCGAGCGTCAGAACCGTGGCCAGCGCCATCTGCTTCCGCCAAGGCCGCACGAACTGCCAGAGCCGCACCATCGCCTTGCTCGGCGGTCCGGTGACCTCTGCTTCCACGGCATCCACATCGCTTTCATCGAGGTCTGTGGCTTGATCACCAGGCGTCTGCGCGAGCACGACCTTGCGTTGATCCTTGAACTTCGCGACCAGCGAATCCGCTTCCCGCACGCGACCACCCGTGGCCCGCCAGTGATAGGCGCTAGCTTTGGATTGCATCAGATGAATCGCCGCCGTGGCCCCAAACTCCTCTAAAACCAAGTCATCAATGTCCCTGATCCGCCACTCCTTAAACTGGAGGTCGCCGCCCTTCGTGGACTCCACATGAAGCAGGCGCTGGCTCGTGAGAACGATCAATCCCTGATGAAAATGCAGGCCCGCATTGAGGTCAGTTTGAAAGCGCGCTAGGACACGCTCACCACTGACCAGCTTCGTATCAGCGTGAGCAAGGAGGGTCTCGGTAAGGTCTGTGGGAATGCTGCGGATCAAAGTCAGTGGGGATGGCGGCATCCTGTTAAAGCTGACGAAAGGCAATCAGCCAATGAAATGTTTCAGAAACGAATGCGTTCTGCACGATGCTCGAACTCATCTTTGGCTTGACCCGTGCGAAAGCGTCGCGATAACCAAGAACCTCCCTTCACCTCGCACGGCCCATCGTTCCTTGTCTCAGCTCACTCCATCCTCTGATTTCCGCACTTCCAAAGTCCGCAAAATACTGGCATTGCGCGGGCCGAACATTTGGTCCCGTCTAACGCTGCTGGAGTGCTGGCTGGACGTTCTGCCTCTGACGGAAGCAGTTGACGGATGGAAACAAACGCTGCTCCAGAGCCTGCCGGAGATCGCTTCGGAGGTCGAGGCCATCAGCCTTCCAGCGGAAAGCCCGCCGCTGGCTGCGCTGCTTCTGAAGCTCGCTCAGGCGGTGCAAAGCCGTTCTTCCAAAGCCCTTCCCTTTAGTCGCGTCGTGGAAACTTCAGAGGCTCATCTTTACCGCCTCGTCTTTCAATACGATGAGGAAAGCGTGGCGCGCGAGGCTCTGGAAACGGCACGGTGTTTCTTGGAAGCTGCTGTCTTTGGTCAAGCGTTCGATCTTTCAGAGAGGCTTGAAAAGCTTTCTGATCTGGCCAATGAAATCTGCCTCGGCCCCAGCACACGGGCCATGGTGGACGCGGCGCTGGCCCGTGGCATTCCCATTCACCGGCTCACGGAAGGCAGTCTGGTGCAGCTTGGATTCGGCAGTCGTCAGCGCAAGATTCTCGCCGCAGCGACCAGCCAGACCAGCGCCATCGCCGAGGACATCGTGCAGGATAAAGACCTCACGCGCCGCCTACTCCATGAGGTCGGCTTGCCCGTTCCGGCAGGGCGTCCCGTCTCGTCTGCAGAAGATGCTTGGGCTGCCGCGCAGGAGATCGGTTTGCCCGTCGTCGTGAAGCCGCGTGATGGGAATCAAGGCCGTGGCGTGGCCATCAATCTCTTCACACGGGAGCAGGTCATGGCCGCCTATGATGCAGCCAGAGATGAAAGCAGCTCCATCATCACGGAGCAGTTCGCCGCAGGGCTGGATTACCGTTTGTTAGTCATCGGACGGGAGCTCGTGGCCGCATCGCGACGCCAGCCCGCGCAGGTCATCGGCGACGGCGTTCACACCATCACCGAACTCATCGCGCAGGAAAACACGGACCCGCGCCGCGCCAGTGATCATGCGGCGGCGTTGAGTAAGATCCGCATTGATGCCGTCGCGCTCGGCGTGCTCACGGAGCAGGAAGTGACGCCGGAATCCGTGCCCGCTGAAGGCCGCGTGATCTTCATCCGGCGCAATGCAAATCTCAGCACGGGTGGCACTGCGGTGGACATCACGGATGACGTTCATCCCACGATCCGCGAGGCCGCTATCGAGTCTGCACAAACCGTGGGGCTGGACATCTGCGGCATTGATTTGGTCGCGCACGACATCAGCCAGCCGCTCAGTAAGCGCAACGGAGCCATCATTGAACTGAACGCGCGGCCCGGTCTGCGCATGCATTTGTATCCCTCCGAAGGCAAGGCGCGACCCGTCGGCCAGGCGGTCATTGATATGATGTTCCCGCCCGGTGATAAGGGCCGCATCCCCATCGTCGCGATCACCGGCGTGAACGGCAAAACCACGACCACGCGCTTCACGGCCCATTTGTTGGAGCAGACCGGGCAGACTGTCGGCCTGACCAGCACGGACGGCATCTTCGTTGGACGCCGGAAAATGGATGATGGCGATTGCAGCGGCCCGAAGAGCGCGCGCCTCCTGCTCTCTCATTCCCTGGTGGACGCAGCCGTGCTCGAAACGGCACGCGGCGGCATCCTCCGTGAAGGCTTGGCCTTTGATCAATGCGATGTCGCCATCATCACGAACATCGGCGATGGTGACCACCTCGGCATGTCCGGCATTGATACCGTGGAGCAGCTTGCGGAGGTCAAATCCTGCATCCTCCAAACCATCGCGCCGGAAGGTCATGCCGTGCTCAATGCCACTGACCCGCTGGTGGTTAAGATGGCTGATGGCAAAGGGCACCGGACCATCTTCTTCGCTCTCGATGGCCAGCATGAAGTCATCCGCAAGCATCGCGCCGCTGGTGGTAAGGCCATCTTCACCCGTGATGGTTCCGTGGTCCGCGCTGTTGGCGCAGACGAGACCGTCTTCATGCCCCTGACCGAGGTTCCGCTGACGCACGGCGGCCGCATCGGCTTCCAGGTGGAGAACACCCTCGCCGCTTTCGCTGCCGCTTGGGCGCTCGCCATTCCTGATGATCTCGTCCGTCAGGGCGCGCGTTCCTTTGAGCCGAATCTGGATCAGAACGCCGGTCGCTTCAATACGCTGGAACTGCGCGGCCTGACGATCATCATTGATTACGGCCACAATCCCTCCGCCTTGCGCAAGCTCATCGAGGCGCTGGACAACTACCCGCATCAGCATCGCGTTTCCGTTTATTCCGCGCCCGGTGATCGGCGCAATGAAGACATCGTGGATCAAGGAAAGCTCCTCGGTGCCGCCTTCGATACCGTCTGGCTTTACGAAGGCGATTACTGTCGCGGTCGTGAATCAGGCGACATCATCGCCCTGCTCAGTCAGGGCCTGGAAGCAGCTCCGCGCACGCGCCGCATTGAGCGCGTCACTGGAGCGCTGAAGGCCATTGATGAGGCCATCGCCGCCGCTGAACCGGGTAGTTTGTTGGTCATTCAGGCTGATACGGCGGATGAGACCGTGCAGCATTTGAAGACGGTTTACGGTGTGTAGTGTGAGAGGGCAAAGCTCTCCATGCGAAGTGCTGTAATTTTCAGCCGTGACTTCGCGTTCGTGTCTCGGGCCGCATTCCGCGACTCACGCTGATTAATCCAACGCTTCTTCCACGCCTCGTATGCGCTTGCTTCTCACCCTGCCAATCCTTCTCACCGCCATCACTGCTTTCGCCAAGGAAGCCAAGTCAGACCTCCTGCCTGCCAACGCCCGCGTGGCCATCATTGGCGACTCGATCACGGAGCAGAAACTCTACTCCAAATACATCGAGACTTACCTGCTAGCCTGCACGGGCCGAAGCGACATCAAATGCTTCCAGTTCGGCTGGGGTGGCGAAACGGCGTCGGGTTTCAAAGCTCGTCTGGAGAACGATCTCAGTGCGTTCGAGCCGACGGTGGCCACGCTTTGTTACGGCATGAATGACGGGCATTACGTCCCATATGCTGCGCCGATCGGCCAGGACTATGAAGCGAACATGCGCGCCGTGGTCACGAAGCTGAAGGATCTAGGAGTCAAAAGCATCGTGACGGGAACTCCAGGCGCTGTGGACACCACGTTTTTCAAGAAGATTTCCCCTGCCGCTTACAACGACAACCTCGCTCATCTCGCGGCCATTGATCATAAGCTGGCTGATGAATTTCACACCGCTTTCGCTGATCTGCACAAGGATATGGAAGACGCGATGACGAAGGCCAAGGCGGCCCTGGGCGCGGAATACGACGTTTGTGGTCGGGACGGCGTTCATCCGCAGCCGAACGGCCATCTGCTCATGGCGGCGGCTTATCTGAAGGCGCTCGGCCTTGATGGAAACATCGGCGAGATCACCGTTGATTTGAAAGGTCCAAGCACCGCTACTGAAGGCCATAAAGCCACGGGCGCGAACGGCAATGCTGAGGTCGTCAGCAGCAAATGGCCCTTCTGTTTCGATGGCGATGCGAAGTCCTCCGGTGGCACGCGCAGCATTCTTCCGTTCTGCAAATTCAATGAAGACCTAAACCGCTTCACGCTGAAAGTGAAGAACCTCGACACCGCGAAAGCCAAGGTCACATGGGGCACGGAGAGCAAGGAGTTCACGAAGGAGCAGCTCAGCCAAGGCATCAATCTGGCTGCTGAATTCACGAAGACGCCGTTCGATGCCGCCTTCACCCAGTTCATGGGAGCCGTGGCCACGAAGCAGGCTTATGAGACGCCGATGATCAAAGGGATGATCACCAGCTATCGCAGCTTCAGTGCGGATGCGGCTGAAGATGCCGAGTTCGCCAAAGCGCTCCAGACCTTGAAAAAGAAGCTGCTCACGAAACAAGCCGTGCTGGACACTGCGGAGCGTAAGCTGCTCGTGCCCGTGAAGCACAGCATCAAGGTCGAAGCGGTGAAATGAGCTGGCCTCATTAGTTTTCGTAGCCGCCTTCGTGAGAAGGTGGGGAATCTTGGCGGCTGCGTCGCACGAACATGAACGCGCCTACTCCGGCTAGCACTAGCGACACGATCTGATACCCGCTCAATCCCCACATTAACAGCGGCGTATCACGCATCCATTCGTGGACGAACCGAAAGAGCCCATAGGCGATGAAGTAGAGGAAGATGAGGCGGCCCTGAAAGCGTGGACTTGTTCGCAGCACCAGCATCACCGCCAGCATAAGAAGCTGAAAGACCAGCTCCACCTGCGCGGACGGCCAGCGCATGACGCCGAGCTGATCCCGCGCGGCCATGAGCCGGAGCGTGGTCGGTTTCCCGAGGCAGCAACCTTGCATCCAGCAACCGAGGCGACCCATCGCGATGCCGACCGGAGTGATGAGGGCAAAGGCATCTCCCGTGGACTTCCGGTAATCCACGAGCCACTTCATCAACTCCACGCCGCCATAGCCGCCGAGCAATCCACCGAGGATGCTCTTCCCTGTGGCGAGCCGTAGCCAGCGATCTTCCAGCGGCCAATCCCGCCAGCCTTCCGCGAAGAGATAGACCAGCTTCGCCCCCAGAAACGCTCCCCCCAACGCGCCGATATAAACGGGCAACCTAGCCGGATCACGCCGTGAACGGATGAACCAGAACACCGCGCTGATGGCGATGCCAGCGAGCATCGTCCAGCGGTAAGGGGCGGGTGTGGTGGGATTGAGAAGCATGGGTGGGTGTTCTTCTCCCTGTAGCAGCCGACGTGAGGAGGCTCAAATTAAACAGCTACTGAAAGGCATGGGCTGAATTGATGTCGTGGGTTACTTGTTCGTGCCGCCAGCGACATGAACAAGTAACCAACGACATCTATCATGCTGTTGAGATCGGCTTGATGGAATTTCAGAGCCTCCTTACGTCGGCTGCTACTCCGCGAAGCCTGAGTAATACCGGCAAAAAGAATCCAGCTTCCCGTCTGGCCGGATGACGTGCGTGCAGCAACGGTCAATGCGGTCTTCATCCCAAGTCCAGGCGTCCATGAAGGGCTTCACCATGAGGCGGAAGGCCATGCTTCGCGTGCGTTCCATCGTTTTCAAAAGGTCGCCGAGCTCGCTGTTGTCGCAGCCGCAGCGGGCGAGGTCTTCCAGCGTGTAGTGGATTTTGTCCTGGAGGAAGCCTTGGAGCTTCGTGAAGTCGAGGAAGTCGCTGATGTGCCAGACGTTCGTGCCCTGGCGGATGAGGTAGCCGATGGTGGCGCAGTTCGGATCTCCGCAGGGCAGGGGGGTGAAGTCCTCAAAGCGGATCTTTCCGGCGCTCTGCTGGACGATGTTCGTGAGGATGTCAGAGGTGTTCAGGCG
>JANYJH010000408.1 GCA_025361865.1 Phragmitibacter sp.
GCACAGGCGTCCCGCCTGTGGGTAGTTCAGGCATCTTGCCTGAATCAGAATCAAACATGACCACAGCCAGGATGGCTGTTCTACCACAGGCGGGACGCCTATGCCACAGAGCGCGAATCACCACCGCGAACTGCTCAGCAGGTAGCACAGGCTTCCAGCCTGTGGGTAGTTCAGGCATCTTGCCTGAATCATCAATGACCACAGCAAGGATGGCTGTTCTACCACAGGCGGGACGCCTATGCCACGTAGGGCGAATCACTGAGAAACGAAGATTGATAAAAGAAGTTCTTAGTGCTCTTCGTGTCTTAGTGGTGAATTCATCACCATCAACAACCACAAAAACAAAGTGAACGAGAAAGGACAAGTTAAAGGAATGTCTTGGACAACTTACGCATTGATGACGGTGCTCTTCTGGGGCGTGTATGGAGTGCTGCTGCACATGGGTCGTGGCTTCATGCCTGGCGTCACGCCACCGAGCCCGGAGGGGGCCAATGCTGGGCTGAAAGCCTTCTTGATGGTCTGCGGTGCTTATGCCATCACGGGCATCATCTCCATCGCCGTTCTTAAGGCGCGTGGATCAGCCTTCACCTTCACTAGCACCAGCATCAGTTGGAGCTTGGTTGCAGGTCTCGCGGGGGCGCTTGGTGCTTTCACCCTCGTGCTCGCCCTCGGTGCTGCGGCTACTCCTGTCAAAATGGGCGGCGGCGGCCTTGGCGCAGCGGCGGCCTTTGCGGTCATGCCCATCGTCTTCGGTGGAGCACCTATCGTGAACGCCATTGTGAACATGCTGAAACAAGGCAGCGGCTTTAAGAGCCTTTCACTGCCCTTTGTCCTCGGCATCATTTTGGCAGCCTGCGGAGGTTTCTTGGTCGCGAAGTTCGCTCCCACGAACACGGCTCCTGCCAGCGCTGCTCCGGGCGCACCGCCTGCGCATTGATCTGTGGATTGAGAGCCGTTCGTTTCTCACGCCAAGGCGCAAAGCCGCAAAGGTTTCAATCGGGGGCTTAAGTCCTACCTTTGCGTCTTGGCGGCTTTGCGTGAGACAGTTCAGAAATCTCAAGCCCTCAGCGCCGCCACCCGCTCCAGCATCGGAGGGTGCGAGTAATGGAGGAAGACATAAAACTGATGCGGCGTGGGATTGCTCAGATGATCCTTGGAGAGCTTCGTCAAAGCGCTTACCATCGGCTCAGCTCCCATCGCTTCTTTCGCGAAGGCATCGGCCTCGAACTCATTCTTCCGGCTTGTGTGCCCTGAGATGAGGCCGAGCAAGAGACTCAGCGGGGAATAAATAATGCTGAAGAAGACCAGCCCCCAAGCGATGGAATGATGGCTCACACCGAAGGCCGCGCTCAGTCGCGGATCATGCAAAGCGAAGTGGAGCAGAGCAAACATGAGGCCTGATACGGCCAACGAAAGCGCGATCTGCTTCGGCACATGGCCGCGTTTGCAGTGACCGATCTCATGCGCGAGCACGGCGAGGATTTCGTCTTGGGAATGGTTGGCGATGAGCGTATCAAACAACGCGATGCGCTTCGTCGCGCCGAAGCCCGTGAAGAAGGCATTGCCCTTCGTAGAACGGCGCGAGCCATCCACCACACTGACATCGCCGATGGGAAAGGCCAGCTTTTGCGAGAGCTTCACGATGGCGGCGCGCAAGGCCTCATCCTTCATCGGTTGGAACTTATAGAACAGCGGCAGGATCAATCGCGGAGCCAGCCACGTCATGAGCAGACTGAACGCACTGAGCACCAGCCAGCCATAAAGCGCGGCGAGCGAGAATTTCTCAAACAGCCACAGCAACAGCGCCAGCAAGGGAAGGCCCAGCAGGACGCCGAGGAACAAGCCCTTCAGCCGATCCATGATGAATGTTCCCACCGTCATCTTGTTGAAGCCGAACTCGCGCTCGATGCCGAACGTGTCATAGAGATCAAAGGGCAGTGAGACGAGGCTTTGCAGCGCAAACAACAGGCCGATCACGCCCAAGCCATTCGTGATGGGATCGAGGTGCCATCCTCGCAGCCAAGCATCCATGAAGCCGAACCCGCCGCACCACCAGAACGCCCCGAAGAGCGCCAGCGAAAGACTGGATTGGAGCACATCGAACTTCGCGGAAACACGGGCATATTCCAGCGTGCGCTCGTGTTCTTCTTCCGTCACGGAACCCTTCAGCGCGTCTGGCACCTCGGCCTTCAGCGCGGACATGTTTAGCAGTGTCGCGAACAACTCCAAATGATACAGACCGATGCAGCCGATGAGCGCGAGGAGAAACCAGGGATTCGATAAAGTCATGCGACAACGCTTCCACTTATCCACCGAGAGGCAAGCCAGTCGTGAACCCGCTCGACGGATAGTAGCTCGGGGAGCGCGCGCGTCCCGCGTGCCGTTCTCTGCGTCCCGCAGAGAAGCCCTTATGGTCTATGGCATCAAGGCAACTGAAATCATGGAACGAAGACGACACCCGAGATGCGATGTTCGTTAATGCCCTGAGCCTTTCGCGAGACGCAGAAGGCAGCACGCGGGATGCGTGCGCTCCCCAAACTGATCAAGTGCGATGCCGACTAACTGACGAGGCTATATTCCCGCTCCAGAGCATCGACGGGAAGGAAGGAATGATCCCGCGTCAGATACTCGGCGGCGATGTCTTCCAGCTCGGCAATGCTCTCCACTTTGCAGAAGCGCATCCGCAGATGTTTGCTGCCGGGAAGGCCGGCGGTGTAGGCCATGAGACGATTCCGCATCGCGCGCATGGTTTGCAGTTCGGTGCCTTCATAGCGGGTGCTTTTCACGGCAAGTTTGCAGTGTCGCAGCATCAGCTCAAAGCGTTGCTCAGCGGTCGCGGGCGGCAGATGACCGCCAGTGGCGAGGTAATGCTTCGCCTCTTGGAAGATCCACGGATTGGACATTGCCGCACGGCCAATCATCACGCCGCTGACGTTGGATTGTTGCCGGTGCCGCTCGACATCAAGGCCGCTGTGAATATCGCCATTGCCGATGACGGGAATCTTCACCGCATCAGCCACTTTGGCGATGACTTCCCAATCGGCGAGGCCCGTGTAGCCTTGCGCACGGGTGCGGCCATGCACGGCGATGGCCTGGATGCCTGTGTCTTCTAGCAGGCGCGCGACTTCCACGGCATTGATGGAGTTTTGATCCCAACCGATGCGCATCTTCGCGGTCACCGGAATGGGCACGGCTTTGACAATGTCCCGCGCGACGCTTTGAAGCAGCGGGCAGTCCTTCAACAAGGATGAGCCGCCGTTGCGAGCGACCACTTTATTCACGGGACAGCCGAAATTGATGTCAATGAAGTCCGGTTGTTTCCAGTCGATGATCTTCCGCGCAGCCTCGCCCATGCGCATGCCTTCAGCCCCGAAGAGTTGCACGCCGAGCGGGCGCTGGGCATCATCGAAGTTCACGTATTTTCGGGTGCGTTCATCGGCCTGGATGATGCCTTCTGCGGAGACGAATTCAGTGACTGTGACATCAGCGCCCAGTTCCTTGCAAAGAGCCCGGAAGACCACATCCGTCACGCCCGCCATCGGCGCGAGATAGAGGGGGAACTGTCCGTTTTGAAACCAAGGAAGCATGGGGCTAGGTTCGTTTTTGCAGAGGAAGGTTCAAGGCGAAAGTGCGGTGATGTTTCAGTCGCGTAACTTAGAGGCTTTATCCTTGTATGTGCGGAGGAGTCTGAGAAGGTAAGGACTATGAAAACACAATCTCTTCTAGTCATCACAGCGCTCGTCCTCAGCCTCAGCGCTTGCGATCAAGTCAAAGACAAAGGTGCTGCCACCGCAGAACAGGCTAAAACCAGCTCAGACAAAGCGATGGATGAAGCCACGAAAGCTGCTGGCAAAGCCGCCGACGCTACCAAGGATGCCGCCAAAGCCACAGGCGATGCTGCGCAAAGAGCGGTGACAGCGGCGGTCAGCGCCACCAAGGATGCTACGGCCAAGGCGATGGATCAGGCCAAGGTCATGGCTGACAAGGCTGGCACTGAAGCCAAGGAAGCCGCTGCCAAAATGCTCAATGAAGCTGCGAAAGCGACTCAAGAAGCCGCGAAGAAAGTAGAGGAAGCCGCCAAGAAAGCCGCTGAACCTGCTCCCGCTCCAGCGCCCGTCGTTACTCCTACGCCAGTTCCACCAGCACCTGCTGCTCCTGCTCCAGAGCAGAAGTAGTTCCCCATCGAGAGGTGAAGCAGGATGCACTCGCAGCTATCCACGAGCTGAATGACGATGATGCTGCCAGATCGAAAATTTATCCCGCCCGTTTGACAAGCGACTTCATTTGGATATCCTCACTACCCTTCGTGATCAAAAACGAGAAACGGCAAGGTAGCTCAGTGGTTAGAGCGGGGGCTTCATAAGCCCTAGGTCGGGAGTTCGATCCTCCCCCCTGCCACCCCTTAAAATGAGGCTGTGGGCCTTGTAGAATCAAGGGACTCAGAGCTTAATGTGGTATCTCTGAAATGGCCAAAATAAGCTATATTAGACTTTTCAAGTCAAAGAAAAGCGTGTCGAAAGTTACTCAAAAGGGGGACTGGAAGACTAATGCGGAGCAGCACTAGGCATGGTAATTTCAGTCAATGCGGAACTCCTTGTCGTTGTAAGAGATGGCGGAAATAGACAGATACTTTCTTTGAACAACGGCATTAGTTAAGCTACTAATTCCGTCCCTCGTTCAATTTATTGACGAGCGTGAAGTCCAACTACTACGAAATGCTGTCCTCCCTTACCCGATCCGCCACTTGCCTCCTTATCATCTTAAGCGGAGGAACGCTTCGCGCCCAGACACTTACCTCTGCCAGCGCCAGCATCAGCGCTCAGAGTGCCACACTCGGCGCGGCGGCCTTCGCGGCTCAGGGTTTCCCTTCTCCAACCGGAACCGCATTGTCTCAAGTTTATTTCCTCGCCCAATCATCGGCAGACCAAGCACCGAAGTATCCCTGGAAAAAGAACATCGTGGCCACGGTTTTCTGGGTTGGTGAAGAAGCCACCCTGAATAATCTCACGCCGAACACAGGCAGCTCTTGGGATCAAAACTGGATGTCGAGCTTTGGCGGTTATGATGATCCTGAGCGCCGCGCACCGGGCTATCGGCCTGCGGGCTTCGTGCCCAAGCAAAACCCGTTCTACGTGGCTTTGCCCTACAACGACTGCTATGATAATCGGGCCACAAAGGCCGAAGCAGCGAGAGTGATCCCTTGGTTCAAGTCCTCCTTCAAGCAAGTCGGCAAATCGGTCTGCCAGAACCGTTGGATTGCCATCCGGCTCGGCGACAAAATCTGCTATGCACAATGGAGCGACTGTGGCCCTTACGAGACGACGGATGCGAAATACGTCTTTGGTGATGCACCTCCGACCACGAAGGGTAATGGGGGCGCTGGTCTGGACATCGCTCCTTCCGTGCGTGATTATCTCGGCTTCAGTCCAGGCAAGAAATGTGATTGGCGTTTCGTGGATGACGCTGAAGTTCCTGAAGGCCCTTGGCGGAACTATGGCACGAATAATCCTTTCTCATCCGACTGGCAAAAAAGTCCTGCTAGCATCGGCAATTCGGTGGTCGCCTCCAAGGCTGGTAGCAGCAAGCCCGCCCGATCCTCTTCTGAGGTAGTGCGCAGCAAAGCGGGGCTTCCCAAGCTCTTGATGGTTTCGAAGAAGTAAGGCGCAAAGCAGCTATTGTTTCGCGATCTTTCCCTTCTCAGATTCAGCCGACTGCTTTTTCCCGGTGACCAAAGTGTAAAAATTATCTGCGGCGACATCCATACCGTGGCGGGCCTGCCCCAGCTCCGTGAGACTGCGGAACAACTGCCAAGGACGCCCCGGCACGATGTATTGACCCGCGGCGACTCGTGTTCCTTTGGGATTGGTGACGGCTTCCAGATCAATGGCCACGCCGCCCATATCAATGGGAAAATTCAGCACTGCTTCGGCGATGATATTGATGGGGACATTCGCTTTCTCCACCGCAGTGATCGCACCGCGCACGACCAGGGTAGGCTGGCGTGAAGACTTCTGCGTCAGGTGCAGAGCGGCGAACCGCTCCGTGAGCGCGGACATCAAACGCTCCTTCAGCGCCGTTTGTTCTTCCTGAGAAATGGCATCGTTCTTCGCGACGAACTGCATGGACTCGATCTTGATGGCCCCGAAAGACTCGATGGGCTTCGGGCTGCGCCAGACATAAGCGCGGGCGTCGTCTGTGCTTTTCTCAAGCAAGGCGGTATTGGTCAGAAATGGGGTCCGATTCTTGCCCACCGTGGAGCATGAACTGGCCATGAAAGCGAGGGAAAGGGCTAAAAAAAGGCGCGTTTTCATAGAGCTTGATGGCAGGGAATAAGAGGGCGGTAGCGCGAGTGTAGAGATTTGTAGAACTCTGGCAATTAATGCTTTCCGCGCCCTCTCGTTCTGGCCAAGTTTCTGGCCGTGGCATGAAAATAGCTGTTCGTGAACGGCGAAGTGTCCTCTATGCTTTAGGAACTCAAATTTAATCAAAACCGCCAGCCCCAGAATCTCCCATGATGTTATCCTCCCTGTTACTCGCCGCCTTTTTGGAAGCCTCAGCTCAAAGCGCCGTGGCGCATCCTGAGACCCTCATCGCACCCGCGGTCACTCCTGCTCCAGCCTCCTCTACTGAAGCAGTGACGATGCCAAAGCTGAGCTACATGGTCTTCCGGATCAATGCTCCCGCTATTGCCCTCACTTTCGATGACGGCCCTCATGTGAAGAACACGCCGCGTCTGCTGGATATGCTGAAAGAGCGCGGCATCAAGGCCACCTTCTTCCTCATCGGTAAGAACGTGGTGGAGCATCCTGAGATCGTCCGGCGCATCGTCGCAGAAGGCCATGAAGTGGCGAATCACACCTGGGATCACAAGGGGCTGCGGACAATGAGCTTCGATGCCATCACAGTAGAATTGCAGAAGACGCACGACGCCATCGTCACGGCGTGCGGAGTCGCGCCAACGCTGTATCGCCCGCCTTTTGGAGCCATCACGACCAAGCAGAAAACGCTGGTCATGGAGAAGTTCCATTATCCCGCGATCCTTTGGGAAGTGGACCCTCGGGATTGGCAGTCGCCACGCACGGTGGCCAAGGTGCATGACACTATCTTGAAGGACACTCACGCAGGTTCCATCATCCTCTGCCATGACATTCATGAGCCGACGATTGATGCCATGCCGACGACGCTGGACGAACTAAAGGCGAAGGGCTTCCAGTTCAAGACCATCACTGAGATGATTAAGCTGGAGATAGATGAAGTGGTCGCCACGAAAGCTGCGGTGACTCCTCCACCAGCGCCTACCCCGCCAGTAACACCTGTGGCTACTCCAACGGTGAAGCCGTAGTTCTTAAGAACAGCTTGTCAGAGCGGTGTGTCTGATGCTAAAGACGCGCCATGTTTTTCATGTTTTCAAAGTCGAGCGCGGTGATGAAGCAAATCAGCGCAAGGGCCATCCTCATGGCTTTGACCTTGGCCATTCTTCTCTGTCAAAGCGCCTGTCGCACGCCACAGAAGTC
>JANYJH010000011.1 GCA_025361865.1 Phragmitibacter sp.
GCGCTCCCGTTCTAATGCGGAGCCGCCAAGGTATCGGTAAGCACTTTCACGATCTCCACAGCTTGAAGATCATGGCCGCCCGCTTCCCAGTGGACGCCGTCGTGCCGTGCGAATTCAAGGTGAGCGCCCATGAGCGTGTAGAGATCGTTGATCGGCACCCCCATTTCTTTCATGACGTTCGCGGCCATTCGGTTGTGATTGATGACGATGGCATTGGCGTTGTCCTCCAGCGTTCCCAGCTTCTCAGGGCTGGTCATGGGCGTGGTGCTGGCCCAGATGAGTTTCGCTCCCGGCGAGCCTTGGCGCAGCGTCTCGACGAACTTTCTGGTCAGCGGCTCGAACTTGTCCAAAGGGATGCGGCCCGGCGTGATACCGTGCAGGCCCATGTTGAAATGAATGACATCGTAGGGGCCGTGAGCCAGCACTTCCGAGGTCATGTCAAAAAGCCCCTCGCTGCTCTGGCAGTAGCCATTGATCCACGCATCCACATAGACCTTGCCTGCGAGAGCGGCGCAGACGGGCTTGAGATAGCCGTTTAAAATGGAGTCGCCGATGAGCAGGACGCGCGGTCGTTTGGCGTCCGTTCTCTCGGCTTGATCAAGACGCCAGCCTTTGCCGAAGATGCGGTCGCGCTTGTCTATCTCCTGGCCTTGAAGTGTATGGCTAGACAAGGCGCAGGCCAAAGCGAAGCAGATAGGTAAAGCGAATCTCATGGGAGACGATACGCTGGCCGACTGGCGATGCTTTGCCTGTTATTGCTGTTGGGATTGCTGAGACTGAGTTTGTGACTGCGACGGCGGTTGAACGGGCGTAAACAAGCCTGACGGCTTCCTCGGCATCACATCCACGGCCACGACCATCTTCTGTTCGCCCGAGCCGGAGACCACGCCACGGAGCGGTGAAACATCGCTGAAGTCCCGTCCATAGGCCACGGTGATGTGCCGCTCGCTTGGCATACAATTGTTGGTGGGATCGAGATCAAACCACCCGTGTTCTGCGCCACACCAAATGCTGACCCATGCGTGCGAGGCGTCCGCACCGATGAGCCTCGGCTTGCCCACGGGCGGCAGGGTTTCAAGGTAGCCGCTCACATAACGCGCGGGTAATCCGATGGACCGCAGACAGGCGATGAGGATGTGCGCGAAGTCCTGGCAGACGCCGCTGCGGAGCTTGAAGGCTTCTTCCACCGGCGTGGCTATATCCGTGGCTTTCGGATCGAATTTGAAGTCGCGGAAGAGTCGTGTGTTCAACTCTAAAGCAGCATCCAGAATGGGGCGCTCAGTCTTAAAGGAAACGGCTGCGTAATCTGCAAAAATCTCACTGACGCGGATATAGGGCGAGACAAAGCAGAACTCACCGGCTTCGGCATCTGGGGTCAATTCATTCGCGTGCACGGCGGTGCGCACATGCTCCCAAGCGGGCGTGTCCAGCGGCTTCGGCGGCGTAGGGGCCGTCACATCCACAAAGCTGCGTGCCGTGACCTTAAGGGATTTATGGGAACCGTGCAGCCCGAAGAACAGCGTCGCATTCCCAAAGTAATCCCGATACCCGGCCATGCTCAACGGCTCCGGCAGGATGTCCAACTCATGGAACTCACAGCTCTGCTTCGGCAAGTCACGCGGGGCCATGCGAGCCAAGTGATGCCCGATGCTCACTGCTTCCTCGTAGGTGTAAGTCGTGGTGTGGGTGATTTCGTAGCGCATGGGAGGAGGCAGTAGTGAGTAGCCAGTAGCGAGTATTCAGTAGGAATGAAAGCGGGCGATGATGAATGGAGTGCGGATGCTTGATGGGCTGGCGATGGGGTGCTGATTTACAAAGAAGATTAGTCGTTCGTCTCGCCGTCTGGACTACTCACTACTGGCTCCTACTTCGGCAACGCATGATTGAAGTAATGCTGCGTGATCGTGTCCGAGAGCGTGATGACTCGTGTTTGGAGTTCGTCGCAAAGATTTAACATGCCGCCGGGATGGGTGTCCTCAGCAGCGGCGATGGCGGAGAAATTCGCTCCGGCGAGTAGGGAGAGCATATAATCCACCTGACGCTTTTCTTCCCCGTGGCGGCCTTCGCTGCCGTCGCGAGGGAGCTTGGAGGCGTGGCGCGTGAGTTGATTGAGCTGCCAGGTGAGGGAGCGGGGATTGATCTCATCCGCGACGAGCAGATCCAGCACGGGCGCGAGCTGGGCGCGGGCATGATAGCGACGGCGATAGGTCATGGCGCTGTCACACATTTCCAGCAAGGGGCCGAGCATGGCGTCGTTTCGTGGCGCGGGATAAACGGTGGCTTTGAGCAGGTAGATGAGGTTGCGTGAGCGTTCAACACGACGGCCCATGTCCAGGAAGCGCCAGCCGTGACCGCGCGTCATGTTTTCCATTTCCATCCCGGCGAACGCGGCGAGGTCGAGCACGAGGGTGTTCAGAAGCTGCAAGGCATCCGGCACGGTCATCTTCGCGCCGCGCGGGTTGGCATCGCGATCAAACTGGTTGAAGAGCCGCCAGGTATCATCAGAGAGTCGGTCGCGGAGGGCCATCGCATTGTAACGCACGCGACTGAGAAGCTCATGGACGCTGCCTTCGCGTTTGTGGTTTTCGATGAGGGAGGCCAGCTCCGTGCGCAGCTCACTGGTGGGCACTTGAGACCCGAAGCGGTCTGGCAGACGACCCAAGGCCACCAGCCACGGCACCAGCGCCGCTAGCTCACGGGTCTGGTCCTCGTTCCCTTCACCGGAGAGCCGCTGCCAAACGGCGCGCAGCACGCGGACGGCGTCTTCGAGACGCTCCGCATAGCGACCGAGCCAGAAGAAATGATCCGCTACACGGCTGGGCACATCCCCCGCCTGCCGCTCCGGTCTGAGCACGATGGTCGGCGGCAGTAGCAGGGTAAGCTGCTCCACGGGGCCGTCCGCGAGAATCCAGGTGTCTTTACTGATGCCGCCGCTCTGCATGGAAACGACCATGCCCTGAGAGGAAGGACTGACGCGGGTCAGACCACCGGGCATGACTTCAAAGTCATCTCCCCTCGGCACAATGTAACACCGCAGAACCAGCGGGCGCGGTTCGATCTTACCGTCCTCATAGACGGGTGCGGTGGACAGGGAAAGGAGCTGCTGCGCGGCGTAGTCATGAGGTGCCGCACGAACGCGGGCGAGCAGTTTCTCCCGTTCTTCGCGGCTGAGTTGCGAGCCGAACACAGGCTGACCCGCACCGCCGACGAAGGCGCGTTTGATGACGTATTTATCAAGGTTAGCGAAGACGTTATCCAGCTCGCGCTGCTGGCCGCACCACCAAGTGACCGCGTTCGGCAGCTTCAGTTCTTCGGAGAGCAAATGACGACACAGCCCCGGCAGGAAGGGCATGAGCGCGGGGGTCTCGATGACGCCTGCGCCGAGGCCATTGCAGATGGAGACGGTGCCTGCGCGCCACGCTTCCATGAGGCCGGGAACGCCGAGCCAGGTGTCTCCGCGCAGCACCAGCGGATCACAGAACGTGTCATCCACACGACGAAGAATCACATCCACCTGACGCAGCCCTTCCAAGGTTTTCAGGAAGACCTTGCGATCTCGAACGGTAAGGTCAGCGCCTTCTACGAGGGGGAAATTCAGGTAACGAGCCTTGTAGGCGTGCTCGAAGTAGGTCTCGTTCAGCGGACCGGGCGAGAGGTAAACAACGGTAGGGTTGTCCCGATTCTGCGGCGCACTGGCGCGCAGGGCATCACGTTCCATCTGGAAGAATGCGGCGAGACGTTGCACCTGATTCGCTCGGAATTCCTCACCGAAAATGCTGGTGAGAACGATGCGGTTTTCCAAAGCGTAGCCGATGCCTGAAGGAGCCTGCGTGCGGTCTGCGAGCACGATCCAGCGCCCATCCGCGCCACGCGCTAAGTCCACCGCATGGTGAAACAGGAAGGAACCGCGCTTCGGCTTGATGCCATGTGCGGCCCTGAGAAAGCCGGGATTGGCAAAGACGAGACCGGGCGGAACCCAGCCTTCTTTCAGCAGGCGACGCTCGCCATAAACATCTGCGACGACCTTCTGGAGCAGCCGCGAGCGTTGCTTAAGACCGACTTCCAGCGTGCGCCATTCTTCCGCGCCGATGATGAGCGGCAGGATGTCCAGCTTCCAATGGCGATCCGCGCTCTGCTGTTGATTGTAGATCGTGTAAGTCGCCCCGTGCTCACGCAGGAGGCGGTTCGCGGACTCATGGCGGGAGTGAAGATCCGCCTCGTTATACTTCCCGAGGGAGGCGAGGAATGAGGCCCAAGCCGGGCGCGGCATCCGCTCTGAAGCATAGGCTTCATCGAACGTTCCTGCTTCGCGATAGGCGGACAGCATGGCCGCGACACCCATGCTTTCGGCAGTGGGCGGCATATCCATCGTAGGGTTTTGGAGGGGGGGCACAAGGGATGATGAACAGCAATGTTACGCGCGCAAATCCAGTGTGAAAGGAAACTCACGGGAATGGACTGGCGGGGCAGGCTCCATCGGTCCCCAACTGTGTCCGATGCTTTCAAAACGGGCCAAGCGGCGGCTTTCCGCCGTGTAGGCATTCACCGGAAAATTATCGTAGCTCAGACCACCGGGGTGCGTCACATGGTAGCGGCAACCGCCCAGCGAGCGCTTGTTCCAAGTATCCACGAGATCAATGGTCAAAGGCGCATGAACGCCGATGAGCGGATGCAGACAGTTCGGTGGCTGCCATGCGCGGAAGCGCACGCCGCAGACGTATTCCCCGTTCACCCCGGTGGGATGAAGCGGCAGAGTGCGCCCATTGACCGTCAGCACATGGCGGGGGTCTATCATGCCCTGAACCTTGATTTGCATACGTTCCAGCGAACTGTCCACATAGCGGACGGCCCCTTGCGCGCCTTCTTCACCCAGCACATGCCACGGTTCCAGAGCGGTGCGCAGTTCCACGTTCACGTTGCGTTGGGCAAACTCGCCCACATACGGGCAGCGGAACTCCAGATGCGGCGCAAACCACTCATCCTGCAAGGGGAAGCCGCTCGTTTTAAGATCGGCGATCACGTCCGTGAAATCGCTCCACAGGAAGTGCGGCAGCATCCAGCGGTCATGGATGTCCGTGCCCCAGCGGACGAGATTACCCTTGTAAGGCTGCTCCCAGAACTTGGCGACGAGCGACCGCAACAGCAGATGCTGCGCTAGGCTCATCTCCGGGTGCGGCGGCATTTCATAGCTGCGCATTTCGAGCAAGCCGAGACGGCCCGTGGCGCTATCGGGATCATAGAGCTTATCGATGCTGAACTCCGAGCGGTGTGTATTGCCCGTGGAGTCCGTCAGGAGGTGGCGGAAGAGCCTATCCACCAGCCACGGCGGCACATTTCCACCCCGTTCCGGCATCTGTTTGAAGGCCAAATCCAGCTCATAGATGGAGTCATTGCGCGCTTCATCCACACGCGGTGCCTGACTTGTCGGCCCGATGAACAGGCCGCTGAAGAGATAGCTCAATGATGGGTGATTCTGCCAGTAACCGACGAGTGATTTGAGCAAATCTGGTCGGCGAAGAATCGGCGAATCCGAAGGCTTCTCACCCCCGATGATGATGTGGTTCCCGCCGCCTGTTCCGGTGTGGCGGCCATCCAGCATGAACTTCTCCGTGCCGAGGCGCGTGAGGTGAGCTTCATCATAGATCGTCTTCGTCTTATCCACCAGCTCATCCCAAGTCGCGGACGGATGGAGATTCACCTCGATGACGCCAGGGTCAGGCGTGACCTTCAGCACTTTCAGACGCGGATCGTAAGTCGGCGGAGTGCCTTCCAGAATCACGGGCATGTTCAACTCCGCAGCGGAGCTTTCGATGGCGGCCACGAGGTTCAAATAATCTTCCGTCGTATCCACGGGCGGAATGAAAATATGGAGGCGACCATTGCGCGGCTCGATGCACAATCCCGAGCGAATGACCCACGGAGCGCTTTCACCGGGGTTCGGCTCACGATTGAACTTCGGCGGGCTCATGGACTCCCTCGAAGGCAAGGGGCCACGCTCTTCCTCGCCTGCAAAGGCTGGGGCGGGATCGGTTGCGGCGCTGCCACGTTCGGCGGCTTCTCCCAAACCCTTCGGGCCTTGGATTTGTGGGCGCGGGGGCAGGGGAGGCAGCTCCGCCAGCGGATCACGATCATAATCCCACGGGAACTCGGCGGGAGCCACCCACGGCAGGGAATCCAGAGGCAAACGAAGCCCCATCGGCGAATCACCGGGCAGCAGATAAAGCGTCTCCCGGCGCAGGAACCACGAGCCACTGACCCAGCGTTCCTGATCGCGTTTCAACGGTAGCGTGTAGCCGACGACCGTGCCCAATCCTTGCTCAAAGATGCGCCGCAGACGCTCGCGTTCCTGCTCGTCCTCCAGATGGCTTTCCAGCGGGTTCACGTTGGAAGGCAGGCGACGCTCCTTCCAGATGTAGTAATAGATGTCCTCGTAAGCGGGCAGGAGATGTTCCTTATTCACGCCGAGGTTTTCGGACAGCTTTTCGGCGAGGATTTTCGCTTCCTTGTCCGTGTAGCCGTAGTTCTTGCGTTCATCCGCGATGAGGTCCGGGTTCTCCCAGATCGGCTCCCCGTCCTTACGCCACCAGCAGCCCAGCGCCCAACGGGGCAGCGGCTCACCAGGATACCACTTGCCCTGACCATAATGAAGCAGACCGCCATTCGCGGCAAACCGAGTGCGCAGGCGCTTGATGAGTTCACCGGACAACTCCCGCTTCTTCACGCTGTTGGCCGTGAAATTCCATTCTTCGCCATCAGGATCATCCACGGAAACGAAGGTCGGCTCACCACCCATCGTCAGGCGGACATCGCCATCCATCAGGCGCTTGTCCACAGCGCGACCAACTTCCTGAATGCGCTGCCATTGCTCCTCTGTGTAAGGCTTCGTCACGCGCGGTGACTCGTGAATGCGCGTGATATTCATCTCGTGATGCATCACCGTTTCGCAAGGGTCAAGCAGACCGGAAATAGGCGCTGCGGAAACCGGATCAGGCGTGCAAGCCACGGGAATGTGGCCCTCACCCGCGAACAGGCCGGACGTTGGATCAAGGCCCACCCAACCCGCACCCGGCAGATAAACTTCACACCACGCATGAAGGTCCGTGAAGTCCACTTCCGCCCCGCTCGGGCCATCGAGTGATTTCACATCCGGTTTGAGCTGGATAAGATAGCCGCTGGCAAAACGAGCTGCGAAACCGAGGCCACGCAGCGCATTGACCAAGAGCCACGCCGTGTCACGGCAGGAGCCACTGCCGAGCTTCAGCGTCTCTTCCGGCGTCTGCACCCCCGGCTCCATGCGGATGGTGTAGGAGATAAGCTGATGCAGATGCGAGTTGATTCCGACGAGGAAATCAATGGTGCGCATCTTCGGCTTACCGCACCATTCCTGGATCAAGCCGACGAGGTGTGGCCCCAGCTTTGGCCATTCCATAAACGGCGCGAGATCCTTCTTGAGCAGCGGCTCATAAACGAAGGGGGACTCCTCTGCGTGCGGCTCCAGAAAGAAATCAAAAGGATTATAAACGGACATCTCCGCCACGAGGTCCACCATCACGTCCAGCAGCTCCGTCGGCTCCGGGAACACGACGCGGGCGAGGTAGTTCGCATGAGGGTCCTGCTGCCAGTTCAGGAAGTGGCTGGAGGGCTGAACCTTCAGGGAATAGCTCAGAATCTTCGTGCGACAGTGAGGCGCTGGGCGGAGCCGGATGGTCTGGGGCCCAACGTTGATAAGGCGGTCATACTTGTAAGTCGTGCGGTGATGGAGAGCGATGTGGATGGCCATGCAATGACTTACTTAGCACGGCTCGTGCCAATGTCAGGTGCGCAGGTAGTAGCGCGACATTGGCTTCGCAGCTTCGCTGCCGATGTCATGGAAGACATTGGTGTGCACGGCTATTTTCGCTTGGGTCTATTTCAGTTCACAAACTCCAGCTTCATCCCCGTCTGATGGAAGGCATTGGCGAGGTCGTTGGCGAGCTTCTCTGGGCTGCGTCCTCTCAACAAATGTTCTTCAAGAGCTTCGGCGGGCGGGCGTCCGCGTTCGAGGTCTCTGAGCCAGGCGATGACATGGGCGGCATCTCCTTGGCCATCGAGGTGGTAGAAGTAGTAGGTGAGCAGGGCGGCGGAGGTGTAGTTCGCCGAGGCACTTTGGTGATCTGTGCCCAGGGCTTGCGCCCAGTCGTGGTGGGTGGTGGTCATCAACGCGGCGGGAGCTCGCATGATGATCTGGCGGTCTTTCTGGCCGTGGTCTCTTAAGTAAAGGCGCAGCCGATCCTGCATCTGGCTGAGGTAGAAACGTCCGTGAATGTATTCTGCCATCGCGGCATATTCCGCGCTGCCTTCGATGAACCAGAGGGGCAAGCGCGGGAGCCAGGCGTTCATCATCTGATGGGTGATCTCATGGATGAGCGTTTCGTGTCGGTCGCTGTGTTCGGTTTGCACGCGATTATTGATGATTTTCACGCCGATGCTCTCCAACGGGACAAGGATGACGCCTTGATCACGTAGGTAAGTGCCGGAACTGCCGGGCATTCCGCCTGCTGAGTGATAGTCCGCTTTGGAACGAAAAATCTTCGCGATGAAGGCCTCGTGATCTTTCTCCGGTGTGGGGCGCAGATCCAAGGGCAAGAGGCAGTTCAGCAGCCAGGCGCTCTTAAAGACGCGGGCAAAATCCCGCAGGGTGTCCGGTCCCAGCAGGGTGTCTGAGCGGAATTCATAAGGGGGCACGCGATAGATGAATTCCCCTGCGGCGGTGTCTTCTTTAATGACCGTAACCTCCGGGGTGTCGGGAAGGGCGACGCCTCGCGGCCAGCTCGTTTCGGCAGCGGGTCCCATGGAGTGGAACGAGAGCGAGGGGAGTGATGTCGGCGCGGGGAGAGCCTTGGGGACTTCTGCTATCGGCGGGGCGACGGGGGCTGGTGCGGAGTCTTTTTTGATGGCCGCTTTTTCGTTCTGAGGTGGCGTAGTGGTGGAGAATAACTTGCCCATCTCGCGCTCGGTGACGGCGCTGATTTCCGAGTAAAAGGTGACGGTGACGGCGGCGATCCCAGCCATTGCCCCCATCACGAACCAGAGCCGGCCATGAGGCGGGGCGGGTTGCTCCCAAGGCTTGGGATAGGCAGAGCGGGAACCGTGGGGTGGCAGCACATCGGGCTCGATAGCGGTCGCTTTCGTATATTTTTCTGGGGCCGCCTCCGGCACGCGCCAGAAATTCGGTTTGGGGGCGTCGCTGAATTCTGAAGGTGGGGGTGGCGACATGATAAACTTATTTGTTGTGGTAATTATAAGATAAAAGGGCGAAATGACAATCAGGAAGGCATTCTGCGTTGCTCGCTTGTAGAATGAGGGGGCTTGATTCCATGCGGGACGGGGCATTCCCCCGATTAATTTTGCTGTCCAGCTTGCACTTTTCTTGTCCTTTTCCTTGCCGCCGTCCAACGACTCGCCTATTTCATGGATTCTGATAACCCAGCACACTGTCTCGCACTCCCACCTCTACGCATGAGACCCAGCCTACACACGACTTCCCGGTATATGAAGCCCGCCTTACTCCTCCTCGGTTGCATCATGCTCGCCCGCGCCTCCGCCTATGGTCAGGCCGCTGACGTTCTGGGCAATCTTACCAGCAACATCAACATTGAGGGTTTGGAGACCCAATTCGATCCTGAGACAGGAATCGCGACCGCTGTTGGCGACGTTCACATCAAATATCAGGGCGTCGATATTTCCGCTGGGAATGCGCAATACAACTCCAACACGGGCGAGGTCATTGCGAAAGAAAACGTCGTTCTCGTTAAGGACGGCGGCATTTTCCGTGGGGAGAACATGATCTACAACGTCAAGACGTCAGAGATCAAGGCGAATAGCCTGAAGAGCGGTCTGTATCCTTTGTTTTATGAGGCCTCCGACGTGAAGATTGGCAGTGAAGAAACAGCCAAGAAAATCGAGGGGACCAATGCCTATTTCACGACCCACGACAGCTCGACCCCCAACTACCACGTTAAATCCAAGTCGATTACGATCTACCCGAAGGACCGCGTGGTGATGAAGGATGTGAAGTTCTATGCGGGCTCCACGCCGGTCTTCTGGCTTCCCTTCTACGTTCAGCCGCTCGATAACGAACTCGGCTATTTCTTCCGCCCTGGCTTCTCCAGCCAATGGGGTGCGTTCCTTCTGAATCAGTATGGCGTGATGTATGGAGATCATACCCTCGCGAAGTATCAGCTCGATCTGCGCGCCAAGCGCGGTATCGGCGTTGGCGTTGACCTGAAGAGCCTGCGCTTTGACGAGAGCAGTCATTTTGGCCATATCCAACTTTACTATGCGAATGACTCCGCTCCGAACACTGGTTACGGTGGTGAGCGTCGTCATGACGAAGCCAAGACTGACCGCTATCGTCTGGGCCTTCAGCATCGCATCTACCTTCCTGGGCCGAAGGAAAGCACTTGGTATCTTGATTTTGACCTTACCAAGCTGAGCGATGAGTTCATGCTGGAAGATTATTACCTCACGGAGTTCCGCACGAATCCGCAGCCTGATAACACGATCAAGCTGGTCAAACGTGATGAGCGCTTTACAGCGACCCTTTGGACCCGCCTGCAAGTAAATAATTTCTACCACACGGACGAGCGTCTTCCTGAGCTGGCTTTTGACTTTACTCGCCAGCCGATCCTGCACACAGGGATTCAGTATCAGGGTGACACCTCCTTTGGCATGTATAAGGAAGGGAATTCAACGAGTGAAATCCTCTCACTCAACAACAAGATTCAGACCCAAACGGCTAATCTGGCCACCATTGGTCAGTCCACCGTGAACGCGGATGGTAGCGTCAATGCACCGAGGCAGGTCACGGCTCTTGCTGGCACGACATTTGTGCAGAACAACCCGACGATTCTCAGGACCAGCACCCCAAAATTGCTCATCACGCCTGATCAGGTATCCAAGGACTTGGCTGCTTTGGAAGCTGAGCTTTCCGCGAACGAATACTTCCGCGCTCATACCTACAATGAATTCCTCTACCCGATCAGCTTGGGATCAGCTCACGCCATCAACATCATCCCTCGTTTTGGTCTGGGTGCCAACTACTACAGCAGCATCAAAGGCGGCATCAAGGACATCGGATCTGATACTCAGACCATTGTTCATTTTGGTCTGGATGTCTCCACCAAGTTTAGCCGAGTCTATGACACCGTGGACAACCATGCGTTTGGTCTGCATGAACTCAGGCACGTCATCGAGCCTTATATGAACTATTCCTTTGTGGATGCACCGCCGATTGATGGCCTGCCTGCCATTGAACGTATCACGCCATCCACCCAGCCGCGCCCAATTGACCTTCCTCTGTTTACCTCAACTGATGGAGTCAACTCGTGGAACATCGCCCGTATCGGTGTGCGGAACGTTCTCCAGACCAAGCGTGATGACCAGACTTACAACTGGATGGGCCTCAATACCTTCGTGGACATCTTCTTTGAAGATCCTGAATTTGATCGCAAGGTTTCCAACCTCTACAACAACTTCTACTGGAGCCCAGTTCCTTGGCTTTCGTTCACTGTGGACAGTCAGTTGCCCCTGGGCAGCAGCGACTTTAACTTCACCGAAGTCAATACCGGTATCACTTGGCTCCCGAACAAGAACTTGTCCTGGTCTATCAGCCACCAATACCTTTCGCACCATCCTCTGTTCGTGAACAGTAGCTTGATCTACTCCCGACTCTATGCCCGCATTAACGACAACTGGGGCTTCTCGATGAATCAGATCTACGAAATGGATGACAGCACTCTGGAATATCAGAGCTACAGCGTTCATCGCGATCTATCGAGCTGGAGCGTCTCTTTGGGCGGCCTGATTCGTAACAATGGTCCGGGCAATCCCAATGAATACGGTCTTGTTCTGACCCTCACGCTGAAGGACTTCCCGAACGTCAGCATTCCTCTTGATCTCGATCCAAACCCTGCGGCCCGAGGCGGCAACTAAGATTGGATGTTTGAGCTATCTCTACAACCCAGTTCTCGCCACGGCGATGCTGGGTTGTTTTGTTATTTCGCTTCATTCGGCGATTGATCACGAAGATTAATATTCCTTACGTCTTGAGCCTGTGGAGTTCCGACGTTTTAGTAAAGCTCATCAGACTCTCTCTTCTTCTTTGTTTATGAAACTAACAATCATCGGTTCTGGATATGTCGGCCTTACCACGGGAGCCTGTTTTGCGGAAATGGGTCATCAAGTCATGTGCGTGGACAATGACCCCAAGAAAATCGAAACACTGCTCGCCGGTAAGGCCGACATATCCAGAACCGATGATTGTTAGTTTCATAAACAAAGAAGAAGAGAGAGTCTGATGAGCTTTACTAAAACGTCGG
>JANYJH010000440.1 GCA_025361865.1 Phragmitibacter sp.
TGGATTCGGAGCATGCGGAATTGCTTTGAAAACAGACTGGCCACTTAACGCTGAGGACCATCACACCCCGCTATCCTCCAGCGGCGGGTCTCGCGCTTCGGTCCATCTATCTTGCGCCTAACCTCCGGCGCTCGGTTGGCTGAAGACTGAGGAGAGCTACATCGGCTGGTATCGGCGCTATGTCCTGTGGCACGGGAAGAAGCATCCAAAGGAAATGGGAGCGCCGGAGGTGGTGACGCCTTTTCCCCAACGGGGAAATGTCCCAAAGCCCAGGGTTGCGCGAAACGCGCTACTCTGGGAAACCGCATTCCCACATCTCCAACCCCAACGAGGTTGTGTCCCGCCGACCATGCCTACCGCAGCCTTCTAATCCTCCGCGACACATTGGACGCAACCCCGTTGGGGTTGACCTGGTTTTGGGTGTGTTCCCAGGGTAGGCCGTTGTTCCTCCGGCCAACCCTGGGCTTTGGGACACAACGCCTTTGGCGTTGAGGACCGTGCTCCGGCACGTTGCCGAACCATTCCAAAACGCTGGATGGACACAACTCCGTTGGAGTTGAACGATCGGTTGTTGCGTTCCCCAGAGTAGGTGCTCGTTCCTCGCCCCAACCTTGGGCTTTGGGACATAACGCCTTTGGCGTTGGGGACCGTGCACTGGCACATTGCCGAGCCATTAAGGCGCTTGCGAGTGTGGAAGCAGCATGGCTTCAATGGCTTGTCGCCCAGTGAACGTCCGATAGATTACTTACGGTGTCCGCCTCTCTAAATTGTGAAGAGAATAGACCTCTCATAATAGAAAACCGCAGTCGGGTGTCGAGGGCAGACTACTCTCGGATCATGAGGGCTGGCAGCCCCCAACACTAGGTATTGCGAAAGAGCTCTAATGGCTTGCCATGCTGGAACGCATGGCTGAGGCGCTCGGGTGGGATGATCTCAGATCAGGCTTTGCTTGATCGGTTTTGCTGCCTGTTTGTTGGGAGGAATGGAGGGACGTTCCTCACGTGATCTGGATGGCTTTTTAAAAACTGCTCTCTTCTTAGGGGCCTTGCTGCTACCCCTTATTCAAGGGACTTTCTCCGCCTTCTCTACAAACCACCGATCCGCATCGAACAACGTGGAATCGTCCTGAAGATTGATGGTCTTTAAATCGGCTTTCCTATCCCACGGAACGAGGGTCAAACGATAGCGCTGGCCGAGGGCGAAGCTGGCGGTGGGTTGGGGCTGCTTTTCCTTGAAGGTCCATTGCACGGCGAGCACTTGTTTGGAGTCCAGCTTGCCGCTCACAACCTTCTCCACTTCGTAAACAGCGGTGTGAAGTGCGTTCGCGTAAGGCGTGCCGTTGAGTTCCTGATTCTTGGATTTCTCGGTGAGCTTGGCTTCGATCACCAACTCAGTGTCGTTCGCGGGTGCGGTGCTGGTCGCGCCGAGATTGCGCTTCGGATTGAACTCCACTTTGGCCCATTCGATGTTCGCATCCCGCGCGGCACTTTTGGCCAGCAGGACATCACGCGCGGCGATGACCCAGATGACGAGCTTCTTCTCGCGGACTTCATCGTCGTAGCGCTTCGCGAATTCACGTCGCACTCCGGTGGAGCCCTTGCCGTTCATGGCGACGACATCGAGCGGTTGTTTCAACAAGAAGCTGAGATGCTGGGCGAAGCCTGCGTGAAGGCGCTCCGTCGGCTTGTCCTCGCGCCCGAAGCCGAGCGTGGGATCGTCGTAGATGTTCACGAAGCTATCGCCAAGTAGCGCGACGGACGCGAACTTGCTCTCAGTCCCCTCACCCAGCACTTTCAGGAAGGCTTCTTCGTCATCAAACTGCGCTTCGGGTTCTTTCAGATCGAGGAGCTTCACCAAGTCACCGAGGCTCGACGAACTGAGGCCATCCACGGCGGCGATCTCTTTAAAAATAGGCTGCGTAATCTGCGGATACTTTTTCTGCACATGGGCCGCGATCTTCTCCGCGCTGAAGCGCATGGCTTCAGGAGTCCAATGCGTGTCCTGCTTCAGGTAAGCGACTTGTTTTTCTTTCCCCTGATTTTCCTCGTCGAGCACGGCTTGTAGATCGTCTGGAAGCTGGGCCAGAGGATTCTCCGCTAGGGCGCTGTGAGCTGCGGCTAGCAAGGACTTTTCCTTGGAAGTGAACTCACGGATGAACGTGTGTCTGCGCATCTGACGGAACTTGGCCATGTCCGCTGTGAGGTCGAGAACATCCACGCCGCTCTCGCGAAGCTGGTTATAAAAGGCTCCCGCATCCGGATGCGTGAGGTAGGTATCCGTGGCCTTGGAACTTACGAACTCGCCATAGATCATGGGCTTGAGCGGCACGGGGACGAGCAGGAGGGAGATGCCCCGTTCCTTAAGCTGCGCGGCGTATTCGATGATGATGTCCTTCGTGTCCCGCAGCTTGCTTAACGTGGGGTCTTTCATCACGCTGAACGGCTCAGGCCTGAGCGGTCCATAGCCAGTCAGCGCTTTCAAATCTGGCTGATAGAACAACCAACCCTTGAAGCCAATGAAGACTTTCCGGTTGCCTTCCGAGGCCCATTCTGTGAGCAGCGCTTGCGTATGCTGACGCAGCCCCGTAGCATACCACGCCTCATCCATGCTCTTCTCCACGCTGTGCAAACGATCCATCAGCGGCTCTTGCGCTGGCGTCCAACTGATCAGCTTACCAGCGGGCGTGGCGCTCCATTGACCAGCCACGGCTTTGATCAAATGCTCGCTTAGCGCGGGCAGTCCGAGCAACAGCATGAACGCGACCGAAAAGATCCACGCCTGACGATGACCGATCTCATAGACGGTCGTGTCTTTCTCGTGCGAATAGGGATTGGAGGATGAGTCAGCCATTCGCGTTAGAATTGGAAGTAAAGGAACGGGCTGTAACCACGCGTGAACATCATGGTGATGGCCGCAGCGAACAAGGCCATTCCCAGCAGGCCTTTCCACAAGACAAAACGATGCAGGATGGTCTGCGTGTTCGGGAAGAGCCAGACGCCGATGCTGGCGATGACGAATTGAAGCACGTTCCAACCGGTGAAGATCTGCGCTTCGACCAAGGCTGCCGTGGGCTTGATGACGGCTTGGCCCA
>JANYJH010000146.1 GCA_025361865.1 Phragmitibacter sp.
GGTTGGTTCCGCCGTCGCTACGCGACGAATACTCACCCACTGTCGATGACCGTGGGTAAAACCCACGGCTACCATCCATTGTCGCTACGCGACTAAATTTCACCTCAAGCGCTCACATGCGCGAGACTGCGACACTCCCTCAACGATTCCATCGCGCCCGTGAGCGTTTTGCCGAAGCTCTTCAGTTCATCCCTCAGCATCTCTTCATAAGACCACGAAGGATTCTTATGCACCCAATATGCAAGCGATGCCGCCGCTTGTTTCAAACGAAGAAAGCCATACCGATGGGCAAAGCTCTCGATGATTCCCGCGTGCTCCGTGATCGCCTCCGTAAGCTCACCACCCGCTTCCGCCAAGAGACCGAGACGCCGATCCACATCCAGCGCCTTCATGGCGAACTCGGTAACGGTTTGCTGATCTCCGTTACTCACCGCACTCCAGAAAGTGTCCAGTTCCAGCGAGCGCTCTGAGGCTCCGTCTGACCAACAATAACCGCGCAGCACGACTTGTTGGAGCTGCATCCGCAGATGCGCAATGTCATAGGGCTTCGTGATGAAACCGTCCATGCCCACGGCGCGACACATCGCCGCGCGTTCCTCTGATTTGTCCCCCGTGACCGCGAGGATGCGGGGCCGCTCCGTGCCCTCATCATAACTGGAGAGCATCCGGGAAGCCGCATGAATGCCCGTCATCTCCGGCATCCACAGATCCATGAGCACCACGTCAAAGGCCTCCTGTTCCAGCAACCGCAAGGCTTCAGCGCCGTTCGAGGCAAAGGCGGACTCGCCACCGACAAAGAGCACCACATTGGCCGTAAGCTTCTGGTGGGCGGTATTGTCGTCAGCGATGAGGAAACGAAGAGGCATGGGAGATGGCATTGCTTGCCGCAGCCTCAGGGTTTATGCAAGGCCGAGGATGCGAGCTTGCGTTTCTTCCGCCACTTTTTAGAGAGGTAAGGGTGCCCTCCCTTTTTTCACCACCGCTTGATTCCCACCGCATCTCCTCCGCCCTCGCCGGACAGGGCCTCGGCTGCGAAGTCCATGTGCATGAAGACCTTGCATCAACCAACGACCTCGCGCGTGAGCTCGGTATGGCAGGCTACACGCATGGCCTCGTCATCCTCACGGAGAGCCAGAGCGCCGGTCGTGGACGACGTGAAAATATTTGGCACGCGCCCTCCGGAAGAGACGTGCTCATGACCGTTTTACTACGCCCCACCGCGAAGCTGGAGCATTGGCCCAGGCTCACCACCGTGGCCGCGCTGGCCCTCTGCCAGACCATAGAAGCCACCACCACGCTCAAGCCCATGATCAAATGGCCGAACGATGTCTATGTGCGTGATAAGAAAATCGCCGGCATCCTCGCAGAGACCTTCACCGCTTCAGGAGAAGCCTTCATGGCCCTCGGCATCGGGCTTAATGTGAACACAGATTCCTTTCCCCCAGAACTACGGAGCAGCGCCACTTCCCTCCTGCTGGAAGAGAAACGCCCGCTGGATCGCAACCCCATCGTCATCGCCCTGCTCAAGCAGCTCGAACAGCTCACGCAAAAACTCGACGCAGGCTTTGAGTCCATCATCCGGGACGTGCGGGAGCGCAGTTGGCTCATCGGTAAACGAGTCACCGCCCAGGCCCACCATCAAGCCATCGAAGGCCTCGCCGTGGATGTGGATGGCGAAGGAAGGCTCATTGTCAGGAAAGACGATGATACCCTACTCATGCTGAACAGCGCAGAGCAGGTGAGGCTGGTGGGATAGGACTCATGGGAAGCCCTATCCTGAACTCGACAACTCTCTTTGAGCTATTAATCTTACTTCATGACCGTCGCCCTTCCCCCCGCTCTCACTCAGCTCGTCGAACGGCTCATTCATACCGGACGATATGCCGATGAAAGCGAGGTCGTTCGTGAAGCCCTTCGGGTCCTTGAGCATCAGGAGTTCGATGAATCCCCCGCGCTTGAGGCGGCACTGTTGGAAGGCGTGCGTTCACCGCATCAGCCCTATGATGCCTCCGTGCTCGAACGCATCCGCAAGACCGCCATTGCATGAGCCTGCCCATTGTCATCGCCGAACGGGCGGAACAGGACATGGCCATCCAATATGACTGGTATCTGGAGAATGCCGATGCTGAGGTGGCCGAGCGTTACCTTCGCGCCGTGGACGAAACGATTCAGCGAGCCGCTAATGACCCTGACATCGGTCTGCGCCGTCACTTTCAATCGCCAGAGCTTTCCGGCATCCGCAGTTGTCAGGTAACACGACCTTTCGACAAGCATCTCATCTTCTATCAAGCTGGAGGACGGCTCAGCATCGAGCGCATCATGCACGGTGCCCGTGATCTTCCGCGCCGCCTTCTCGAAGACCCGGAAGAATAACGAGTGATTAGATGAAGAGTAAGCTCGCCAGCACCATCAGCTTAGCTATCGTCATTTCTTATTTGGCATGAAGACCGTTCCCGTTGAAATGTTCCATCTTGATCTACCTCGACCACAATGCCACGACACCCGTATTGCCTGAGGTCCGGGACGCCATGCTGCCCTACTTGGGCGAGGAATGGGGCAATCCCTCCAGCAGCTACCGCTTTGGTTCTCAACTCAAGTCGAAGATCGAAATAGCCCGCGAGCAGGTCGCAGTCCTGATCGGCTCAAAATCTCCGCGTGAGATTCTCTTCACGAGTGGTGGCACGGAGAGCAACAACACGGCCATTCACGCGGCCATCATGAGCCGTCCAGATAAACGGCACCTCATCACCTCACAGGTAGAGCATTCGTCCGTGCTCACCTACTGCCGCTATCTTGAGACGCATCACAGCTACCGCATCACTTACCTGACAGTGGACCATGAAGGCCTGCTTTCGATGGCGGACTTGGAAGCTGCCCTTACGGACGACACTGCCGTTGTTTCCCTCATGTGGGCAAACAACGAAACCGGCGCGCTCTTTCCGGTCGAGCAAGTTTCGCATCTCTGCCAGAGCAAGGGCGTGCTGTTCCATTGCGATGCCGTGCAAGCCGCAGGCAAGCTCCCCGTTGAAGTCCGTTCGCTGCCCATCGACTACCTCTCCCTCACCGGTCACAAGATCGGAGCGCCGAAAGGCATCGGCGCGCTGTATGTGCAGAGGAAGGCTCCATTCGTGCCCTTCCTTCATGGTGGGCATCAGGAGCGCGCGAGACGCGGGGGGACAGAGAACGTCGCGAGCATCGTCGGCTTCGGCACAGCAGCCGCTTTGGCGACGAAGAAGCTTCCACGCTTCGAGACCACCGTGCGCCCGCTACGCGACGCCTTGGAGCAAGGCATTCTTGCCAGCATTCCCCACACCGAGCTGAACGGCCACCCTTCCCAGCGCCTCGCCAACACCACGAACATCACTTTCCACGGCATTGAATCAGAGGCCTTGTTGCTCCTACTCGATCAGGCGGGCATCTGCGCCAGCAGTGGCTCGGCTTGCCTAGCGGATTCCCCTGATCCCTCGCATGTCATCGCTGCCATGAAGCCCGGTTCTGCCGCTCGACAGTGCGTGAGGTTCTCCCTGGGTATCTCTCTCGAAAAGGTAGCCATTGCCGAAGTTTTGTCTGAACTCAAGAGCGCCATTCAAACACTCGGGGGGCAGCCCTGAGTCATTCGCACGTATCAGGGTGTTTCACCTGCCAAACGGAGCATTTCCGCTTGGAACGTCTTGGACATGTAAAAGCGTCCTTCCTTCTGCAACCGTTCCAAGCAAGGTCCCACGGCGCTGATCAATCCTGAACCCTTAGCGAGCAGCAGAATGCCTCCGATTCCCGTCGAGCGCTGGAGCAGGTGCCTTGCCGCCTGCCTTGCCGCGAGATCATCCACCAGAACGAAATCTGCATGAAGGCTCAGCGCCAAAGCCAAAGCCTCCGTCTCACCTGGGTCGAGATCGGGACACGCGCTCACCTCTGGTGGCACATTTACCGCATCCGAAAGCTTTACCCATGTGGGCAGCAGCAGTCCGCTAAAGCGCGGATGCACGGCAGACAGGCGCTTGAATTCATATTCCACCATCGGCGGAATCCACACCTCGCCAAAGAGCTGCGGCAGCAGATGCTCCAACCGCACGCGGCAGAGATTGAGCAAGACCGAGGTGTCTGCGACGACAACCATCTATCGCGCTTGCTGAAGCGTTAAGGGGAAGCACTCCTGCAAAGCCTCCAATTCTCCGTGGAGATCATCCACCGTATAGTTGCTGATGCCTCGCTCTCCCAAGGCTGCTTGGAAGGTAAAGAAGTCCACCCCCGCCATCGTCGCACCCGCTGCTTTGCTCAGTTTCCCACGGGCATGCATGGCACAAGCCAGTTCCAGACGCAGCTCTGCCTCCGTCCAGCGGCTGGCCGCAGGCTCATCAGGCAGGGTTAAAGTCAGGGTCATGCTAAGAGAATACAAGCCAGCGGCAGGACCGACAAGAAATTACTTCCGCGTGCCATCAAGCAGTCCACACCGCTTGCCAGAGGGATCAGTTCGGCCAACGTATCCTCACTGATGAAACCCCATGAGTGATTGGATAAAGCAGATTCTCGAAAGCAAACGCGCCTACCGTGTGAAGCTCGCCGCATTGCCGTTTGCGGAGAAGATCGTGCTGCTGGAGCAGTTGAGGCAACGGAGTTTGTTGATTGGAGCTGTGCGGGTCAAGGAGCGGCGTCTGGTTGCCTCCACCCGTTTCGTCAACATCCGCCCCAACTGCTCCTTGTAAGATTCTTACGAATTTTTGGGAGGAAGTTTATAGTTGGAGTCCTGCGTAATTACTCGCAAACGATCTCGAAGTTCTATGTCACCCAATACAGGCCGCAAGCCGCAGAGATAATTGACTAGATCAACCGCCGCGCCTTTTTCTTTAGAACCGGCCTTAATCTTACCGGCGGACCATATGATTTTCTCAAATGGTCCCCCGGGATTGGTGAAATCCACCTTCGGCAATCTTGCTCTTAGTTTCTGGAGTTGGTTGTCTGCATATGCCGAAGCATACACTCGCCCTAGAATTTCGAGACCTATTGGCCGAAATAGTAGGTTTTTGTTATTTCTGCGCTCCGTCGTCAGTGTCGTCTTTTTCGCAAAAT
>JANYJH010000448.1 GCA_025361865.1 Phragmitibacter sp.
GGCGGTCTGATGAACACGATCATCCCCCGCAACACGACCATTCCCTGCAAGGCTGGCGAGATGTTCACGAATGCCGTGGCCAATCAAAGCGAGATGCTCATTCGAGCGCTGCAAGGCGAGCGTGAACTGGCGAAGGATAACTGGGAACTGGGCCAGATTTCGATCCCATTCCCAGCCGGGCCGAAAGGCAGCGCTCGTGTCGGCGTGCAGTTCACACTGGATGCGAACGGCATTCTTCAAGTCCTCACGCGTGACACCGCGACGAACACTGACACGGTGCTGGAGATTCAAAGTTCCGCCGTGAATGTGGACGATGCGAAGGTCGAGCAGATGATTTCTGAAAGCGTGGACTTTGCCTTTGAGGACATGAATGAGCGCGTCTGGACGGAAGCTTATTTAAAGAGCGAGGAACTGCTGACCGCCGTGGATGAAGCCTTGGAGCAGTGCGGCAGTCTCTTGAGCGAAGCAGAGATGAGCAACATCCTAGCGGCAGCCGAGGTGGTGCGTTCAGCCAGCAAAGCGGAACCGCATGATGCGAAGACGCTGAAGGCAGCCAATCAGGCGCTCGATGATGCCACGCAGTCCCTGGCGGTGATCCTCGTAGAACGGGCAATGGAACTGGCCCTGGAGCGGAAGCTCAGTTGAAGACCGAGCGCCGCACAATCCGAGCTAGACTTGGCCCACCAGAGCGTATTGCACTCATGGCATTTCGCCCGCGTCCTTCTCAGTTGCTCACCGCTTTCGCCGCCTTGTTGGCTTCACTGGCCATGCCCTTGTTTGCGGCGGTGAGCGAGTCAGACCGCAACTTCTTCGAGAACAAAATTCGTCCCGTCCTCGCGGCGGAATGCTATGAATGCCACGGAGCGACGAAGCAGAAAGCGGGGCTGCGTTTGGATCATCGCGCAGGCTTGTTGGAAGGCGGAGATAGCGGCGCAGTGATCGTCGTCGGTGACGCTGCGAAGAGCCTTCTCATCCAGAGCATCAAGCACGCGCATGACGATCTGAAGATGCCGAAGAATGGCGCGAAGCTGGACAACAGGATCATCGCAGACTTTGAAAAATGGATCCGCATGGGCGCGCCTGATCCTCGCGATCATCCGCCGACGGCTGAAGAATCAGCCAAGGACATGGATTGGAAAACCGTCCTAAAGTTGCGGAAGCAGTGGTGGTGCTTCCAGCCCGTGAGCCATCCTGAGCCGCCTACGGTGAAGAACGCGGCATGGTCGTCGCATCCTGTGGACCGCTTTGTCCTGAAGAAGCTGGAAGAGGCCAATCTGCCGCCAGCCAAGCGAGCGGATGCGGCTACGATCATCCGTCGCATCAACTATGTGCTCATCGGCCTTCCGCCATCGCCAGAGGAAGTTGCGGCCTTTGAAGAATCCGCAATCCGCAATCCAAAATCCGCAATCGTATCCCTCGTGGATCGCTTGCTTAAATCGCCTCGCTTTGGCGAAACCTGGGCTCGTCATTGGATGGACTGGGTTCGTTATGCAGAGAGCTACGGCAGCGAGGGCGACTCTCCCATTCCTTATGCGTGGCGCTATCGGGACTATCTGATCCGCGCTTTCAATCAAGATGTGCCGTATCCGCAGATGGTGAGAGAGGCCATCGCGGGGGATCTCCTGCCGCAGCCGCGCCTGAATCAGGAACTGGCTCTCAATGAATCCGCGCTCGGCACCGCGCAGCTTCGCATGGTCATGCATGGGTTTTCGCCAGTGGATACTTTGGACGAGAAAGTGACCTTCACGGACAACCAGATCGATGTGGTGACGAAGACTTTTCAAGGCCTCACCGTGACCTGTGCGCGCTGCCATAATCATAAGTTCGACGCGATCAGTCAGACCGATTATTACGCGCTCTTCGGCATCTTCAACAGCACCCATCCAGCGATCATTGATGTCGGCACGAAGGACAAGGATAAAGCTTCCCGCGAGTCCTTGGTAAAACTCAAAGAAGAGATCAAAACAGCCGTTAGCAAAACCTGGCTGAAGGCTGCGGAAGCCTTGCCAGTGATCGTAGCGAAGCCACAAGAAGCGAAGAGGATCGAGTCTTACCGCCAATGGAATTTGCGCAAAGACGCCTGGTTTGCTGATGGCGATGGCGTGAAGCAAGGCGCGACGAAGGCCGGTGCGTTCAGCATCGCGAGCAGTGGTGAGTCCGTCATCTCGCACGTTCATTCAGCCGGTGTGTTTACGGATCTGATCTCCACAAAGGATCGCGGCGTGCTCATGTCTCCCCGCTTCAAATGCGAGGGCGGCACGCTTTGGATGCGCAGCATGGGCACGAACGGCGCGCGGGTTCGTTACATCGTGGAGAACTACCCGCGAACAGGAACCATCCACAAGGCCAAGGACTTCAAGGATGAAGGCGATGACACACACGGCTGGCGGAAGCTGGATC
>JANYJH010000015.1 GCA_025361865.1 Phragmitibacter sp.
AAGGCCGTGAAGGTGACGGCGGCCATGATGAAATGAAGCAGGAAACCACCGTGCTGGATGAGCAGGACGAGGAGGCCACGGTGATGAATTTCGTGAACCAGATCTTCCGCGAAGCCCTGAAGGAACGGGCCACGGATATTCACGTCGAACCACTGGAGCGTGATTTGCGCATCCGCTACCGCATTGATGGCAAACTGCTGGAAGTGCCTGTGCCGCCGAACATGCGACTGCTGCAAGCCTCGCTCATTTCGCGCTTGAAGATCATGGCGCATCTGGACATCGCCGAGCGCCGACTGCCACAGGATGGTCGTATCAATCTCGAACTCGACGGCAATCCGATTGACGTTCGTGTCGCGACGATTCCTTCCGTGAACGGCGAGAGCGTCAGCTTGCGCTTGCTCTCCCGACAGAAGTTCGACATGGAGAAGCTCGGGCTGGATGGCCAGACGGAAACGACGATCAAGCGTCTGCTGGGAATGCCGAACGGGATCATCCTCGTCACTGGCCCCACAGGGAGCGGTAAGAGCACGACGCTCTACACCTTCCTGCGAATGCTCAATACGAAGGAGCGCCGCATCGTGACCATTGAAGATCCGGTGGAAAACAAGCTCGACGGCGTGGTCCAGATCGCCGTGAAATCTGAGATCGGGCTGACCTTTGCCGCAGGTTTGCGCAGCATTCTTCGTGGTGATCCGAACGTGGTCATGGTCGGAGAAATGCGTGACTTGGAAACGACGGAGATCGCGATTCGCGCCGCATTGACGGGTCACTTGGTGTTCTCGACCTTGCACACGAACGATGCCATCGGCGGCATCAGTCGTTTGCTGGAAATGGGAATTGAGCCGTTCCTCGTCAGCTCCAGTGTGCGCGCTTTCCAGGCCCAGCGGCTCGTCCGCACGCTGTGCCCGCATTGCAAAACGCCCGCCGTTTATGAGACCGCATATCTGAAGGGAATCGACTTCCCGATGGAGCATCGCGATAAGCTGCGCAAAGCCGAAGGCTGTCGCCAATGCCGCAACACAGGCTACCAAGGCCGACTCGCCATCATGGAAATCTGCCTGATGACGAGCGCGCTCGCCGAGATGATCAACCAACGCGCCAGCATGGCAGACATCAAGACGCAAGCCTTCAAAGACGGCCTCATCCCCATGCGCAGCTACGGCTTTGATAAGGCCGCCGCAGGGATCACGACCGTTGAAGAAGTGATGACGGTGACGGCGTCAGGAGACTGATGTGCAGTAGCCAGTAGTCAGTAACGAGGAGACAGTGAACTTCCGTGATGTGAATGATTGAGCGATTGAATTTGAGTTGAAATTGATAGATGTATCCAAGCCAAACAGCAGTGAACTAAGTCCTTACTACTCACTACTCACTACTGAATACTGACTACTAACTACTCTCCCGCCATGCCCGCTCTCGAATTCAACGGCCTCTATCCCGTGGAGCATCATGATGAGCCACCGGACTACACGTATTACAATCCGGTGATCTACGAGATGTGGTGTTTCATTGCGGACAAGATCGAACGCGATCCTTCGCTGCTGAGCATCCCTTTGAGCAATATGGAGCGCTGGATCAAGCAAGGTATCAGCAGTCAGAAGATGCTTCTGCTCTGGAAGCCGATCATCGAGTTCGCCCAAGTAAACGATGAAGGGCTGAAGAAGCTTTGTAATTTCCTGCGCAGCGACTCCGAGGAATCCCGCCACATGAAGGGCTATGATCCTTTTGTGGGCATTATGACCAAACAAGAGAAGAGGCAATTTCAATGGACTTGGGATCACTGAAACATCTGCTTGAACTGGTCAGAGTGGTGCATCGCACAGGAGACATCATTGTCTTTGGTTCCTCTTCCATGCTCGCGACTTATCCTGAGGAGGGTGAAGAAGACGGTGTGTTACTGGCCACCTATGATGCCGACTTTATTCCTGAACCTTTCGACGAACGGGCGGCTCATACTTTGCAAGAAATGATCGGTAAGCAGCAAGCTTTCCATGATCAATTTGGCTACTTTGCCGACATCGTTCGCCCCCTCGCCTTTGAGAATTTCCCCCCCGGCTGGCGTGAGCGCACGGTTTCGTTGGCTGGTTTCACGGGTGTGCATTGCCTAGAACCCCACGACATGGCCGCAGCCAAATGCATCGCTGGCAGGCCGAAAGACATCGAACAGCTTGGCGGCCTGGCAGCCAAGGGAAAGCTGAACCTTGATCTTGTTCATGACCGCCTCTGGAGCATGGAGCTGATTGAAAAGATGATCGTCAAATCTCACGATGCCCTGAAGAAAACACGCCTCCGGGCCGTTGAGTTGCGACGCGAATGGAATATCCCTGAACCCTGACGCACCGACGCACAGCCCCCATGCCCGCCTTCAGCTACATCGCCCTCGACCCCTCTGGTAAACAAGTCACTGGTTCTCTCAGCGTTTCCACGCGTGCGGAAGTTTATCGCAAACTGGAGACTCAGCGGCTCACGCCGGTGAAGGTTTCTGAGGATGCGAAGACGGGTGAGGCGCTCAAACAGGAAACGGCAGACGCGGCTCCCCCACCCGTGCTGAAGCGGGCTCAGCTCATTTTGTTCACGGAAGAACTGGCGGACTTGCTGGATGGCGGGATGCAGTTGGAGCAGGCTTTGCGCGTCATGCATGAACGTCAGGAATCCGTCATCATCCGCACCGTGAGTGGGCGTATTCGCGATCAGGTCCGTGAAGGCGCGATGTTCTCGAAAGCGCTGCAAAATGCCTCACCCTCCTTTGATGATCTTTACTGCAACCTCGCAGCGGCGGGTGAAGTGTCGGGCACACTGCCGCAGATTCTGCGTCGTCTCGCCATGAACATCACGCAGATGCATGAACTGCAAGCGCGCGTGGTCTCGGCAATGGTTTATCCAGCGTTCCTCGTGGGCGCTTTGGTCATGCTCCTGATCGTGTTCAGCACGGTGCTCGTTCCACAGTTGTCGGAGATGCTTTCCAAATCACGTCAGGAGCTTCCCGGCATCACGAAACTGCTCATGGCCATCAGTGCGTTCATCGGAAGCTGGTGGTGGCTTGGCCTGATCATCGGCACCACTCTCGGCCTGCTCTTCCGCTCGTATGTCTCCACTGACAAAGGCCGTCTCTGGTGGCATCGCGCGAAGCTGAACATCCCGCTTTTTGGCCCCGTGCTCTCAGCTCGATTCTATGCGCAGTTCGCCAGTTCATTGGGAAATTTAGTGAACAATGGCGTGCCGCTGCTCAATGCCATGAAGCTCACGGCCAAGGCCACGTCCAACATCTTCCTACGCGGCATTTTGCAGAAATCAGCGCTCATCATTGGCGAAGGTGTCTCCCTCTCAGGCGCGCTGCGCAAGGCCGGACACCTGCCCACCTTGCTCGTGGACATGATCTCCATGGGCGAGCAAACAGGCCGCCTCGGCTATGCGATGGAAAAGATCGCCATGCGTTACGACAAGGAATTAGATAAGAAGATCAAGCGTCTGACGGCGTTGGTAACTCCGGTGATTCTCATCTTCATGTTCGTCATCGTCGGCGTCGTGGCCTACGCCATCGTCACCTCCATCTTCCAAGCCATGTCCAGCGCTCGGGCGAAAGCCTAATCATTCATCAACATCCAATACCTCTCATGAAAACCCAAAATCCAAAGCTCAAAACCCCGAATAGAAAACGTGGCTTCACGCTCATCGAGCTCGTGCTCGTGCTCACCATTCTCGCCATCCTCATGGGAGCGGCCATCACCATGCTGAACCGTGGCGGCATCATCGAAGGAGCCCAGGAAGACCGCATCAAAGGGGACATTCAAACGATCAGCACCGCGCTGGACGCCTACTTCTACGCAGCGGGGCGTCATCCATCAACGGATCAGGGATTGGACGCTTTGATCACCAAGCCCGTCAAAGCACCCGTGCCTGACCGCTGGCACCCTTCATTGACGGAGTTGCCCACCGATCCTTGGAAGCAGCCGTATCATTATCGTTACCCCGCCACGAAATCGAAGCAACCTTATGACATCTGGTCGGTTGGTAAAGATGCGCAGGACGGCACTGCGGACGACATCGGTAACTGGAAGGCTGCGGAAGCGGCCAAGTAGCATGAGTGGCAATGAGGCAACAGGCACAAAGGCACAGAGGATGCACATCGGATTGAGGTGCATTCAAAATCCAAAATCCAAAATCCAAAAGGGATCAGCCTTCACGCTCATTGAACTCGTCATCGTATTGACGCTCCTCGCCATCCTCATGGCTGCCGCGATCCCCAGCGTTCGCGGCTTGAAGGATGAACAGATCGCTCGTGAGCCGATCACCGCTTTGGCTAAGCTGGCCAAGGAAACCCGACTGCAAGCCATGAAGGACAAGCGACCTTACCAGATCGCCTTTACTGCTAAGGGCTACACGGCCACGCGCTATCTCAGTCCCTATATGCAGGCAGGTCAGTTGGAAGCCTTTGTTGCCAAGGCGGAGAACGACATCCAACAGCGTGAAGAAGCAGGCATCCCGGATGCGCCCGCGCCAGATAGCACGAACGGTTTTGCCAACGCAAATCCAACTGATAAACCAGCCGCAAGCACCTATAAAGAATGGACGCAAAGCTACACGTTGCCTGATGGCGTTCACTATGGAACGCAGTTCTGGTATGAGCCTGAGTCCAGTCCCATCGAAGGTGATGCGGTTAAGCTCTGGGTCTTCCAACCCACGGGCATGGTCACACCGATCACCATCCATATGCAGCGGGAAGCGGCGACCTTTGCCGCCACGTTCAGCGCGCTCACCGCAGACATCGTGAAGGAGTCTTCCGGGAATCCATGAAACGTCCATCCACCACCCAGCGCTGCTCAGGCTATGTCTTGTTCGAGGCCATCCTCGCGCTCGCCGTCTTTGCTTTGGCAGTCATGGGCTTGGCGCGTGCTTTGACGACGGCGATTGAGACCGCAGGCATCTTAAACAAGGAGACCGAGATTCGCACTGGCCTGCGATCCTTCGTTGAAGAGATTAGGCGCAAGCCCATCGCTGAGATGGCCGCGAGCGTGCCGGATGAACGACTCGGCGTCACTTTCAACAGCACGCTGGACCCGCTCACCATCAAGGATCGGAACGGAACCGTGCTTACGGACATCTACAATCTTCATGCTTCGGCGAGCTATGACATAGGCTCTGAAACTAGGGAGGAAAGCGTTGACGTGTATGTTTACAAGCCCGCCACGAAGTAACTGCGAACAGGCTGAAGGCTTGCGGTTTAAGGCTTGGAGTCAATTCCAATCCAAAATCGGCCGTGGCTTTACGCTACTGGAGTTAGTGATCGCCATGACCATCCTTGCCCTCCTCAGCGGCATGGTCTTTTCCATCGTGCGCGGCTCGATGAAGACGGCGTTCGATATGCAGATGATCCAGAAGGAAAACGATCAGGTCAGCCGCTTCATCGCGCTTTGTCGCCAGACCTTCCAGCGTCTTCCTTCCACGGCCATCATCACGATCAAGACGACGCAAGCTGGCGATCCAGTGATGCAGGAACTGACCATCAGCGGCGCGCCAGAAACCTTCGCATTCGGATCAACGCCGATGTCCTACAAAGACACCATCCTCGGCTTGCGACCAGACGTGACCGCGACCGAAAACTCGGAGACGCACGCGGCCATCTTTTATGTCGGTTTGAGTCGTGAGGATTTGATTCCGAAGGACGCTGGGAATGGTGCTTCGGTCAGCCGCAGTTCTGGTGAAGGCGTCGCCGCGCCTGATGATCAAGGACGCTACTGGATGCCCTTGATGCCGGATGTGGCCTCGCTCACTTGGCGGGCTTACAAGGAAGATGAGGATACCTGGGAAGACGAATGGGACAGCCCCACTTTCCCACCGCTGATCGAGATGAACCTCATGCTGCAAGGTCATACGCAACCTACGCGCATGGTCTTCGCCTTGCCCACCACTAAGCTGACCGCAGCCAACGCCGCACTGGCTCCGAAGAAGGCTGTGACGGCCACTGCGATTGGCCCACAAGGGGGCGGAGGCAATAATAACCAACAGCGTGGTGGCCCCAACGGACAGCAGGGCAAGGGACAAAAAGGACAGCCGAAAGGAGGCGCACCCGCACCGGGAGGCGGTGGCACTCCGCCAAAAGGAGGCCGTGGACAACGCGGTCAGGGTGGACCCGGCGGTGCACCTCAAGGCGCACCCAGTGGCGGCGGTCGCGCATCAGGCGGAGGCAGCGCGCAACCGAGTGGCAATGCGGGCGGAGGAGGGAAAGCGAAATGAAGACACCGCCTATTTCGGATTTCGGATTTCGGATTTCGGATTTTCGATCCACACTAAAAAACGATGCTTGGGCGTCTTCATCCGGCTCTGCGCTGATGCTTGTGATTTGGGCCATCATGCTTATGTCCATCTCTGTGATGGGCGTGGTCGAAATGATGAACTACAGCGTTGCAGAGAACGGCTTGGCCAGTCGTGAATTCCGAGCGCTGCACCTCGCGGAATGCGGCATTGCCATTGGCTTGCATCCGCAGCTCAAGCCCGGTGATTCCGCCTTTAAACAGACCATCGGATCAGACAGCGGCTTTGATGTGACCATCTCTTCAGAAGGCTCGCGCATTCCCATCAACTACATCACGGATGCGGGGTATCGGGATGCAGTTTATAATCTTTTCATCCGCTGGAACATGTCTCCTGATGAAGCCAATATCGCGGCGGATTCGCTGGCGGACTGGGTGGACACGGATAGCGATGCGCGCTCCCAAGGGGCCGAAGCGGACTACTATAAAGGCTTGGGCTTTCAGGACTTCCCGCGCAATCAAGGCTTCGCTTCAGTGGACGAGATGCTGCTCGTGCGCGGCATGGATGCGGTGGAGAGGGCGAAGCCTGACTGGCGGAATTTCTTCAGCACTTACGGCGATGGGTTGATTGATCTGAACTATGCGCCCAAGGATGTCATCGTGGCGGTGTGCGATGTTGCTGAGTCCGATGCAGATAACCTGATCCGCGAACGTAACGGAGCGGATAGCATCGCTGGAACTGAGGATGATGTCACGCTGACGGATACTGATGTGAAACGCCTGCTGGCGCTGGATGATGCGAAATACACGAAGCTACAACCGCGAATCACGGCAGATCATTTGACCCGCCGGGTCGAGAGTGTAGGGCGTGTGGGTGAATCTCACTATAAAGTCGTCGTCATTGCGAGACGGCAGGATGATGGTTCGTTGAGTTACATGGCCAGATTTGAGGAATAAGATGAGCATGACCGCTTCCAGTTTTTTAATGCCAGATGCGGAGCCTTCATGGAGGCTCTGGAAGTCCATATCCAGCGGCAACCCGGAGACGGTGGATTCACCCGCTGAATGCCGTGATGCCGGTAAAGCGATGGTCGTCGGTCTTCCGGCCACGGCTTGTCGCACAGTCGGTTTGATCCTGCCTTCAGTGGATGCCACGCTGTTGGCCTCCATGATTGAAGCCCAGCTTGAACGGCGCGGCATTCCCATCGAGCACAAGCCGACGCCGAACTTCGCCTGGCACAACCTCGGCCTCGCCTCCGGGCAGACCCTGGCCAGTGTAGATGTGCTCTCCAACCCTTTCCCGGAGAACCTCGCAGTGCATCACGCTGCCAACTACACAGCGGCGCTGCGCATGATGCAGCTTCCTGCGAACGATCTCACGGTGGTGGAAGAGCAGGGCCAGTTAGTCATGGCCGTGTCCAGTATCGGCAAGCTCTGGCACAGTCATATCATCGGTTCCGTGGACACGAACGTGGCGGATCTGGCGCGGGAATTGGAGATCGCGAAGATGACTTTTGAAGCGCAGGATGGCTTCGCTTCGTTGCGTGGTGTCACCTTGGTCGGCGAACGTTTGGGCCTGATGGCGGGGCCGCTGAAGAAATATACCGCCTTGCCCATCGCTACGGTCACGGAGCTGCAACCGAACCGCACGCTGAAGCTGGAAGCCTTTCAGAAGCTGCTTCCGTCCACCGTTTTTGCAGCGCAGGCTGCGGTCGCAAGGCGTAAGCAGTATGCTTCCATCGGCGTGCTACTGGTCATTCTCTATGCCGTGCTGTTTGCCTGTAGTTGGTGGTATTTGAGCAGTCTTCAATCCAAGGCCACAGCTCTCAAAGAAGAGGTTGAAAAAACCAACGGCCCCGCTTCGGAGATTCGCAGCACGGAACAGCGCTGGCGCTCTCTGGCTCCGGCCATCGAGTCCCAACGCTACCCGATGGTGGTCTTGAGCAACGTCACCGCGCTCATGCCGCCCAGCGGTGTTTCGTTAAAGCGCTTCGAGTCCAAGCCCACCGAAGTGGAGATCAGCGGTGATGCGCGCGATGCGCAAACGGCCACGCAGTTTCTGGAGGACTTGAAGAAGCATCCGAAGCTCAGCCGCTTCAACTGGTCCATGCCCGTTCCCAGCATGAAGGAGAAGGCCGCGTCCTTTAAAATCCAAGGAAAACTTGAGCAACCCTGATCCATGAAACGCACTCTCAACCAACGCGAAAAGCGACTCCTGCTCTTCTGTCTCGCGACGATCTTTCTCGTGATCAATTTCCTGGCTTTTCGTGAGTTTTCACTGCGGCGGACGGAATTGACCAAGTCTGTTCAGCAGCTCGATCTCCAAGCCAACTCCAACAAGGGACTGCTTCACGAACGGGCCTTCTATGAGAAGCGACTCGCCTGGTTGGAAAAGATGATGCCCTACACGGACTCCGCTGGGAAATCGCAAGGGCAGCTTCTCGAAGACCTGCAAAACGCCGCGCTGGACAATGAATTGAAGATCACCAGCCAGACCTTGCTGGAGCCGGTGGAGCTGGATCATTGCAATGAAGTCGCCGTCAGCATCCGCATTCATGGCGATCAGGACAAGCTCATGCGCTGGCTCCTCACGCTGCAATCACCGGAGAAGTTCCAGGCCATCAAGAACTTCGATCTTCAACCCGAAACGAAGACTAAGGCGAAAGCTCCGCAGGCTGAGTGCAACCTTACCATCGCCCGGTGGTTCAACTCCGTGGCCCCTGCGGATGCCGCACCTGCTGCGCCGATGAAGGAGCCGGAACCCGCCTCGCCATTGGAGACTCCTTCCGCCATCGAAGCCGCGCTGGCCCCGCCTGAGAAAGTTTGATTATGAATCTCTCCACGTCCTCCCTTTTTACGGTCTTGCTTGGTGCCTGCACGCTGGGGCTTCACGCCGCCGACCCGAAGCCGACAGCGATTGATCCCGATCTACCGCAGCCGATGGATGCGAATGTGGCTCAGGCCCTACTGGAAAGCTCGCCCTTCACTCGCGCCTTGAACCTCTCGGATTCCTTGGTGCTTACGGGCATCGCTTACATTGAAGGCAAGCCCGTGGCCACCATCGTGAACAAGGCCACCCGCGAAAGCTACGTCGTCTCTGAAGAGCCCAATGTGCAAGGCTGGAAGCTCGCGGAGACTTCCGCCAGCACACAACTGAAACACACGCAGGCCAAGATCATGGTGGGCACTGAAGTAGTCACCGTTCGTTACAGCGATGAAGCGGTGACGCCCGAGATGATGAAAAAAGGAGGCAAGCCCGGCAGGTCCGAAGGCGGCGGCGAAGGGGGTGGTGAAAAACCCCGCCGCGATTATCCCAAACCGAGCAAGGAAGACCGCGAGCGCTTCATGTCGCTCTCCGATGGTGCCCGTGAGAAATTCCGTCAGGTGATGACCGAGAACCGTGAAAAAATGATGACCGCCACCCCAGAAGAACGCATGGCCTTTGCCAAGAAGATGTTCGAGAAAGTGGAGACCGACGACAAGGGCGGCAAAGCCAAGTAACACGCATTGCTGACAACTTTTCTGATTCTCTTCGTTTGTTATCTGCACTCCCATTCAGACCGATGATTTCCACACTCCCTCACCGCACTTTTCCGCTGCTGCCTCAGTCCCGTATGACCGCTTTTCAACTTAGCACTTCCCTTGTTCTTTTTGGCAGCGCGCTCCTCTTTGCGGCGGATGCTCCGAAGACTTCCGAAAGTGACAAGCCCATCAATAGTCTGCGCAATCTCGCCTCCACGCGTGAGACTCCCCCTGAGCGGACCGCCAAACCAGCCGCTGCTGTCAATAATAACCTTCCCAGCCTTCGTGCCTTGGCGACGGATAAAGACGGCTTCAACAAAGAAGAACCCGCCACGGATTCGACCGACCGCAATCCTCTAATGCGTGCTCTCGCGCAGAATGCTGCGGCACCGACGCCTCCGCCAGATGCCACCGCTGCTCCAGCGGATGCCGCCACGCCTACGACCGCTGTTCCCTCTAAAGGCAGTTATCGTAGCAGATCAGGACGGGGCGGTGCTCCCGGCGGCGGCGCATCCAGCAGTGGTGACGAGTCAGAAGGCATGAAGATCGAGGGAGACAAGGTCTCGCTTCAGTTCCCGAACAACTCCATCACGGACATCCTCGGCATCTATGAACGCCTCACAAATAAGACACTCGTGAAGGACTCCGGTATCTTCGAGGGACAAACGATCAGCCTCGTCACGCCCATACCCGTCGAGAAAGAGGAAGCGATCAAGCTCATCGAAGCGTCGATGCTCACGAATGGATACGCCATCGTCGCTGACTCTTCCGGTAAGAGCGCCCGCATTCTCCCGACCCGCACGCAGGGCATCACTCAGGCCGCCGCTGGGGCCATGTTTTCCCAAGGCGTGAAGTTCTATGAATCCGTGAAGGACATCCCGGACAACGAAAGCATCGTCAGCCACTTCATCAAACTCACCTACCTTGATCCTGCGCAGGCCGCGACGATTCTCGGTAACCACGTCGGCCTGAATGTCTTTGGCCGCATCACGCCCGTCACCACGCCTCCAGGGCTGCTCGTCACGGAGAACGCCACCATTGTGAAGCAACTCGTGGGTATCAAGGACATCATTGATCAGCCGGATTCAGCCAGCACCTTGGTGACGAAGTTTGTCCCGCTCAAGTATGCGGATGCCGCGACGGTCGCGCAGATCATTCAGGCCACTTTAG
>JANYJH010000151.1 GCA_025361865.1 Phragmitibacter sp.
GATCGGCGCATTCACGGGTGGCATGACCTTGCCACTGTGAGACCAAACAAACACACACTCCCTACCAAACACATGAGAATCCATATAGCACTCCTTGCGCTCGTTGCCGCAGGCAGCATCTCTCAGATGCAGGCTGGCACCACCTCCGGTAAAGCACCGGTTGAAGCCGTTGCCCCAAAACAAGACTCCGTATTCGATAAGATCTGGGGCCTGGCCACACTCTACAAGAACGACAGCAACCCGATCATCGAAGAACTCGACTTCACGGGCCGCGTTCAGCTTGATTACTTCAATGTGGACTCCGACAAGGGGAAGAATGAGTTCTTTGAACTCCGTCGTTTCCGTCTCGGCTTGGACTCCTGGTTTGCTGAGCGTCACTTTGAGCTGAAGGCCACCGTGGATACTACCCTCCGCAGCTACCATAAGGACAGCATCTTCTACAACCGGATGACCGATCTCTTCGCGAACATCCACATCAACGACGCCGTCAATATCCGCGTCGGCAAGTTCGAGCCTCACTTCGGTTATGATCGTGAGTTCTCCGATAACCAGCAGAAGTTCTTTGAACGTAGCTTCTATGACGACAACGTCTTCAACAACACCGGCAACGACTACCTCTCCGGCATCTCCGTGCTCGGTAAAGTGGGCAACTGGGGCTACCAAGTGGCCGCGTTCTCCCTTCAGGTGGACAAAGAGTTCGGCAAGTTCAACGGCGGCGAAGCCTACCTTGCTGAAATCAGCTATGACTTCAAAAAGTCCCTCAGCGCAGACAAAGCTCTTTGGGCTCTTGACTACCTGCACACGGATCTCAATTCCCACAGCAATGTGTTCAACACCATGAAGAATGCAGCCGCCACCTACTTCGATTACCAGAAGGGTCGCTTCTGCTTCGTCACCCAGCTCGGTTATGGCAATGGCATATCCAGCAAAGGAGACATCTACTCCCTCATGCTGATGCCTTCCTATTACATCATCGAGAACAAGCTCGAACTCGTCACCCGCTACCAGTTGGGTCTCGCTGACAAGTCCGATGGCATCACCACCATCAACCGTCAGGAAAGCACCGTCGGCAAGTTCACTGGCGACACCATGAATTCCGGTTACGTGGGTCTGAACTACTACGTCTATGGTCAGAAGCTCAAGTTCATGCTCGGCGAGCAGTATGACGACCTCACCGGCGGCAAAGCCAAGAGCGCTGGCTACAACGGCTGGACCACCCTCGCAGGTCTCCGTATCTTCTGGTAATCACTTCGTTGTTCTCGTTGAACGTTGAATCTATGAGAGGCGCGGCTGGGAGGCTGCGCCTCTTCTATTTTCTGGCTTCACTCGCAGCTTCTTGAGGGCGGTGCTACACCCGGATCACCGCCTTGTTCCTATGAGTGTCTATCCAGCGAATGATTGGACATTTAGAACTGAATGCCTTCCTGCTCCTGAAGAAGCGAGGAGCGAGCGCAAACACGCCTAGATACAAGCTTCCATCTGGAAGCCTGGCACTTGCTGATTCTAGAGCCGCAGCAATTGGTAAGTCATGGACTCCAGCGCGCTGGGAGACTGACATCATCAGGTCTATGCCCGCTCATGCCGCACATCCTTGGCGGAGAAGCTGTAAATTGAATCTTCCCCCACATTCACGGCGTGGTCGCCGACGCGCTCGATGAATCGTGCGATCAAGACCAGATCTAGGTAGTTTTGTGCGCCAGCGGGGTCTTCTTCCATCCGGCGGGTGATGCGATCTATGAACTCATGCTGAACTTTATCCAGCTCCTTGTCACGAGCCTTCAGTCCCATTGCAAGGTCCGCTTCCTCTTCCGTGAAAGCGCGGATGGCATCCGACAGAAGAGTATGAGCCATTCCGAAGATGGGCTCCAGCATCCGGGTTTCCGGAAGCTCCACGGTCTGCAAAAGACGCTTCGTGCGACGGGCAATATTGACAGCTTGATCGGTGATACGCTCCAGATCCGTGGCCACCTTCATGGAAGAGAAGACGCGGCGAAAATCATGGGCCAGTGGCGCGTAGCGGGTCAGGATATTGATGCCATCTGCGTCGATTTTCTTCTCCAACTGATCCACTTCCTCATCCTCGGCGATGATACGATTGCAGAGGTTCTCATCACGCAACGCTAGAGCACGGGCGACGTTGGCGAAGCTCGCTTCAGACAGTGCAGCCATCCTGAAAAGGTCTGCGCGCAACTGGCTGAGAGCACGGTCGAAGTTGGACAGGATGTGTTTGGGTTCGGTAAGTGAAGACATGGATTCTACTCGATTGGGTTTCTTAATACTTAACGACTAAGCCTAGGGAGACAAGCGCCGCATGATTATGTGACGTAAATGTCACATTCCATTACGAGCACTTTGTTGTGTGACGAATTATTCACATTGCGTCTGTTGCCGCAACCCTGAGCAGGGGACATCACATTGCTGCACCGGATTTCATCATCTGGTTTCAAACTCAAATCCAAAAAGACAACGCATGAAAAATACGATTATCACTTCCATGCTGGCGCTCGCCATGACCGCTGGACTCAACGCGCAATCCGTGCTGCGCCTACGCGGCTCAGACACCCTCGGTGCCAAGCTCGTCCCCCAATGGGCTGAAGGCTTCAAGAAAGAAGGTGCAGCCGTCAGCTTCGACATCGCAGCGGAAGGTTCTTCCACGGCTTTCACCAACCTCACCTCCGGCACTGCTGAGATCGGCATGTCCTCCCGGAAGGCGAAGGAAGAAGAAATCACTCTGGCCAAAACCAAAGGCGTCTTCCTGAAGGAAACCGAAGTCGCTTGGGACATGATCGCGGTCGTGATCAACAAGAGCAACCCGGTGGCCAGCCTGACGAAGAAGGAAATCGCCGGTATCTTCACCGGTGAAATCAAAGATTGGAGCGAAGTCGGCGGCACTCCGGGACCCATCTCCGTTTACACCCGCAACACTTCCTCCGGCACCTACAAGGACTGGATGCACCTCGCCATGAACGCGAAGGACTACGCTGCCAGCAGCCAGAAGATGGCAGGCAACGAACAGATCGTCTCTGAAGTCGCCAGCAACAAGGCAGGCATCGGCTACGTCGGCCTCGCTTACGCTGGTGGCCAAGGTGTCAAGACGGTCGCGGCAGACGGTGTCTCCCCTGAGATGAGCAACGTTCTCAAGTATCCTTACAGCCGCCCGACGTTCTTCTACACGAATGGCGAACCAACCGGCAAGGTTAAGGAGTTCATTGATTTTGCCCTCAGCCCGGCAGGCGAAAAGATCACTCTCACCGTTGGCTTCGTTCCGAAGTCCCTCGCGAAGTAAGATCAAATCAACGTCCTGATTTATCCAGCCCGGCGGGAACTGATCCCAGTTTCCGCCGGGTTCCTGCCCCGCTAAAAACTACCCTTTAGAAAACCGATGGAGCCGGAGAAAAAAGCTGACGCGCCTTTCAATGCAAAGGATCTGATCAAGCCCAAGCGCTTCTTGGGCCTCCATGTTGATAAGCAGAACATCATCAAATGGTTTTTTGGCTCCAATGCTGGAGTGACCATCGTCGTGCTGTTCCTGATCATGTTTTTCCTCGCCAGAGAAGGTGTGGGCTTCCTCCCGACCTACCAGTGGGAACTCAGTGTCTATCGCCTCGCCGGCCTTGAATTCTGCGACTACGTGGAGAAGCCAATCAGCGAGCAAGTGGCCATGCACAGCAAGCTCAAACGCGCGCTCGGCGCTGAGTTGAACACCGTCTCGAAAGTGGATCGCGACCGACGCGATGCCGCCTTGTTGGCCAAGTCCCGTATTGAGGACAAGGTCACGCTCCAGACCGAGCCATTACAAGAAGCGCTCAAAGCGAAAGCCCCACCGGAGAAAACCGACCCGCTCCGCGTTGCGCTAACCCAAGCCACGACTGCCGCCGTTTCTACGGCGACCCTTCCGGCCATTTTCACCGCAGAAGAGCAGATCCAGCTCAAAGCCGAGCTCTCCGCCTTGCAGCCTGATCAGGCTGAACTGCCGCCCTTCCTGAAATCTTTGATGGCTAAATCCGCTCAGAAAACGAGCGAAGCCAAACTCAAGTATGCAGCGCTGATCAGCACCGTGGATGCCTTCGATGATACAGCCGAGAAGCTGACGAAAGTTCACAGTGAAATCAAGAAGATCGCGCTCGAAACCAAGGAAGCAGCGAACCAGCTTCACATGGCTGAAGACGCGAAGAAGCAGCTTCTTGAAGCTGCCACCACAGCCAAGACTGAGGCTGAAAAACAAGCGTTCCTGAAAGACGCAGCGGCTACTTCACTGGCCGCCATTGATTTCAAAGTCCGCACGCAGCCCTTGCGGGATAAGCTTCCAGAGTTGGAGAAGCTCATTCCTGAATACATTACCGCCATCAAGAAAGCAGCCGAGGGCATTCCCGAAAACGCTGAAACGCCAGAGGCCCGCAAGCTCATCTCCCAAGTCCGCACGCAGCTTCCCAAGCATCTGAGCCATGTGGAGCAGTGCACCCAGCTCATGCGTGATTGGGATTACGCCAAGCCCGTGCCCATTACCCAGAGCCTCACCTCGTTTCTCTTCGGTGGTGACTGGATCACGAACAGCTCTTGGCAGGATTTCTATGGTGTCGTTCCCCTGCTCACGGGCTCATGCCTCATCGCGCTGGTGGCCATGCTCATCTCGATGCCGTTCAGCGTGGCAGCGGCTATTTACACGAACCAGTTCGCCTCACTTCGGGAGCAGGATTTCATCAAGCCGACCATTGAATTCATCCAGGCCATTCCGTCCGTCGTGCTCGGCTTCATCGGTATTTCGGTGCTCGGTGATTTGATCAAGAGCATCAGCCTTCTACCCTTTCTCTCTTGGGTTCCTGGCTTCCCCGTGCAAGAACGATTAAACATGTTCAATGCCGGACTGCTCCTCGCCTTCATGGCTATCCCGACGATGTTCAGTCTCGCGGAAGATGCGATCAATAACGTGCCGCGTGCCTTTAGTGAAGCCTCAGAAGCGCTCGGGGCCACGAAGCTGCAAACCGTCTTCAAGGTCATCGTCCCCGCCTCGGTTTCGGGCATCCTCGCCGCCATGCTGCTCGGACTTGGACGCATCATTGGGGAGACGATGGTCGTCTTGCTCGTCGCAGGAAATCGGATCGCCATCCCCGACTTCAGTGATGGCATCGGCACCGTCTTCCAGCCCGCTCACACGCTGACGGGCATCATCGCTCAGGAGCTCGGCGAGGTCTCGCGCGGCTCCTCCCATTGGCAGGCGCTGTTCATGGTCGGTATCCTATTATTCTGCATCTCCCTGATCATTAATTTCTTCGCCCGCCAAGTCGTCAAGCGGTTCAAATTCCACAAGAGCTGATCCATGCAAACCCCTGCTCAAGACACCGCTACCCCCGGCACCAATCCTTTTGCTAAGCAGAAGTCCCATCGCGAGACGAAAGAGTCTCTGATCAAATGGACGCTGCGCAGCGCGACGTATGTGATCCTGATCATCACGGCCTCCATCTTCACGCACATCTTCATCCGTGGCGCGCCCGTGGTATTCAGCCTTACGCCGCCTTTCATCAACACCTCCTTCCTCACGAAGCTGCCTGAGACGCTGCATGTGCTCGAAGACAAGCAGGGCAAGAAATACGAGACCACGCCCACTGGCGTGGATGTCATCAAGAAGCAACTCGGCGACAACCTGCGCAATGAGAAAACCATCTCCTATTCGGGTGGCGGAATTCTTGGGCCTATCGTCGGCACCATCTTGCTCGTCGGTGTTTGTGTGGTTGTCGCATTGGGGCTCGGCATCGCTTCCGCCATTTATCTGAGCGAGTATGCAAAGCAAGGGAAGTTCATCGAGATGGCGCGTCTGGCCATCTTGAATCTCTCCGGTGTGCCTTCTGTGGTGTTCGGTCTTTTCGGGCTCGGGATGTTCGTCTTGAGCGCGCCGAAGATCACCTCTCATCCACTGGATCGCAGCCTGTTGGCCATTCCCTTGGGCTTCGGGGAATACATCAGCTTTGAAGGCTGGGACACGTCCGTTCTTGCGGGCGGCTTTACCTTGGCCTTCGTCATTCTGCCCGTCGTCATCACGGCGAGCGAGGAGTGTCTGAAAGCCGTTCCGCAAGGCTTCCGCGAAACCTCACTCGCGCTGGGAGCCACGAAATGGCAGACCATCTGGAAGTGCGTGCTGCCCTTCGCCATGCCGGGCATCCTGACCTCCTCCATCTTGGGCATCGCTCGGGCTGCCGGAGAAACTGCACCCATCATGTTCACGGCTGCGCTCGCCTTTAAGGACAAGCTTCCGTGGCAGGGAGACACCGGCATCATGGGTATCTTCACGCAGTCCGTGCAGGCGCTGCCCTATCACATCTACACACTCTCAGCGCGCATTCCGCAGAACGAATATTCTGAGCGCGCTCAGTATGGTTCTGTCTTCGTCTTCCTTGTTTTGGTCATGTCCCTTGCCGGTGCCTCCGTGATCCTGCGCCGCAAACTTCGCGCTAAATACAAATGGTAACCACTTACCCCATCATGATGTCCACCGTTGCGCCTAAAAAAGCCGAGTCCGGTGTCGCCACGCCTCCTGCCGCTGCTCCCGAAGTATCGGAAATGGCTTCCGAAACTAGCAGTCCTGTTTCGAACGCCATCATCACCGTGAAGGACATGGACTTCTGCTACGGGGCGAAGCAGGCCATGTTCAATGTGAACCTGAACATCGCTACGAAGAAGGTCACGGCCTTCATCGGCCCTAGCGGTTGTGGGAAATCCACGCTGCTCCGTTGCTTCAACCGCATCAACGACCGCATCCCCGGTGCCCACATCAGCAAGGGAGAAGTCCGCATCAAGGGCAAGAACATCAACGAGGAAGATGTCGATCTCGCCCAGTTGCGCCGTCAGGTCGGTATGGTCTTCCAACGCTCCAATCCCTTCCCGAAAAGCATCTATGAAAACGTGGCCTATGGACTCCGCGTTCATGGGGAGAGCCGCAAGTCCGTGCTGGATACCGCTGTCGAGCGCTGCCTCACACACGCGGCACTGTGGAGCGAGCTGAAGGACCGTTTAAATGCGAATGCGATGGGCCTCTCCGGTGGTCAGCAGCAGCGCCTTTGCATCGCCCGCGCCATCGCCACCGAACCGGACATCCTCCTGATGGATGAGCCGTGCAGCGCGCTAGACCCCATCGCCACGAGCAAGATCGAAGAACTCATCTTCCAGCTCTCCAACGACTACACCGTCGTCATCGTCACCCACTCCATGCAGCAGGCGCGCCGCGTGGCGGATGACACCGCCTTCTTTTATCTGGGCAAGCTCATCGAGTTCGCACCCACGATGGAGATCTTCAGCAACCCCCGCCAGAAACAGACCGAAGCCTACGTCCGTGGCCAGTTCAGTTGATTTCAGCCCATGAACGCCCCAGCCCTCTCCAGCCCAGATGCCTTCCTGAAAGTGCGTAATTTCGACTTCGCTTACGGAGACAATCATGTGCTCCACAACATCAATCTGGATATTCCGCGCAATGAAGTCACGGCCTTCATCGGCCCCAGTGGTTGCGGTAAATCCACGCTGCTCCGCTGCTTCAACCGCATCAACGACCTCGTCGATGTCGCCCGCATTAAGAACGGCACCATCACCCTGGATGGCGTGGACATCAATCACCGCGACATCGACCCCATCGCCCTTCGCCGGAGCGTCGGCATGGTCTTCCAGAAATACAATCCGTTCCCGAGAAGCATCTTTGAAAACGCCGCTTACGGTCTCGATGTCGCAGGCATCAAGAACAAGAAAGTCGTCGCTGAAACCGTCGAGCACAGCCTCCGCGCAGCCACGCTTTGGGAGGAGGTGAAGGATCGCCTGCATGAAAGCGCGCTCGGCTTGTCCGGCGGTCAGCAGCAGCGTCTGTGCATCGCTCGCGCCCTTGCGGTCAAGCCGCAGGTCGTGCTGATGGATGAGCCTTGCAGCGCCTTGGACCCTATCGCTACGGCCAAGATTGAAGAACTCGTCCTGCAACTGCGGGAGAAATACACCATCGTCATCGTCACGCATAACATGGAACAGGCGCGCCGCGTGGCGGATACCACCGCGTTCTTCCTTCTGGGAAAACTGATCGAGCACGCCCCGACCTCTGAGATCTTCCACAATCCGGCCAAGCCCGAAACGGAGAGATACATCAGCGGACAGATGGGGTAACTTAACTTTCTCGAATGCACAGCGCCTTGCGCACGTCTATGGTTCTGGCCGTAAAGCCCGAACACGCCGCGCATGAGTCCCGATCAACCCCCTCCGAACACGCCGGCCTCATTCGTCCGCCCGTTGGTCGCAGTGGGTAAATCCTTCCGTGATGCCGCCCAAAAAAAGGCCGTCCTCAATGGCGTCACCTATGGCCCGTTCAAGCCGAACTCACGCGGCGAACCGTGGCCGGAAGACGCCCAACTCACCGCCGACCTCGTGCGCATCGTGAGCCTCGGCTTCAACACCGTGCGTGTTTATGAGTCGCCTTCGGATACGCTGCTCGCCGCCGTCACCGCGCAAGGCTTGCGCTTGCTCTGCGGCGCAGCTTGGTCACAGCACATTGATTTCATCTCCGACAACGCAGCCCAAGCGGCCATCATCGAGCGCCTCCGAACGGAAGCCGCGCGACTTCAGCCGCACCCCTGCGTCATCGGTTTGTTGGTCGGAAATGAGATTGAAAAAACCCTCGTTCGCTGGATGGAACCGGAGCGCGTGCGGGACTTCCTCGAAGAACTCATCCGCACCGCGAAGGCCGCTGCACCGCGCCTGCTCGTCTCCTACGCCACCTTTCCGTCCACGGAATATCTCATCCCGCGCAACGCCGACTTCATCGCATTCAATGTCTTCCTTGAGCAGCGCGCCGCCTTTGCCGCTTACGTCCAGCGCCTACAGAACCTCGCGGGCAACAAGCCACTCGTCATCACGGAGTTCGGTCTCGATACGAAGCAGCATGGCGAAGCCGCGCAAGCCGAGACCCGACTCTGGCAGCAGGAAGAAGCGCAACGCGCAGGTTTGGCCGGTAATTTCTGGTTCAGTTACACGGACGAATGGCATCGCGGTGGTGAAGAAGTCACCGGCTGGGACTTCGGACTCGTCAAACGAGACCGCACCGTGAAACAGGCCGCAGCTCAGATTTCAAATCCAAAACTCAAAACCCAAAACCCAAAATTCAGTGTCGTTGTTTGCACGCGCAACGGCGCACCGACCCTTCGCGAATGCCTCGCCGCGCTTCGTGAACAAAGCCACGCTAGCTATGAAGTCCTCGTCATTGATGATGGCTCAACGGACGCCACGCCAGACATCGCGCGCAGCTTCGACTTCGTGCGCTATCATAGTCAGGAACCAGCGGGGCTGAGCGCCGCGCGGAATCTGGGGATGCGTTTGGCCACAGGTGAAATCATCGCTTACACGGATGATGATTGCATCCCGGATGAGGACTGGTTGCATCATCTCGCCTTGGCTTATGACGATCCTCAATGGGTCGCGGTGGGCGGGCCAAACATCCCGCCACCGCCGCGTAGTTTTACGGAAGTGATCGTGGCCGCTGCCCCCGGCGCACCCGCCCATGTGCTGCTGAATGATACCGAAGCGGAGCACCTGCCCGGCTGTAATCTCTCCATCCGCAAAGCCGCGCTGGAAGCCATCGGCGGCTTCCGTGAAGAGTTCACCACAGCGGGCGATGACGTGGATGTTTGTTGGCGCTTGCAGGGCAAACTACGCTTCGCTCCCGCCGCCGTCGTCTGGCATCACCGACGCTTCACCGTGAGCGCCTATCTCCGACAACAACGCGGCTATGGGCGCGCGGAAGCCCTCTTGATCAAGACCCATCCTGAACGCTTCGCGTGGTTCGGCGGCGCGAGATGGCGCGGTGCCATCTATGGCGAGGCTTTGGATGGCGCGGGCAGCCTTGAGCACATTCAGTTTGGACGCTTCGGTCTGGCTCCTTTTCAATGCGTCTATGCCAGTGGTGAAAGCAGCGCCTGGTCCTGGGTCAGCGGCTTGCCGTGGCTCATCGCGGGTCTGCTCATCGCGCCCATCAGCATGGCAGCGGCTTCAGGGATGCTGATCGCCTTATTCTATGCGGCTTGGCGGATGATGCAGCGCGCGCAGTTCACCTTGGCAGAGCCGACCCTGAAGCAGCGCGCCCTGCTCTGGTTCCTCTGTTTCGCGCAACCCATCGTTCGCGATTGGGCAAGGCTGACGGGCATGATCAAACTGCGCGCCTGGGCCAAAGGGAAAGTCGTCTGGCCTTGGCAAAACCGCCCGCGTAGGACGAACTCCGCGCCTCTCTTCTGGCAGCACGCGCAGTTCTGGAATGAGCAGGGCATCGGGCGTGAGGCGCTCCTGAAGACGCTGGCTGAGGCTGCGCCATCGCTGAACATCTCGTGGTCTGAGCCTGATGGGGAAAGCCCGTATGACGCGGAGTTGATCCTATCAAACGGTGCCAAATATGGGCTGCTCACCGTGACCGAATACCACGAGCACGAGGGGCGACTCACCCGCGTGAAGTCCGGCCCTCTGAATGGCTGGGCCTTGTTCTCCCATGCCTCCGGTCGGTCTCAAGTGACGCGTTTGATGCAAAAAGCAGCGGCAGACTGCGGCCTCACGCAAGCGAAGTAGCAACTGAGTATTCCATTTCGTAACAGCGGTTCTGTTACGAAATGTTTGAGAAGAACGTGACACAGGTGATGGATAGCAGTTTGGGGGAGCGCACGCGTCTCGCGTGCCCTGAGTATGCGTCCCGCATACGATCCGGCCTTGTCTTCCTGATACGCTTAAAACGTGAAACATCTGAGTCGTAGGCGGGACGCCCACTCCAGCACGCGGGACGCGCGCGCTCCCCCAATGCCCAGCCAGCGCACCAGCCGCCGTCGCTAAATGGTTGACGCCTTCATTCCAGACTTTCCTTTGGAAACGCCTTCACCTAAGATTCGTCCTTATATAATCCATTCCGTTCCATCCAGATTTCACCGCAACACCATGAAGTTCTTCATCCTCCTCACCGCCTTGCTCGCTCCTCTGGCGACTCCCTGCACCGCCAAGCCGCTCAAGATCTTTATCCTCGCGGGTCAATCCAACATGGAGGGACATGCCAAGGTCGAGACCTTCGACTACATCGGCGATGATCCAGCGACGGCTCCTTTGCTCAAACAGATGCGCAACGCTGATGGCCAGTCCACCGTTTGTGATCATGTGTGGATCTCCTATTTCACCGGCGTTGATGAGAACAATGGAGAAGGTTTTGGCAAGCTAACTTCCGGCTATGGCTCACGACGGAATCCCTCCGTGGACGGTGGCAAGATCGGGCCTGAGTTCACCTTTGGCCTGACGCTGGATAAAGCCCTGAATGAGCCCATCCTCATCATCAAAACCGCCTGGGGCGGCAAGTCCCTTTACTATGACTTCCGCTCGCCCAGCTCAGGCGTTTATCAGCGCACCGCGAAGGACATCGAGAAGGGGGAGAGCCCGGAAGCTCAATGCGGTCAGTATTACCGGCTCATGATCGGGCATGTGAAGCGCGTGCTCGCTGACATCAAGCGCGTGTGCCCCGTGTATGATGAGAAGCAGGGTTATGAGATCGCTGGTTTTGCGTGGCTCCAGGGATGGAATGACATGGTGAGCCGCGACATCTATCCCCCGACGAAGGACGGCGACCCCACACCGCGCTTTGCTAACTACAGCCTCTGGTTGGCCAATTTCATTCGTGATGTGCGCAAGGACATCGCCGCGCCGAAGATGCCCTTTGTCATCGGCGTCATGGGCGTCGGGGGACTGAAGCCCAACAAGGACGTGTCTGCTTTCCGTGAAGGGATGGCCGCGCCCGCCTCGCTGCCCGAGTTCAAAGGGAACGTCGTGGCCGTGCCGACAGCGCCCTTCTGGTCGGAGGAGCTGGGAGCCATCGACGATAAGCACGCCCAAGTGCGGCAGATGGGCTACCTCCTGAAATCGAAGAATGCGAAGGAGGCCAATGCGGATGGCTCCATGACTGAGCCGCAGCAGCGCGAGTATCTGAAGCAGTTCGAAGCCAAGCTCATTTCACCCGCCGAAGAAGCCCTGTGGAAACGCGGCGCCTCCAATGCAGGCTACCATTATCTCGGCTGCGCAAAGACCTTTGCCCAGATGGGAAAGGCCTTTGCGGAAGCCTTGCTGAAGCATGAGTAGGTCTTCTTTCATAACAACCCTCTAGGTAAGATATACTGCGCGGCATCAAGTTTTATGATTCTGAAGTGGCTTGGGC
>JANYJH010000098.1 GCA_025361865.1 Phragmitibacter sp.
TTCAACTCCTGTGCGCCTTCCGCATTTGCTTCCCACAGGTCGGCATTGTTCTGAGCACGCGCGAGTCGCCCGCCTTGCGTGATGCCTTGCTGCCCATCTGCATCACCACGATGAGCGCCGGAAGCCACACCGAGCCCGGAGGCTATACGGGGCAAGGTCGCGAAGACCTCCATCTCACCGTGCGCGGTCGTCGGGTGGAACGCGATCAACCCACCGCCCAAGACGAAGCCACGGGGCAGTTCGACATCGCTGATCATCGCAGTCCCGCAGAGATCGCGGAACTCATCACGCAGCATGGCTTTGATCCCGTCTGGAAGGATTGGGATGAAGCGATCCTGGTGGAGTAGCTAGGGATGGCAAATTGACTTATGGCTTTATGATGGCAATTTGCCAGTATGATCAAGACACAGGTTCAAGTCCCAGATCACCTTTACGATGAGGCGAAGCGGATTGCGCACGACTACGAGATGAGCCTCGCTGAAGTCTTTCGGCGTGCTCTGGAACGCCTTGCCCCTTTCTACCCACCACGCCAAGCCGCGTCTGCGCCCACTGAATGGCAGTTGCCCACACCACGCCGCCTGGGAGCTAAAGCCCTGACCTCTGTTCAGCTTCGGGATATTGCCCGCGAAGAAGAAGGGGCGGGTCTTGTCCCGGAAGACTAATTCTCTAGGTTTGTTCCATGCTGTCTGTTGATACCAATCTTCTATTCTATGCATACGCAGAGGACAGGCCAGAGCATGAAGCCGCGCTGGAGTGGATGAATGCTTTGATCGCCCGTAAAGACATAGTCATTTCGGAATTTGTTCTTCTCGAGTTCTATAATTTACTGCGGAATCAGGCTGTTTTGAAGCACCCTTTGACGGCAATGGCAGCAACTGAAGTCATTCAGACCTACCGCCGCCATCCCTACTGGAAGGTTCTTGGATTGCCTGCCAATGGTCAACGCCTACATGATGAACTCTGGCAATATGCCGCCACTGCTGGTTTGGCTAGACGTCGGGTCTTTGATGCGCGTATCGCCTTGAGTTTGACTCATCAAGGGGTTCGTTCTTTTGCGACGGCCAATGTTAAGGATTTCGAGGGATTTGGCTTCGATCGCGTATGGAATCCTTTGAAGAAAAGTAGAGATTGAATTCAATTCCCCAGCGGCAGAGGCGGCAGATCCACCAAGTTCCAACTCTCGCCATCGTGGCCGCTGTCTTGACCGAAGAGGCGATTGGGTGCGAAGGCGAAGATAAGCACGGCGCGATGCGCGAGGTAGTCCCCGCCTTCTCTGGCGAGGAGGTGCATGGCTTTGTCTGAGCTGCCTTTGCTGGAGAGATAATTCGGGAGAACACCGGAATGATAAGCGACTTGCATGGGCAGGGCGGCTCCGGCGGCGGCGGACGAATAGGCGAGGGGAACGAGGGTGAAGCTATCCCCCATAATGACGATGGGTGAGCCGGTGTTATCAGGGATTTCCAGGGGCAAATGGGTGTCGGCATTGACCACCCGCGTGGCGGGGAATTTGACGGTGATGCCATCATCCTCCTTGTCGAACATGAAGGGCTCCAAGTCGAGTTTCAGGGGGTTGGAGCCGGGCTGTTTCGTGAACTCATAGCGCTCCAAGCGCTTGGCTATTTCTTCTGCGGCTACCTGCAAGGCACCGTCAGCAGGATGGTGATCTTCTTGGGGATAGAAGATGAAAGGGAAGCGGGAGCGGGCGGCCTGCAAGGGTTTGGTAAGGTCAACAGCTTCGATGTCGGCCTCCAGTAGTTGCAGGAGAAATTGCTGACGATTGGGCGTGAACCAACCGTCGGCGGGGGCGATCTTTGAGAAGACATCCGCGTGAACGTCTTCCTTATTGGGGAAGGGGACGACGATCAAATCTATGCCCCGCGCACGGAGTTGCTGGTTCAGCGAGGAGAGCATTTTCAGCGGCCCCGGTTCCCCTGCTTTTGCGGCCTGACAGAGTTTGCTGTAATGGGTGTAGCGAATCCGCGCGAAGTGGAACGGCCCCTGAATGAGCACATTACCCGGAGCGGCTTTAGCTTGTGCGGCGAGATCCTTGTAGAAAGGCCGGAGCTTGGAGTCCCATGCGTCCCAGTTTCCGCCATTGTTCTTGAGAGCATCAAGGATGACTGATTTGTCTTTTTCGATGGCGGCCTTTCGTTCGATGGCGGCTTTTTCTGACCAAGGATAGCGCACGGGAGCGGTAGTGCCTTGAGCCTTCTTGGGCGCGTCAAAATAACTGTCAGGAAGCGGCGGCAGGTCACTGGTCTTTTTCTCACTGGGGCGGGCGGTAAGCGCATAGAAAACCTGAAGGTCAAAGCGTTCCTGTGAGTCGGAACGCTGCTGGGTTTTGAGCGCTTTTCCGGCGTTTTCGTTGGAGATGATGTCGGCTTCGATGATCTCGCCTTCAGTGAAGGCGGCTTCGGGATTCAGCGCTCGCTTGGTGAAAGCAGGCAAAGCGAGGATCAACTCACGCGGCGCTCGCAGGTCAGAATGAATCTCCAAAACCTTCACCTCCGCTGTGTAGAGGCAGTCGGGATAGTCGCTCGCTTTCGGATCAGGAATGGGCGATTTATGAACGATCTGGGCGACCACTTTGATGACGGCTTGCGCGTTTTGCGCTTTGCAAGGCATCACGCCCGTAACGGCCAACCCATAGAGGAGCAGCAGTTTATGAAGCGGATCAAGAGTCATCGACCAGATTAGTGGTGCCTGCCTTCTGATCGTCAAATCAAAGCCATCCTTATGCGGAATTAAGCAAAAAGTGCATGTCTGACCCGCTTAATTCCCTAGCGGCAGCGGTGGGAGATCCACGAGATTCCAAGCTTCCTGACCCGCCTGCTGGCTGTCTTGGCCGAAGAGGCGGTTCGGCGCGAAGGCGAAGATGAGCACGGCGCGATGCGCTAGGTAGTCGCCGCCTTCACGGGCCAACATTCGCATGGCCTTGTCAGAACTGCCTTTGTTGGAGAGGTAATTGGGCAGCACACCAGAGTGATAGGCGATGTGCATGGGCAAGGCCGCGCCCACGCCCTCCGGTGAAATGCCGACGGGAACAATGGTGAAGCTGTCCCCCATGATGACGATGGGAGAGCCGGAGTTGCTGGGCGTGTCCAATGGCTGGCCGTCGCTGGTGATCACGCGGGTGCCGGGGAAACTGAGATAGGTTTTATCATCCTGTTCTTTTTTGATCTCAACTGGCTTGAGTCCCAGTTGAAGCGGCTGATAACCGGCTTGCTTCTTGAACTCATAGCGCTCCAGCCGCTTGGCGATTTCTTCTGCGCCCACCTGAATAGCGCCATCGGCGGGATGGTGATCGTGCTCAGGATAGAAGATGTGAGGGAAGCGGGAGCGAGCCGCGCGCAAGGGCTGGATGAGGTCGATGACTTCGATGTCCGCCTCCAACATTTGCAGCAGGAACTTCTGACGATAAGGGAGAAACCAACCGTCTGCGGGAGCAAGTTTTGAGAAGACCTCAGAGTGCACATCTTCTTTATGAGGGAAGGGGACGACGATCAAATCAATGCCCCGCGCGCGCAGTTGTTGATTGAGTGAGGACAACATCTTCAGCGGCCCCGGCTCGCCCGCTTCGCTGCTTTTGCAGAGATCAATGTAAGGGCTGAAGCGCATGCGATGAAAATGATACGGCCCTTTCAGCAACTGCCCGTCGGGATGCGCCTTCGTTTGCGCTGCCAGATCACTGTAAAAGGGACGGAGTTTCGCATCCCATTTCTTCCAGTCTCCGCCGTTGTTTTTGAGCGCCTGAAGAATGATCGCCTTGTCATTCTCGATCGCGGCCTTGCGCTCACTGGCGGCCTTGGCGGACCAAGGATAACGGACCGGCGCGGCTACTGTCTGAGGTTTCTGAGCACTTTCAAAATAGGTGTCAGCTTGAGCGGCGAACGCCTCCGGTTTCTTCTCGCTGAGTCGGGCGACCAACGCATAAAACACCTGCAAATCAAAGCGCTCCTGAGTGTCAGATCGCTGCTGGGTCTTGAGCGTTTTATCCGCCTTATCATTGGAGAGGATGTCGGCTTCGATGACCTGCCCTTCGGTAAAGGCCGCTTCGGGATTGAGCGTTCGCTTGGTGAAAGCGGGCAGCGCGAGGATCAATTCACGCGGCGCGCGCAAGTCAGAATGGATCTCCAAAACCTTCACCTCCGCCGTGTAGAGGCAGTCTGGATAGTCGCTAGCTTTAGGATCAGGGATGCGTGACTTGTGGATGATCTGAACCGTCACCTTAGCCACATCTGATCCGCCTTCGGCTGCATTGGTAGAGACGCAGCCCAGCGCCAGAGCGGCTAAGATCAAGAGAGTCCATCGGTTCGACATTGCCCGAATGATTGTGGCATCCGTGTCAGACGTCAAATCATAGCGACAGCCCTGCGCTTCTGAAGCGCTGAATAAAGAGCCCTATTCAAAAGCGATCGCCATCGTAACTCTCAGTGCAAGGTGGCAGCCGTTTCTGATACAGCGTAAAGAAAGAGGCTACGCACCCGCATCGTTCACAATCTGCATGAGGCTTGTCTGGTTCCTTATTTTCCTGTTCGTTGGCTTCACTCAAGCTGCTGGCAAGCCCAACATCCTTTTCCTGTTCAGCGATGATCAACGTGCGGACACTATCGCCGCCTTGGGAAACAGGAACATCACCACTCCGACGCTGGATCGTTTAGCCCATCGCGGCACGGTCTTCACCCGAGCCTATTGCATGGGAGCCAACAACGGCGCGGTGTGCGTTCCCTCACGCGCCATGCTGATGAGCGGCCGCACCTTGTTTCACATCAAGGAGGACCTTGCAGGGCAGACGACCTGGCCGGAGAAGTTTGCCCAATCCGGCTACACCACCTTCATTACGGGCAAATGGCACAATGGCGCAGAGTCAGTCACGCGCTCCTTCCAGCAGGGTAAAGCGGTCTTCCTTGGTGGCATGGGCAATCCCTATCAACTGCCGCTGCAAGACCTCTCCGCAGAGCACCGGCTGGAGAACAAGCGGGTGAGCGGTGAGCACTCCGTGAAGCTCTTCGCAGATGCGGCCATCGACTTCCTGAAACAGCCGAAAGACAAACCGTTCCTCTGTTATGTGGCGTTCAACTGCCCGCATGATCCACGGGTCGCGCCGAAGGAATATCACGATAAATACAACGCGCAGAAGCCGCCTGTTCCCCCGAACTTTCTGCCGCAGCATCCCTTTAACAACGGCTCGCTCGTGATCCGCGATGAAAAACTGGCACCCTGGCCGCGCACGCCGGAGATCGTTCAGGAGCACCTCGCAGACTACTACTCTTACATCGAGTTCATGGACGCACAGATCGCCCGCATCCTTGAGACTCTGAAGGCCATAGGGCAGATGGAGAACACGCTCATCGTCTTCTCCAGTGACCATGGGCTGGCGATAGGCAGTCATGGCCTGTTTGGTAAACAGAACCTCTATGATCACTCCATGCACGCTCCGCTGATGATCTCCGGCCCCGGCATTCCCGCAGGCAAACAAACCGATGCCATGTGCTACCTGTTGGACATCTTCCCCACACTTGGTGCCTTGGCTGAGGTGCCTGCCCCCGAAGGCAGTGAAGGTCGCAGCCTCGTCCCGGTCCTCACAGGCCAAACCGAAAGGCATCGTGAGGTCATCTTCACCGCTTACACCAAAGTTCAGCGGGCCGTCCGTGATAACCGCTGGAAGCTCATCGTCTATCCACAGATCAACAAGACCCAGCTCTTTGATTTGCAGACCGATCCCATTGAAATGCACGACCTCGCGGCTGATCCCTCTCATGCAGATGAGGTAAAGCGACTCACCGCGCTGCTTCAGGAACAACAGAAGCTTGCTGATGATTCCCAGCCCCTGAGCACTGACAAGCCACAGCCACTGGAGTTTGATTTCAGCAAGGTGCCGCCAGATAAAAATGCGCGCGCGATCGAGTAGGAAGATGGTCTGCCGTGCGACTTGCGCCAGGGAAACGCTGATTAAAGGGGAAAGACGCACTTCCTTTCCTGCCAACATCTTCGGCGAAGCAAAGTAGTCATCATCGCTCCGCGTGATGAGCGAGAGATTTAGCCGAAGTGGTCAGTGAGTCATACGGACATCGGCCTCATGGGTGAAGCGAGTTAGCTGATGGATCGGATCGAGTGTCTGTCTTCTTAGCGAAACCATAAGGCTCGTCACGCGGAGCGATGACGGCTACTTTGCTTCGCCGAAGAGAACGCTCTCTTTCTTGGACGCGCAGGTGACATCACGGCTCTGGCTACGAAGTCCCGCAGGGAAAGCTAGGCTACTTGTCTCAATGCGCCGCTGACGGCCCGCCCGCAGGCTTAACCGGCTTCGTCAGCCAGACCAGCGAACCTGTCAGGAAGAGCAGGAAACCGATGATGAAGAAGGCATCGTCATAGGCCATGACATAGGCTTCTCGCCGCACCATGTTGGCCATCGCACCGAGCGCCTGTTGTTGAGCTGTTACGGCATCGTAGCCGTTGGCCACGAACCCTTGCGTCATCGTGTTGAGCTGCTCCAGCGCAGGCGTGGAATAGACGGTGACGGACTCGCCAATCATCGCGCTGTGGAAGTGCTCGCGAACCGTGACCAGAGTGCCGAGAAGGGCAATGCCCACACTGCCGCCGAGATTGCGCAGCATGTTCCAAAGCACACTGGCATTCGCGGCGTTCGCGGGTTCGATGGTCCCTGTGCCGATGCCCATGAGCGGCGTCATCAGCATGGGCATTCCGAGGGCCATGCCGAGTTGGGCGAACTTGAGCTGATCAATGGCGCTGTCATGAGACATCCACGCTTTGGCGATGACCCCACTGCCAAACAGCACGACGCCAATGGAGCACATGAGCCGCGTGTCCATCCGCTTCATGAGCAGCGGCATAAGCGGCATGATGAACGGCTGCGGCATCCCCATCCACATGATGACCTGGCCGATCTGCATGGCGTTGTAACCTTGCACCTGGGCCAGATACAACGGCAGCAAAAAGGCCGAGCCATACAGGCTCATGCCCATCGTGACATTGATGAGGATGGCGAGCCCAAAGTTCCGCCGACCGAGCAAGCGCAGGTTCAGCAGCGGCTTGTCCTTGTTGAACTGGATGAACACGAAGGCCGTTAGCGAGAGCACGGAAATGATGGCCAGTTGTGTGATGAACTCAGAGCCGAACCAGTCGTTCTTGTTACCCTCTTCCAAGAACACAGTGAGGCATCCGAGTCCGATGCCCATGGTGAGAATGCCGGACCAGTCACCTTTGCGTAGCAGTTGAAGTTGGGTCGGTTCGCGTGGCGCGCCCCAGGCGGTGGCGGCGAGCATGAGGATGCCGGGCACCACGTTCATGTAGAAGATGGAAGGCCAGCCAAAATTGTTCGTGAGCCAGCCGCCGAAGGTCGGTCCGATGGCCGGCGCAAACGTGGCCGTCATCCCGAAGAGCGCGAAGCCCATGGGGCGCTTTTCTGGCGGGAGATGTCGGAGCACCATCTGGAAGGCTAGCGGGATGAGCATTCCGCCAGTGCAGCCTTGCAGGGCGCGGAACACGATAAGGCTCTCCAGATTCCAGGCAAAGCCACAGCACATAGAAAAACAGACAAACAAGGCCGCGCACGACATGATCAGACGTTTCATGGAGAACACGCCAGCCAGCCAGCCTGAGAGCGGGATGACGATGATCTCCGCGACGAGATAGCTTGTGGCCACCCAGCCGCCTTCATCCAAGGTGGCTCCCAGCGAGCCGAGAATGTCATTCAGCGAGGCATTGGTGATCTGGATGTCCAGCACTGCCATGAAGGCACCGAGCATGGAGCCGAAGACCGCGACCCAGATTCTTAGGGGGACGGTGGTAGAAGGCAGCGAGGCAGGAGGCATCAAGTTTAAATTTCCAATACCCGTCAGTGAGGTTCGGCTCGATGCCTTGATGCCTGTTGCCTTATTCCTTCGTCTTCACTTCCGCTTCTACGGACAGCCCAGGAACGACGCGGCCTTCATAGCCACGCACGCTTTCGAGATCGAGTTCGATTTTAACAGGCACGCGCTGCACGACCTTGGTGAAATTCCCCGTCGCATTGTCCGGTGGAAGCAGGGCAAACTGGGCTCCGCTCGCGGGCGAAAAGCTCTCGACGTGGCCCGTGAATTCCTTGTCGGCGAACGCATCCACTTTGAGCACGGCAGTCTGACCGACGGCTAAGCGACCCAACTGCGTTTCCTTGAAATTCGCCACCACCCAGATCTTCGGTTCGACGAGACCTAACAAGGCCTGCCCTGCCTGCACATGGTTTCCAGGCTCGACGTTTTTCTTGCCAATCCGTCCCTTCACCGGTGCGGTCACCGTCGTGTAGCTGAGTTGCAGTTCGGCATCTCTCAAGGCGATGTCTGCCGTGTTCTTTTGCGCTTCTGCGGAGGCCTTGGCAGACACGGCGGCATCCAGAGTAGCCGCTGCTGAAGAGGCGGAAGCCTGAGCGGCCCGAACGCCTGCTTTGACCGCTTCCATCATGGCTGCCGCGCTGTCGTGGGCCAGCTTGGAAGCATCAAGATCTGCCTGCGAGATGGCACCGTTCCCAGCGCGGTGCAGCGTCTGGGCGCGCTCGTAGTCGGCCTCAGCCTTCGCGGTGGCGGCTTCCTCACGCTTTACCTGAGCCGCTGCCAAAAGGATGATGGCCTCGCTTTGAGCCTTCTTGGCGATGGCCTCCTGATACTGGGCTTCCGCATGGGACACGCCTGCTTCCGCCTGATGAACTGCCGCACGCATGGATTCACGTTTGATCTCAGCATCGCGGGAATCCAGAATGACCAAAGGTTGCCCGGCCTCAACGGTATCATTTTCCAGCACCAGCACTTTTTCAACGGTGCCGGAGAGGCGGGGACTCACCTGATGGATGTGGGAATGGATGTAGGCATTGTCCGTGGAGACCCACGCGAGCCCATGCAGCCAGGCGCGAATGCCCAAGGCCAAAACGACTGCGAGCACGATGAAGACGATGAAGAGAGCTTTGGTCCTCCCGCGTGGTTTTACGGTGGTGACAGCTTCATCAGGAGAAGCTTCCGGTTTGGGTAACGTCAGTTTTTTACCGCTCTCAGCGGTGGAGGTCATCGTAGCAGTGCTCATCTTGGGGGGACGGAATATGCCATAGGATAGGTTTCGAGGCGAGCAACAGACGCATTTTCTTCCCCTTACGAAGGCATCGGGTATCACATTATCGGGAAGAAACGGGAAGAGTGTGAGGAAAACAGTGAATTTCTTGCACCCTTCCCACGCCTGCGCTATCGCCCATGCCACTTCGCCTCGCGCACGCTTTCTGCTCTCTCTCACTTCACATGGACAATCGTAAACATTTTCACATCATCGGCATCTGCGGCACCGCGATGGGTTCCGCCGCCGCCGCGCTCAGCAAGCAAGGCCACAAGATCACCGGCTCAGATGCGAAGGTCTTCCCGCCCATGTCCACGATCCTTGAGGAAGCGGGTATCGAGCTGATGGAAGGCTACAAAGCGGAGAATCTGCCAGCGGACGCCGACCTGTTCGTGGTCGGCAATGCCATCTCACGCGGCAATGAAGAAGTGGAAGCGCTGCTCGATAACAAACTGCCCTACGTCTCGCTGCCCGAGCTGCTCCGTCGCGAGGTCATTCAAGGCAAGCGCAGCTTCGTCGTCTCTGGAACACATGGCAAGACCACCACCACTTCCATCCTGACTTGGTTGCTGGAACACAATGGCAAAAACCCCAGCTACCTCATCGGCGGCGTGCCAGATAACTTCGCCGTCGGCGCGCGGTTCACGGATTCGGAGTTCTTCGTCATCGAAGGCGATGAATACGACACCGCCTTCTTCGACAAGCGCTCCAAGTTCATTCACTACCTCCCCGAAGCCGTCATCGTGAACAACATGGAGTTCGATCACGCGGACATCTTCAACAGCATCGACGACATCAAACGCACCTTCAGTCACCTTCTGCGCACGGTGCCGCGCAACGGTAAAATCTTCCTCAATGGCGATGAGCAAAACTGCCTCGACCTCGTGGAGAAGAGCCCCGTGAAGCCTGAAACCGTGGGCGTGAGCGAGCACAATGAGCATCGCATTTGCGTCACCGCCAGTGAACCTGACCACACGGATTTCACGATCAATGGAACCACCTTCCGCCTACCAATGGTCGGCGAGTTCAATGTGCGCAATGCGGCGATGGCCATCTGCGTGGCCCGCTTTGCTGGCCTCAGCGATGACGAAATCCGCGCCGGATTGCTCACCTTCAAAGGCGTGAAACGTCGTCAGACCGAACGTGGAACAACGGCCAATGGTATCACCATCATTGATGATTTCGGTCATCATCCGACCGCGATCCGCGAGACCCTGAAAGGCCTGAAACAGGCTTATCCGAAGCGCCGTCTCTGGGCCTTGTTCGAGCCGCGTTCCAACACCAGCCGACGCAACACGCTGCAAGGCGAACTCATCGAAGCCTTGCTGGAGGCGGACGGCAGCATCATCGCCGCCGTGAACAATCCTGAAAAAGTCCCCGTAGAACAACGCCTAGATGTGGATGCCGTAGCCGCTGCCGTGCGTGCCGGAGGTAAGGAATCCTATCACGAGCCCGATGTCGCAGCGATCCTTGAGCGCTTGAAGAAACAAGCCAAGAGCGGTGATGTGGTCATCGTCTTCAGCAACGGAGGCTTTGAAGGCATCCACAAGAAACTACTGGAGCAGTTGTGATGGAGCGCGGAGCTTTAGCCCGCATGAAGTTCTGATGCGGGCTAAAGCTCCGCGCTCCCAAGGACATCCAAGCTCTTTACTTTACACACTCCGGCGACGGCGCATAAACCCGCCCACGATG
>JANYJH010000154.1 GCA_025361865.1 Phragmitibacter sp.
AACGGCGACCATCACTCGTGCGCAAAGCCTGCAAATAGCGGAAGCGTATGCCAGTCACCGTTGGCGCGCAGCGAAAGCGAATGTCTTCCACGGCCCTGATCCGCAAGGCATCTCCGTGGACACGCCGGATGAGGGCTATAACCCAGTCGGCGGCTTCGCGGGCTGGTGGAAGGCGGACTCATGGAACGTCGGCCTGCCCTACAAATGGGGCGGTTTTGACACGCTGGAGCAGTTTGATCACGGTGTGAAAGAGGGCCTGTATGCGGGCGATGTCTTCACGGCTCGGAAGCGGGAGTTGGATAATAACGCCGTCAGCCGTTACACCGCTGGCGTGGACTGTTCTGGGTTCATCGCACGGTGCTGGCGAATGCCTGCTGCCTTCTCCACGTATGAGATTCAGAAGCATTGCGAGCCCTTGTCCGCACTCGAAGACCTGCTTCCTGGTGATGTCGTGAACAAGGAAAACGCGCATATCTCCCTGTTCGCTGGCTGGGAGGATAAGGCCCATACACTCATGCTCGTCTATGATGTGGGATGCCCGCCGAATTGGAAAGTCCTGAAGCACGGCGTGTTCGTGAACTGGCTTCAGCAGAACGGCTACAAAGCGTGGCGATACAGGCGGATACGCGGCTGAGGTAAAATGATGCGTGACGGGGGCTGACCGATTCGTTTAGCCTGACGCATGAATATTTGTTTTGGAGTCTGGGCCGCCCTTTCAATGACGGCTTTCGGAGCGTTGGATAACGCTTTGGATACGATCGTCAGCATTGGCAGAGAAGGGCAGGGGAATGAGGCTGCCAGTGAAAGCTGGAAGGAAGTGGTCAAAGCGGGACCAAGCGCTCTGTTGCCCATTTTATCGGCCACGGGGAAGGGGAGTGCCGTGGCGGACAACTGGCTGAGACTCGCCGCGAACACCATCGCGGATCAGGCGAGAACAGCCGCGCCGATTACCGATTTGGAAGCCTTTCTCAATAACGTAAAACATCCTGCTCCAGCACGTCAGCTCGCCTTTGATTTGATTCAACAGGCTGATCCCACCAAGGCGGAAGTGATCGAGCCGGGGCTCTTGCATGATCCTTCGCAGGAGTTGCGTCGTGGTGCGGTGCAGCGGCTCATCCAGGAAGCGAAAGCGGCTGCGGAAGCCAAGAAAGAAGGCGCGGCGAAAGTGGCTTTTGAGAAGGCTTTTGAGGCGGCGCGCGATGAAGATCAAGTCAAGGCGATCGCGGACGGTCTCGAGAAACTCGGAGAGAAACCGGACATCGCACAACACTTCGGCTTCCTCATGAAATGGAATATCATCGGCCCTTTCGATAACGCGAAGCGGGCTGGCTTTGATACCGTTTACCCGCCAGAAAAGGAGTCAAAAATGGAGGCTACCTACGACGGCAAAAGTGCTCCCGTGAAGTGGCAGCCCTTTGAATCGAAGCAGGAATATGGCAAGGTGGATTTCAACAAACCGTTCGGTATGCTGAAGGATAGCACCGCATATGCGTCCACAATTTTCAACTCCGATCAAGACCGCGAGGCAGAGATCAGGCTGGGGTGTAAGAACGGCTGGAAAGTGTGGCTGAATGGTGTGCTGCTCTTTGGCCGTGATGAATATCATCGCGGTGCACAGCTTGATCAATACAAGTTGAAGTGCCATCTCCAAAGCGGTGCCAACACGATTTTGGTAAAGTGCTGTCAGAACGAACAAACCGAGCAATGGACCGTCGAATGGGAGTTCCAGCTTCGTGTGTGTGATAGCACGGGAACGGCGATTGCGGAAGTGAAAAGGGATAAGTAAAAAGTCAAAAGGGTAGAAATCAAACCTCAAGCCTAGATGAGTCTCATGCGCACCACACTCCTTTCACTTTTCACTTTTCATTTAATCCTTTTCACTTCATCCGCATCGGATTGGCCGCAGTTTCGTGGCATCAATAGCTCAGGCTATGCGGCTGATGAGACCATCCCCAGTGAGCCGAAAGAGGTCTGGAGCGCGTCTTTGCCTGGTCGTGGTCTGTCCAGTCCGATCATCATTGGCGACAAAGTTTTTCTGACCGCATCCAGCGGGCCGCGACAGGAGACCCTGCATGTTATTTGTTTCAAAACCAGTGATGGCTCCAAGCTCTGGGAGCGGCAACTCAAGGCCACCGGGCGCACGATGTCGCACTCGAAGACCAGTGTGGCGGCTCCGACACCTTGCAGCGATGGCAAGCGGGTGTTCGCCATCTGGTCCTGCAATGACTTGGCAGCCTTTGATCTGGAGGGTAATTTGGTCTGGCTTCGTGGTCTGACCGCAGATTATCCAAACGTGAGCAACAGCCTGGGGATGGCTTCATCGCCCATTCGCATTGGCGAGGCGCTCATCGTTCCAGTGGAGAACGATAGTGAGTCTTATACGATTGGCATTGATGCGAGCACCGGGCGTAATTTGTGGAAACTTGAGCGACCCAAAGCGGCGAACTGGAGCAGCCCCATTGCTTGGCAGGATGGGAGTGGGAAGCTCATCGCCGTGCTTCAGTCAAAAGACGGTCTTCTGGCCGTTGATCCGAATTCAGGCAGCAGACTGTGGGAATACAAGGATGGAGCTGCCACGATGGCTTCTAGCGTTGCCGGGAAAGAAGCCATCTATGCAGTGTCGCATGGAATCACTGCCTTGGCACCCACGACCAGCGGGGAGGCTCCGAAACAGCTCTGGCGCGCCGAGCAGGTCAATCCCGGCACTGCCAGCCCCGTTTTGATTGGCGAGAATCTCTATGCGCTCAATAGTGCCGGGGTCCTAGTCAAGGCCGCATCCAAAGACGGCGAACGCGGCTGGAAGCTACGAATGACCGGGCCATTTAGCGGCTCTGCTGTTGCCGCAGGGCATCAGATCGTGGCCGTGAGCGAGAAAGGCTTGGTGCAAATTGTCGATGTCACCGCACCGGAAGGAGCCATCACAGGAAAACTGGATTTGAAGGATCAGCTTGGACCCAATGAAAACATTCTCTGCACGCCTTCCATCTCTGGTAATGCCTTGTATCTACGAGGAGACGGGCATTTGTGGAAGCTCGGACAGTAACATCTGGTTTTCTGTGCAAAAATGAAGCTCTTTGTTAAGAAAACCGCAAGAAAACTCAAAAAAAGAGTTGCCAGCCTTGCAGACCTCAATAGTATGCGCGCCCCACGACCGAACCCTGCATTGCACGGTAAGCGAGTGTGACCCACTTCGGTGAGTCTATATATCGGGAGCTGCTCCGGAAAAGATGCGCGTCCACCAAGGGTGACGTGTCTCTCCGTTTCGCAACCGAAGCGAAAATTGTGAATCTTTGACATCGTCTATATGCCCACCATCAACCAACTCGTGCGACATGGCCGCCGCCCCAAAGCGGACAAATCCAAGTCACCTGCGCTCGCTAATTGCCCTCAGCGTCGTGGTGTTTGCCTGCAAGTCATGACGAGAACGCCAAAGAAGCCAAACTCAGCTTTGCGTAAGGTTGCCAAGGTTCGCTTGACGAATGGCTTTGAAGTGATCGCCTATATTGGCGGTGAAGGTCACAACCTCCAGGAGCACTCTATTGTTCTGGTTCGTGGTGGTCGTGTAAAGGATTTGCCGGGTGTCCGTTACCACATCGTTCGTGGAACGTTGGATTGCCTTGGTGTTGATAAGCGCCGTCGTGGCCGTTCTAAATACGGTGCGAAGCGTCCTAAGGCTGGTGCCGTCGCCGCTCCTGTTAAGGGTGGTAAGAAGAAATAAGATTTGTTTACTGGAACCTTAAAGATTTCCCAATATGGCTCGCAGAAAAAGAGTTTACGTTAAACCAGTGCTCAAGGATTCCCGCTATGAGAGCGAGACCGTGGCGCACTTGATCAACAAGCTGATGATCAGCGGCAAGAAGTCCCTCGCAGAGCGCGTGGTCTATGATGCGATTGACCTGGTGAATGAAAACACAGATGCGGTTGATCCTCTTGAGCTTTTCAATCGTGCGATCGAAAATGCCAAGCCGCGCGTGGAGGTAAAGGCTCGCCGCGTAGGTGGTGCTACATACCAAGTGCCTCTCGAAGTGGCGGTTGGTCGCTCCGAGGCTCTCGCAATGCGCTGGATTATCAATTACGCTCGTTCCCGCAAAGGAACTCCGATGCACCGCGCTCTCGCTAACGAATTGAAGGATGCTGCTAACAATCAGGGGAACGCAGTTCGCAAGCGCGACGACGTTCACAAGCAAGCTCAGGCTAACCGCGCCTTCGCTCACTTCCGCTGGTAGTCTGATTTTTTCTGCCCTGCGAATACTGTCCACTTTATACCTAGTCACGTCCCATGTCCGCCAATCCTAATTCCCCCAATCGCGATTACCCCTTGGAGCGCACGCGCAACATCGGCATCTGTGCGCACATTGACGCGGGTAAGACCACATTGACCGAGCGTATCCTGTTCTATACAGGCATGATTCACAAAATCGGTGAAGTGCATGAGGGTGCAGCGACGACGGATTGGATGGAACAAGAGCGCGAGCGTGGTATTACCATCACCTCGGCTGCTGTAACAGCCAAATGGAAACAACTTCCTGAAGAAGGTGTTTACAAGATTTTTGAAGGCCAGGATATGCGCGTCAATATCATTGATACGCCTGGTCACGTTGACTTCACGGCTGAAGTGGAGCGTTCCCTTCGTGTTCTTGATGGTGCGATCTTCGTGCTTTGTGGAGTTGCGGGTGTTCAGCCGCAATCCGAGACTGTTTATCGTCAGGCTGAGAAGTATAACGTTCCGCGTATCGCGTTCGTTAACAAGATGGACCGCACAGGCGCTAACTTCGCCAACGTAGTTAAAGACGTTCGTGAAAAACTAGGTGCCAATGCATGGCCGATCTTGATTCCAATCGGTGCTGAAGACAATTTGATTGGTCAAATCGACGTGGTAAACAAGAAGGCCGTCATTTTCTCTGATGATGACAAGTTTGGTTCCACCTACGTTGTCCGTGAACTTCAGGGTGATGAAATCACCACCGCAAACAAAGCTTATGACGAATTGGTCGAAGAGCTTTGCAATGTGGATGACGAGATGGCGACTATGTTTCTTGAGGAGAAGCCCATCTCTTTGCAAGACGTTAAGAGCGCGCTTCGCCGTGCCGTTATCGGCTTGAAGATTGTCCCGATGGCGGGCGGTTCCGCCTTCAAAAACAAAGGTGTTCAATACTTGGTTGACGCTGTTGTTGATTACCTTCCGGGTCCTCTCGACATTCAGCCTGCTCAAGGTCAGCATGCTGACGACGAGAACATCAAGGTTGAAGCGGTGCCGAATGATAATGGCAAGTTTGTCTCCCTCGCGTTCAAGCTGTGGAGCGATAAATTCGTGGGTAAGCTCGTCTTCTTCCGTGTCTATTCCGGTTGCGTTAAAAAAGGCGATGTGGTTTATAATCCTCGCACCCGCCGCTCCGAGCGCGTTGGCCGTCTGATTCAGATTCAGGCCAATCAGCACAAGGACATTGATTGCTGCTATTCCGGCGACATTGCTGCGATGGTTGGCATCAAGAATGTCACCACGGGCGATACTCTCGCTGAAGAAGATTACGATATTCTCCTTGAGCCACCTTCGTTCCCAGATCCTGTTATCTCGATGGCGGTTGAGCCGAAATCCAAGGCCGACCAAGAGAAGATGGCAATGGCCCTTCAGCGCCTTTCAGATGAAGATCCAACCTTCGTGGTTCGCACTGACGAAGAGACCGGCCAAACTATCATTGCGGGCATGGGTGAGCTTCACTTGGAAATTCTTCGCGACCGAATGCTGCGCGAATTCAAAGTGGACACGAATGCTGGTAAGCCACAGATCGCCTACCGCGAAACCATCACGAAAGATGCTGATGGCGAAGGTAAGCTCGTGAAGCAATCCGGTGGTCGTGGTCAATATGGTCACGTTATCCTTAAGGTGACTCCTGCTGAGCGCGGCAAAGGCTTCTCCGTGGACAATAAAGTAGTCGGCGGAACGATTCCTAAAGAATACATCAACGCTTGTAAGGCAGGTGTTAAAGAAGCCATGCTCAATGGTATCATCGCTGGCTATGAAGTGGTGGATGTCCATGTGGATCTTCTTGATGGCTCAAGCCATGATGTTGACTCCAATGAAAACGCTTTCAAGATGGCGGCCATTTTCGCAGTCAAGGATGCCCTGAAGAAAGCCAAGGCCATTATGATGGAGCCTATCATGGCGGTTGAAGCCTCAACTCCTGAAACCTATCAGGGTGACATCATGGGAGACCTTAACCGTCGCCGTGGTCGCATCACCTCCATCGACAGCAAAGGCAATGTCAGCATCGTTAAGGCTGAAGTGCCGCTCGCAGAAATGTTTGGTTACAGCACGACGATTCGCACCCTTTCCAGTGGTCGCGCTTCCTATTCCATGCAGCCTTCACATTTCGAGCAGGTGCCGCAACAGATTGTGGACCAGATTGTAGAACAACGCGGCGGAAAGAAAGCCTGATCTAATAACCCATTGACCTAACGGGAGAACAAATTACATGCAAAATCAACGCATCCGCATCCGCCTTCGCGCTTACGACTATCGCGTGCTCGATAAAAGCACTCTGGAAATTGTAGAGACCGCCAAACGCACGGGAGCCAAAGTGGCCGGCCCTATTCCTTTGCCTACACGTATTGAGAAGTTCACTGTGAACCGCTCCCCGCACGTTGATAAGAAGTCCATGGACGCATTTGAAATCCGCACCCACAAAAGACTTTTGGACATCGTGGATCCAACGGCTCGCACGGTTGATGAGTTGAAGAAGTTGAACCTACCTTCTGGTGTGGACATCACGATCCGTATCTAATTTCCGAAGAGGAGTAAATATCATGAGTATTGGACTGATTGGTAAAAAGCTGGGCATGACCCAAATTTACGTGAACGACGCGGCTATTGCCGTCACCGTTATCGATGTAAAAGACAACCAAGTTGTGCAGGTCAAAACGGCCGACAAAGATGGTTACAGTGGAGTGCAGATCGGCTACGATGACAAGAAGGAATCACGCTTGAGCAAGCCTGCTCTTGGTCACTTCAAGAAGCACAGCGCTTCTCCTAAGTATGCGGTGCAAGAGTTCCGCGCTGCTGAAGCTGATATTCCCGCCTCCGGCACTGTTCTAGGCGCAGAGAGATTCGAAGTCGGTCAATATGTTGACGTTATTGGTGTCACTAAAGGTCGCGGCTTTTCAGGGGTTCTTAAGCGTTACAATTTCAAAGGACAGCCAGCTTCTCATGGTTCCATGATGCACCGCCGGACAGGTTCCATTGGCTGCCGTCTGACACCGGGTCTTGTTTGGAAGAATCAGAAAATGCCAGGACGCCACGGTTTCGACCAACGCACCGTGCAAAATCTGAAAGTCATTCAAAGCCGCCCTGAAGATGGTGTGCTGCTGATCTCCGGCGCGATTCCCGGCCCTAATGGAGCCTATGTTGTCGTGCGCCCCTCGAAGAAAAAGAGCGTGGTAAAGAAATAATTTATAACGATCCTAGGGACCATGTCGAACATACTTACAATCGAAGCGGCGAAGCAAGCCAACCTCAACCTAGTTGAAGGGCATAAGGGCAAGCAAGCTTTGCATGACACCATCGTCGCTTATCGCGCCAACCGTCGTCAAGGCACCGCGAGCACGAAGAATCGCTCAGAAGTTGCTGGCAGTGGCAAGAAGCTCTGGAAGCAGAAAGGCACTGGCCGCGCCCGTATGGGTAGCGTTCGCTCCCCCATCTTCAGCGGCGGCGGCGTTGTCTTTGGCCCTCGTCCTCGTGACTATTCCAAGACGATTCTTAGGAAGGTCAAAACCCTTGCTTTCCGCACGGCGCTGACTTCACGTATCGCAACGGACGATGTTCTTACTACGGTGAGCTTTAGCGTTGCGGATGGCAAAACCAAAACGTTTTTGAAGACTGTATCTGGCATTACCACTGAAGACAATGTCTTGATTATCAGCGGTAAATTTGATGAGGTTACCCTCCGTTCCGCGCGCAACGTGGCTGACATTCTTTTGATGTCGGCTGACGAGGTGAATTCAGAGCACCTCCTGTCCTATGACAAAATCATCATTACTGGTGATTCGCTTGAAACCCTCGCCCGGAGAACTGCTTAATTATGGAACTTACCCAAGTCATCAAATCAATCCGACTCAGCGAGAAGGCAACTCTCCTAGGTGAGCAGAACAATGAATACATCTTCAATGTTGATCGCAAGACCAACAAAGTAGAGATCAAACAGGCTGTCGAAAAGCTGTTTGGCAAGAAAGTGATTGGTGTTCGCACCATCAATATTGACGGTCACAAGAAGCGCCAACGTCGTGCTGATGCAGGCCGCACCAACCACATCAAAAAAGCTATCGTTCGCCTTAAAGAAGGTGAGAAAATTGATCTCGTGTAAGCTACGCAAATTCCGATTTTTGGATCCCTTTGCCTGTCCCTTTTTTATGGCTCTAACAACTTACAAGCCCAATACCCCTTCAAACCGCTATAAGCAGTGGCCTTCATTTGATGAGATCACTAAGAAAAAGCCGGAGAAGTCTCTTACTGAAGAGTTGAGAAAATCCGGTGGCCGTAACAATACAGGCCGTATTACTTGCCGTCACATCGGCGGTGGTGCTAAGCGTCGCTATCGTATCATCGACTTCCGTCGTGAGCGCCGCGATGAAGTGGCCAAAGTGGTTGCTATCGAGTATGATCCAAATCGCTCAGCTCGCATTGCCTTGCTTGAGTTTGCAGATGGAGTGAAATGCTATATCCTTGCTCCAGCCCTTCTTCAAGTTGGCGCTAGTGTCAGCGCTGGTGAGAAAGCTGCTCCTGAAGTGGGTAATGCTTTGCCACTTGCGAAGATCCCTCTCGGAACCCAGATTCACAACCTTGAATTGACTCCTGGCAAGGGTGGTCAGATCGCACGTTCCGCTGGTCAAGCCGCCGTGCTTACCAACCGTGAAGGTGATTACGCTTTGGTTCGTTTGCCTTCTGGTGAAATCCGCAAGATTCTTGGAGCCTGCTACGCCACAATTGGTCAGGTGGGTAATATTGAGCACATGAACGTGGTCAGCGGTAAAGCTGGACGCACACGCTGGCTCGGTATCCGTCCTACAGTTCGCGGGATGTGTATGAACCCGATTGATCACCCGAATGGTGGTGGTGAAGGTCGTTCCAAATCTGGTGGTGGTCGCCAGCACTTGCTGAGCCCTTGGGGTCATGCAAAGGGCCAGAAGACCCGCAACAAGAAGAAATACTCGAATCGCTTGATTGTTCAGGGTCGCAAAGGCGTCAAGGGCAAGTAAGTAACTCGAATTCAATTTATAGCCTAATTACAACATGGGACGCTCACTTAAAAAAGGACCTTTCGTCAACCAGAAACTACTCTGGAAAATTGACGCGCTAAACGAAACTTCGACCAAACGTCCCATTAAGACATGGGCGCGGGCTTCGATGATCACACCTGACTTTGTCGGACACACCTTCTTGGTGCATAACGGTAAGGATTTCATCAGCGTCTATGTGACGGAGAATATGGTAGGACATCGCCTCGGTGAGTTTGCTCTTACCCGTATTTTCAAATCCCACGGCGCTCACACGGCCAAGGTATCCAAGTAAGTTGTTTAGATTCATCCTGCTACTATGAACTCACTGAAAACTAACCTCCGACCTTTTAGTCGCCTCCTGCTTATCGCAGTTCTGGCGCTGGAAGTTCATGGTTATTCTCAGCAGAGTTCAGAGCGGATTGAGATTCTTGAGGCGCAAACAGCGATGGGAATTGCCCAAGCAAAAGCGCAAGAATCTGAATCAAAACTCGCAAGTTACAAAGGTAGAATTGCCACATTAGAAGAGAGCTTAGCTGCTGCCAACAGCGATGCCGTTCTCCAGCGGGATGCTTATGAGAAGCTGCGCATTCAAATGGAAGGCTTGGGGATCGCGGCACTTAGCGGTTCAAACTTTGAGCTTCAGCAGAAGCTGCTCTCATCATTGAGTGATCTGCGCATTTTGGATCGTCAGAAACAAAGCCTTATTGAAGCTCTCATTTTGCTATCTGACACGTCAGTTGCGTATGCTAAGGATGCACCGGCAGCTTCAGAAGACAGCAAGCAATCTTTAAACCGCAGTTTGAGCAATGTTGAGCGGTCATTGGCGACTTCTCAAAACAATGTATCCGTTAGAAACAATACAGACCTGCAGCATGCTAGCGTGGTCAGTATGAAAAATGAACTTGGCATCGCCGTCTTGAATGTAGGTGCCAAGCAGGGAGTTCACCCTGGAATGCCTTTTGCCATATTTCGTCAGGACAGAGCAATCGGTCGCGCAATGGTAATCGACGTTCGCCCAAATGTATGTGGCGCTGTGATACAAGATATCATGAGCCAGAATGAGCCCGTCAAAGTGGGCGATGTCGGCAAGGTCGAAGCTACAAAGAGTTAATTGGAGAAAAGTTATGGAAGTCACTTCGGTATATAAATACGCCAGAATCTCAGCCCAAAAGGCTCGCGAGGTAACTCGTGAAATCCAAGGTCTGCCAGTTTCGCAGGCACTTAGCATCTTGCAATTCACGCCAAAAAAAGCAGCCGCTTTGCTTGGTAAAACCCTCAAATCGGCAGTGGCCAATGCTGAGAATAATTATGAGCTGGATGCGGATGATCTTTACGTCAAGAGCGCTGTTGCCAATTCCGGCCCTACGCTTGGACGCATTATGCCGCGTGCCCGTGGTTCGGCTGGTGCCATCAAAAAGCATCAAGCTCACATCACTGTTATTCTTGCAAAGAAAGAGGAAGAAAAGCCTAAGGCACCACGCACACCTTCAAAAAAGCGGGCTGACAAAGCCAAAGCTGAGTAGGAAACACATTTAGAATAAAAGTATGGGACAAAAAGTAAATCCAATTGGGTTCCGACTAGCCGTCACGAAAGACTGGCGCTCGAAGTGGTATGCTCCTGCAAAAGAGTATCCTGAGTTCTTGCACAGCGATCTTCTGGTGCGGAAATACCTGAAGAAGAAACTCTTCTCTGCAGCTCTGGCCAAGATTGTCATCGAGCGCGCTTGGAATCTGGTTCGTGTCACCCTTCATACAGCTCGTCCTGGTGTCGTCATTGGCCGTAAGGGACAGGAAATCGAAGTCATGTCTCAAGAGATCTCCGGCATGTGCGGAGGCAAGCAAGTTAAGATTGACATTCTCGAAGTTAAACAGCCTGAACTCGATGCCCAATTGGTCGCCGAATCAGTCGCTCTTCAGCTTGAGCGTCGTATCTCTTTCCGCCGTGCGATGAAGCGTGCCGTGCAGACCGCTATGGACATGGGCGCCGAAGGCATTCGTCTTCGTTGTGCTGGTCGTCTTGGTGGTGCTGATATTGCTCGTGCCGAGTGGTATCGCCAGGGTAAAGTGCCCCTTCAGACTTTGCGTATCCCTATTGACTACGGTTTCTCCGAAGCCAATACGGTTTATGGAATCATCGGCGTCAAGTGCTGGATGAACCGCAAGCCTGAAGTGGAAGGCGCGCCTTCTAACAATGGGGGGGAAAATCGTCGTCCACCACGTCGCGAACGCACTGATCGTGGAGATCGTGGGGCACCTCGCCAGTAGTTCACTAACTGTAAGCTCAATTTCAATTAAGGAGACACATCATGGCACTGTTGCCCAAGAGAGTTAAACATCGCAAGACACAGCGCGGAAGCCGCGCTGGCAATGCTACCGTCGGAAACAAGGTAAGCTATGGCGAATTCGGCCTGCAAACCTTGGATCGCGCTTGGATCAAGAATAACCAGATTGAGGCCTGCCGTGTTGCTATCACACGTCACCTTAAGCGTAAGGGTGCTGTCTTTATCCGTATCTTCCCTCACAAGCCGGTAACAGCTCGTCCTCCAGAAACCCGTATGGGTAAGGGTAAAGGCGCCCCAGAATTCTGGGTGGCAGTCGTTTACCCAGGCACGATGTTGTTTGAAATCGCCGGTGTTCCAGAGGCTCTTGCTCGTGACGCCTGCCGTCTTGCAGCTAACAAATTGGGCGTCCGCACACGTTTCGTGAGCCGCCAGTCAATGATGCATTAAGTAATCGAAGAGAAGGAAATTATGAAAACCAAAGAACTTCGAGAATCCACTGTGGATGAACTTAAGGCACGCAAGCGCGAATTGTCCCAAGAGTCATTGCACCTTCGTATTCAACAGCAGAGCGGTCAGCTTGAAAACCCATCCCGTCTTAAGCACTTACGCAAAGACGTTGCACGCATCGAGACCATCATCTCAGACCGTCGCAATGGAAATACGGCGGCACCTGCAGCTGTGAAAGTAGTGGCCCCTTCTCCTGCGGCCAAAAAGGTTGCAGCCAAGAAAACCCCGGCCAAGAAGGCTGTGAAAGCCGCAACTACCAAGGAGTAAACTGAGCACTTGCGTTTAAACTATTACTTTTGAGATATGAGCGAAGCCCAAACAGAACTCCCAGCCGCTGAGACTAAAGAAGTCTCGCGCAAATCCCGCGTTGGGGTGGTGGTATCCAGCAAAATGAATAAGACCATCGTGGTCGAAATCGAACGTCGTGTTCCGCATCCGATCTTCAAGAAGATCGTGCGCAAGACTTCCAAATTTTACGCTCACGACGAAGAGTCAAAGGCAAAGGAGGGCGATAAAGTCCGGATCGAGGAGACTCGCCCAATGAGCAAGCTCAAGCGTTGGCGCTTGATCGAGGTGCTCGCTCACTAATGGAGAGCAGAGAAATATTTAGTTTACTACTCACAAGGAGGATTTGAATTATGTTGCAGATGGAGTCAGAAATTCTTATTGCGGATAACACCGGTGCCCGCATGGCGGAGATGATTGGTGTGCTCGGTAAGAAGAATACACGCACCGCTGGAGTTGGTGACATCATCACCGCTCACGTTCGGGAGGCTACGCCAACCGCAGCTGTCAAAAAAGGCGAAGTGGTTCGTGCAGTTGTTGTTCGCACAGCAGCTCCTATTCGCCGTAACGATGGATCTATTCTTCGGTTCGACCGGAATGCTATCGTCATTATTGATAAGGACAACAACCCGCGCGGCAGTCGTATCTTTGGACCTGTGGCCCGCGAGTTGCGTGACCGCAATTTCATGAAAATCGTCTCTCTTGCTCCAGAAGTTCTATGAGCCAAACCAAATTCCACGTCAAAAAAGGTGACCTCGTCGAGGTGATCACAGGTGCACACAAGGGTTCCCAAGGGACCGTGATGCAAGTCTTGCCAAAAAAAGCTCACGTCCTCATTGAGGGTGTGCGCATGATTAAAAAGGCCACCAAGCCAACTCAAGACCGTCCTCAGGGTGGAATCTTGGAGCGCGAAGGTCCTCTACACATTTCTAATGTGAAATTAGTTGATAAGAAAAAGTAAAGGGACATCTTAACTACCCCAAAATCCGCGTCACTAATGTAGAGATGCGGCGGCTGGGTAGCCAATCAGGGTAATATTCATGCAACCAGAATTGTTAACATTCTATAAGGAGAAAGTTGTCGCTCAATTACGCGAACAACTCGGCCTCAAAAACATTCACGAGGTTCCTCGCCTTGAGAAGATCGTCATCAACTGCTCCGTTGGATCACAAGCTGATCGCAAACAGGCAATGGAAGATGCGACCAATGATCTCACTTTGATCACAGGTCAAAAGCCTGCTGTCACGTTCAGCAAGAAGGCTATCTCCAACTTTAAGCTGCGTGCTGGTGAAGCGGTAGGTCTGAAAGTCACGCTGCGTGGAAATCGCATGTATGATTTCATGATGCGCCTCATCAAGACAGCCATGCCACGTATTCGCGACTTCCGTGGTGTTGGTCCCCGTGCCTTTGATGGCCGTGGTAACTACACGCTCGGCATTAACGATCAGTCTATCTTCCCTGAAATTGAAATTGAGAAAGTTAAGCGCGTTTTGGGCTATGACATCACTTTTGTGAGCAACACCAACATTGACGAGCACGCTCGTGAAATGCTGCGAGCCATGGGGATGCCTTTCCGCGCCCGCACCGTCGCCGCGACGCAACAACCCGGTCAGCAGGAGGCGGCCTAAGTTTGGTGAGTATTTTAATAAGATTATAACATGAGTGTTCTTACCGACCCCATTTCAGACTTTCTCACCCGGCTTAAGAATGCCAGCCGTGCAGCCAAAGAAGTCACCATCGCGCCTTTCTCAGGCATCAAGGCTGAAATTGCCCGTATTCTTAAGGAAGAAGGCTATATCTCCGCATATGAAGTGAAGCCCAATGAGGGCAAGCCTGAGATCGAAGTGACGCTTAAGTATCAGGGCAAAACACCTGCAATCACTGACGTCAAGCGAGTCAGTTCACCTGGTCGTCGTTCCTATGTGAGCGTCGATGAGATCCCCCGCGTTCTTGGCGGCTTGGGAATCACTATTTTATCAACGCCTCAGGGCGTAATGACGGGCGCAAAGGCTCGTAAAGCGAAAGTCGGCGGCGAACTGCTGGCCAAGGTTTGGTAAGGAGGAAGCAGAAATGTCACGCGTAGGAAAACAACCAATCTCATTGCCCGCAAAGGTAAGCGTCAAAGTTGGCGCAGACCGTGGAGTTCTTGTTGAAGGACCCAAGGGTAAACTCAGTTACACACTGCCGGAAGGCATTTCCCTCAAACAAGAGGGGGATGTTCTCAATGTGGCCCGTGCCTCAGATGAGCGCCGACACAGAGCTCTTCATGGCACTGCACAACGATTGATCAGCAACATGGTTCATGGCGTCAGCCAAGGCTTTCGCAAGGATCTTGAAATCCAGGGCGTTGGTTTCCGTGCTGCTGTCAAGGGTGCTCATTTAGACCTCAGCCTCGGTTACTCTCATCCATTGCTTCATGCAATTCCTGACGGTCTCAAGGTAACCGTTGCGGAAAACACGAAGATCGCCGTTGAAGGGATCGACAAGCAGGTTGTCGGACAGTTCGCTGCCGATGTCCGTAGCTACTACCCACCAGAGCCATACAAGGGCAAGGGAGTTCGCTACCTAGGTGAACAAGTGCGCCGCAAAGAAGGCAAAAGCGTTAAGTAACAGACCCCGCGAATTTATTTCATCATGGCTACGATCAATCGCAAACTTATTCGCCAGCGTGTTCATACACGCATTCGCAGAACTCTGCGTGGCTCAGCGGAGCGTCCACGTCTCGCGGTGCATTTCTCCAATAACAATGTTTATGCCCAGATCATTAATGATGATGAGCACAAGACCATTGTTGCCGCTTCAACCGTCGAAAAAGTGCTTGGGACTAAAAAGGCCAACATCGAGACGGCGATCAAAATCGGTCAAGCCATTGCAGAACGTGCGTTGGCTGCCAACATCACCAAGGTCGTTTTTGACCGCGGTGGCTTCTTCTTTCATGGCAAGGTGAAGGCCCTCGCCGATGCCGCCCGTGAAAAGGGACTCCAGTTTTAATTCTTGCTCCTGTAATATCTTATGGCAATGCCCGATAGAAATCGTCGCGACTCAGGTCCAAAGGATGCCCCATCCGATGGACGCCCTGAAGTCACCGAGAAAGTAGTTTTCATTAACCGATGCGCTAAAGTCGTAAAGGGTGGTCGTCGTTTCAGCTTCAGCGCACTTGTTGTCGCCGGAGATCACGCCGGTAGCGTGGGTCTCGGCTATGGCAAGGCGAAGGAAGTTTCCGACGCTATCAAGAAGGCTAGCGAAGCCTCCCGTCGTTCCTTCGTTAAAATCAACATCCAAGGCGCAACCATCCCTCATGAAGTGAGCGGAGCGCATGGTGGTGGTAAGGTTCTCTTGAAGCCTGCTTCACCAGGAACTGGCATTATCGCTGGTGGTGGTGTTCGTGCCGTTTGCGAAGTGGCTGGTGTGAAAGATATTCTTGCCAAATCCCTCGGGTCAAGCAACCACGCTAACGTCGTTAAGGCGACCCTCGCTGCACTCGGCGCACTTCGTCTTCCTGACGAAATCTTCAAGCTTCGTGGCAAGACAATGCCAGAAAAGAAAGCTGTCTAATCAGCCTGTAATCATTCAATCCTGTTTATCATGAGACTTCACGATCTAAAACCCCGCCCAGGAGCCAAGCACCGTCGCAAGCGCGTCGGCTGCGGCGAGAGCTCAGGCCACGGCAAAACTTCCGGTCGCGGAAACAAGGGCCAGAAAGCACGCTCAGGGACTGCGATTCGTCCAGGCTTCGAAGGTGGCCAGATGCCCTTACATCGTCGCCTTCCTAAGAAGGGCTTCAATAACAAGGAATTCCGTGATGTGATCCTCACTGTGAACGTCAGCGAACTGAATCACTCTTTTGAAGACGGCGCAGTCGTCAATGAAGAAAGCCTGCGCGCTAAGAACTTGGTGAATCGTATCTGCGATGGCATCAAGATCCTCGGCAATGGTGATTTGACTCGCAAGCTGACCGTTCAGGTGGACCGCGTGAGTGCCAGTGCCAAAGAGAAGATCGAGAAGGCTGGCGGCACCGTGACGCTCGCTTCCTAAGAGCAGGCTGACTCCAACTTCAATCCATGTTTTTGTGAGCGACTCAGCGTAATACTGAGTCGCTTGCTGTTTAAAGGACGCCTTATTTTCCCATGATCTCAGCATTCGTTAACTCCCTCAAGATTCCTGAACTTCGCCAGCGCATCCTTTTTACCTTGGCGATGATCGTCATTGTGCGCACTGGCTACGCTATCACGCTTCCTGGTGTGAATCCCCATATCCTTCAGGAGTGGGTCAGCAGCAAAGCGCAGAATGACTCCTCAGCTTCCTCTTCCGTGGCCGCGCTTCTGAACGTATTCAGCGGTGGCGGCTTGGAAAAATGCGCCATCTTTGCGCTGGGCATCATGCCTTACATTAGTGCGTCCATCATGTTGCAGCTTCTGACGGCGGTTGTCCCGAGCTTCACCAAGCTGGCTCGTGAGGACGGTGGGCGTCAGAAGATCAACCAATGGACGCGATATGCGACGGTCTTCCTTTGTGTGTTTCAAGGCTACCTACTGGTCAGTAGTTTGAAGAATCCTGGTCAGAACATCTTCCTTCACGGCTTGGAGGACATTATTAAAACGCATGGTCCGCTGGTGCCTAACTTCGGGCTTTTCAGTTTTGTCATACCCTCGGTGCTCACTATCACGGCGGGCAGTCTTTTGATCATGTGGCTCGGTGAACAGATTACTGAGCGAGGCATCGGCAATGGCATCTCACTGCTGATCTGTGTAAACATTGTCGCTGATCTTCCTGGCTGTCTTGTTCGTGTTTGGAAAGCCTATATTGGCAGGCCCGGGGCAGGCGCAATGGATGCACTGACCGTGCTATTGCTTCTCGCGATGCTGGTTTTTGTCATCGCGGGTATTATCGCACTGACTCAAGCTCAGCGACGGATAGCCGTTCAATACGCTAAGCGCGTGGTCGGACGTAAGGTCTATGGTGGCCAGACGCAGTATATGCCTTTGAAGGTGAATTATGCGGGTGTCATGCCCATCATCTTTGCGCAAGCCATCGTCCTTTTCCCCTCCCAGATCGCGGCGTTCTTGTTCCGTGATGTGGCCAGCGTTCAGCGCTTCACTCAGATGATCTCCTATGGTGCGCCGTATATCATCATCTCCACGCTGCTGATCTTCTTCTTCAGCTACTTCTGGGTGGCGACCATGTTCCAGCCTGCGCAGATCGCTGAAGACTTACGCAAAGGCGGCGGCTATATCCCAGGTGTTCGTCCGGGCAAGCCTACCTCCGACTTCCTTGATTTCACCATGAGCCGTCTAACCTTTGCAGGCGCACTCTTCCTGACCATGATCTATTGCCTGCCCTTGCTCCTGCAACGTCAGCTCCAGCTTGATGCCCGCGTTAGTCAGTTCTTCGGTGGCACGAGTATTTTGATCTTGGTCGGTGTCGTTCTCGATGTCATGCGTCAGGTGGAAACCCATCTGCTCCAGCGCCACTATGACGGCTTCCTGCGCAAAGGAAAAATCCGTGGTCGTTTTGATCGTCCTAACGCAGGTGGCATGGCCGCTAATCCGACGATGCTCGTCTGGATGTGGACCATCATCGCTGGCGTCGCACTCGTGGCCATTGCTTACACGATCTCGCAAGGGAAGTAAGAACCGCCTCTGAGAGCTGATCACTGGGGTCAGCCCACAGAATCCTGATACATGGCCTACGGTTTTGACAGAATCCCCACGCGCCACGGCAAGGCGGTTGATGGATTGCGTCGCTCCGGCGCGCTCGCACGGGATATTCTGCTCAAAGCCGCAGCGATGGTGGAGCCGGGCATCACCACGGGTGAGATCGACCGCTTCGTCGCCGCTGAAATCAAAGCCAACGGGGCCACCAGCGCCTTTCTCAATTATCAGGTCGGGAAGAAACGATTCCCCGGCCACATCTGCATCGGCTTC
>JANYJH010000165.1 GCA_025361865.1 Phragmitibacter sp.
GACTTCGCACATGAAAGTAGAACGACTTAAATACGTGATCTGGGCGGCGGATATGAAGCGCGCGGTGAATTTCTATGTGACCGTCTTTGGCGGCAGCGTGCTGAAGCAAAATAACTACATCAGCGAGGTCGCCATCGTTGATGGCATCATCGGCATTCATGGCGGTGGCGAGGGCGCACGCACTTGGACGGGCCTCAGCTTTCAAGTGCCCGATGTGATCGAAGGCGCGGCTGAGATCGTGGCAGCGGGCGGATTGCTGACTAGGGAACCCCAGCCGGAAGATGACGAGCCGCCACATCTGGCGATGTGCGCGGATACAGAAGGCAATGAAATCATGCTCACGCGAAAGCGCGGGTAGCCTTATCTGAAGCACGGTTCTTCCCTATGAGCGAAGGTTTGACAGCGCATCCGTGACTGACGAAACTGTCTGATGACTCTTACCCGAATCAGGCTCGCTCTTCTGGTCATTCTGGCTGTCCCCTTTCTCGTTCAGGCACAGAGTCAGCAGGAGATGAATCAGGATGCGCTGAAGCAATCCGAGGCCGCAGATAAGGAGTTGAACGCGGTTTATAAAAAGGTCTTCGCCACGCTGGATGATGAGGGGAAGGAGCTGCTCAAAGCCTCGCAACGCGCGTGGCTGGCCTATCGCGAAGCAGAAGCCAAGTTCGCGGCGGATGAGATGCGCGGGGGCTCCGCTGCGCCATTGATCTACTCAGGAGCCATGACTCGCATGACGCAGAGCCGCATCCATCGTTTGCATGAAGTCCTTTCCGAAACCACCGCTGAGGAGAATATGGCGAAGACGGAAGCCGAACCCGAAGGCGCGAACTCTGCGAAGAATGCAGGCGAGATCTTCTTCAAAGCCTACTCGCATCATGATCGCAAAGCGGCAGCGAAAGTCGCGAACGATACCGCTTTGAACGAGCTGATCTGGGATGCCAAGGCGGGCAACGCCGAGGGACTGAAGCTCATGGACCCCACACACATTTACTACGTGGGCGGCTCCATTGAGCTGAAGATGAAGAAGAACGCGGAAGGCCGCTGGTATGTGGGCGCGGTTTCCATGACAGCGGACTGACCTTATTCCTTTTCCTTGCTCATCAGCACGCGCTCAATGCGGCGATCAGGAATGAACCAGATCATGGCCACTAACACATAGAGACCGATGGAGATCCACGGGCTCACAAACGACATCGGAATGGCCACGATGTAGCAGATCGGCGAGAGCTTGCCCTTCCAGTCGGAGCCGATGGCCGCGCGGAGAATGGAGTCCGTGCCCTGTTGCCGGATGATGGCGAGCTCCAAGGCATAGTAAGCCAGAGCCGCCATGAGGAGGACAACGCCATACACTGCGGCGGGCAGAGACGCGAGATGGTTCTCACCCACCCAACCTGCGGAGAACGGCAGGAGCGAGAGCCAGAAGAGCAGATGGAGATTCGCCCATAAGATACCGCCCGTGACTTCCTTCGTGAGCTGGAACATGTGGTGGTGATTGTTCCAATAGATGCCGACGTAGATGAAGCTCAGGATGTAACTGATGAACACCGGAATGATGGGCTTGAGCGCGGCGAAGTCCGTGCCGTGCGGCACTTTGATCTCCAGCACCATGATCGTGATGATGATGGCGATGACGCCATCGCTGAAGGCTTCAAGTCGGTTCTTTTCCATGCGGCCATCCTAGCAACGGATGACGCTCTGGCAATTTCTGAAAGTGGCACAGGCATCCTGCGTGTGTTACCTCCGGCGGTGATTCGTCCTACGTGGCATAGGCGTCTCGCCTGTGGGTAGAACAGCCATCCTGGCTGTTGTCATGATTGATTCAGGCAGGATGCCTGAACTACCCACAGGCTGGAAGCCTGTGCCACTTCAGGCAAACCAAGGAGACTTTGCAGAACGCACATCCACTGACAAGGTGAGTCGCCTAACAGACAGTGCCCCACCTTTGTTCCCTGATGAAAGCCCTTCTCTTCCTCCCAACTCAAGGGCCGCATCTTCCGCGATCAGGACCAGCGAAGCAGTTCGACTGGCGCGCGCAATGCCGACTGGCTGCGGCCTTGCAGAAGGCCATTCCTGATTCCGTCATCTATGTGCCCTCCGCTTTTCATCAAGAGGGCTCGCGGTCTGAACTCGAGTTTTACGGTGATCAGCTAAGGGCCGATGGCGTGATGCCGGAAGCCTTGCTTCTTGAACTCAAAGGCTTCGATACCGTGGAGCAGTGTGAGTTGGCTCTGGCTCTTGTCGAGAAGGAACAAGCCCGACTCATCACCATCTCCTGCTACGTTCATTTCAAGCGCGTGCGCTACCTGCTGCGAGACCATCCCGTGGAGCACGTCATCGCTTATGGCACGCCGAATACCTGGCTGCGGTTCACGCATCAGGTCTTGGGTCTGGCGTTTCCCGTGCTTGATCAATTTAGACTGCGCGGCTGGTGGAAACGTCGGGTCGTTGGCAGACGCTTGCAGGGGAAACAATGAAGGCCTTGAATCTGATTCGTCTCCCATTTCTTGATGGAGTGAGATAAAGCGGTGGCAGCTTCCGTTTGAAAAACTGCATTCCATTCTCCTCTCATGATCGCATCCCGTTACTTCCTTCCCCTAGTTCTTCTCGCCACTTCGGTTGCCTCACTTCAAGCCGATACCGGCCTCGGTGCCAAGCCGCTTCCCGGAGCCGAGGTCATCATTGATGGCACCAAACAAACGCTGGATGATAAATGGATCTACTGGGAAGGACCAGGCTTTCAGTCCGCCATGCCCATCAAGTGGAAGATCGTGGACGACTCCATTGATCAAGGCACCGTCCTCATGACCGATGACCGCGCGGCGGATAACGGCAAATACGGCGCGGCGGACATCGTCACGAAGAAGCCCTATCGCGACTTCCGACTGCACATCGAGTTCGTCTGCATGAAGCCCGGCGGGAACAGCGGCGTCTATCTCCAGAACCGCTATGAGATTCAGATCAAGGACGGCGATCTGGGTGCGCACGGCATGGCCGCCGTGATCAATGAAGCCGCCGCGCCCTTTGATGCTTACAACGGCACCGGCAAATGGAATGCCTATGACATCGTCTTCCGAGCGGCGCGTTTTGCAGACGGGAAACGCACGGAGAAGGCCCTCGTCACCATCTACTTCAACGGTAAAAAAATTCACAGCAATCAACCGATCAACCAAGTCCACGGCGGCGCGCGCTCTGGCGTGGACGGTGGGAACGACGGTGGCAAGGGCATTACCGACACCCCGCAGGGCCTCAAGCTCCAGTGCGAAGGCCACGATGTCCGCTACCGCAATACCTGGATCAAGGAGCTTGATCTCAAGGAAGCGGAGACGGAGTTGAAGGAATAGACTCGGGTGTTTCGGAAATTTGCTTGTCGAACTGAAGCGATTATACTCGTAACATGACTTCTCCCGACCTCATTACCGTGGATTCGGACATCTTGGGCGGCACTCCCGTTTTCAAGGGAACGCGTGTCCCTGTGAAGACGCTTTTCGATTACTTGGAGAGGAACTACTCCCTTGAAGAATTTCTCGAATGTTTTCCATCCGTTTCCCGGACAATGGCGTGTCTGTTACTGGAGCGTTCCGAGGCCGCTCTGCTTGCACCAGCATGAAAATACTGCTGGATGAGTGTGTGCCTTGGCCTATGCACAAATTTCTCACTGATCACCTGTGCACCACCGCACAGAAACGCGGTTGGGGAGGAATCACTAATGGCGATCTCATCCGTCGTGCCGAAGAGGAATTCGATCTTTTCATCACTTCAGATCAAAACCTTCGCTATCAGCAGAATCTCGCGAGCCGACAAATCGCCATACTCGAATTAGGCACGAACGACCTGCGCCGGATTATGGCGGCAGCAGCCTCCATCCAACAAACGGTGGCGAACATGAAGTCAGGAGAGTTTCTTCGTCTTGAGGTTGATTGACCAATCATGCCCAATCGCAACATGATGGCGTCCTACTTCTTTTTCTTCGTCCAGTAGGTGAGTCCCCCTTCAAAACACGTTCCCGTCAAGTCTTCGACTCGACCTCGGAGATACATTTCTGAGTCGGAGACGCCCTTGGTATAAGCGAATGGGGCGATCTCTTGCATGAAGTAGTTCAGGACAAATTTCGCTCGCATTTCATTGAGGTCCTGTTCGAGTTCTTCGCTGAAGAACCTCTGGAGGGAAAGAAGAATATCTGCGATTTCCTGCTTGGTTAATTCGATGGCCATAGGTGCAGTTAAGATGATTGGGTTTTGATGAGTTCAAGGGCGGACAACCAAGCAGTTTACTGAATCCTTGGGAGCCGTCTTGCAGCGTTCGCTTATCTGCGGCTGAATGTCGGGATGTGTCCTCATGAAGTTTCTCAAGGCCGATTACAGCGGCAACACATCAGCGCAAGCCTCTGCCAAAGCCCGGTGGAAGTGGTGACATCACTCGTCGCGATGCAGGCGCAGGATTATCTCGGTGCGCTGTGGTCCATCGGCTTGCGGTTGCCTGGCTCTACAGAAGTAGCCATTGAGAAAGCGGTGGAGGAAAGAAGCATTGTCCGCACTTGGCCCATGCGTGGGACGCTACATTTCGTCGCCGCAATCGAAGTGCGCTGGATGCTGGAGCTTCTGACGCCGCGCTCCATCGCTGGCCAAGCCGCTCGTGCTCGCGAGCTGGAGCTGGATGCGACTGTCTTCTCCAAGTGCGAAAAACTCATCATCAACGCTTTGAAGGGAGATCGTCAACTGACACGGGAGGCCATGATGAATCTGCTCGAAACCCATCACATCTCCACGATCAAGCAACGAGGCTATCACATCCTCTGGCGGCTCGCTCAAGAAGGGGTGCTGATCTTTGCCGCCCGCTCAGGGAAATCGCACACCTTTGCGCTGTTGGAAGAATGGGTGCCGCCAGCCAAGAAGCTTGATCGCGAAGGGGCCTTGGCTGAACTCACTCGCCGTTATTTCACCAGCCACGGGCCCGCGATGCTGTCGGATTTCGCTGGCTGGTCGGGATTGAAAATCACCGATGCCCGAGCAGGGCTCGAAGCCGCCTCATCACATCTGCACAAAGAGAAAGTGGGCGACGCTGACTTCTGGATGTCCGCAGAAACGGTCATGCCTGCTGATGAAGCCAAAGCGACCTATCTGCTGCCCGGCTTTGATGAGTATCTGCTCGGGTATAAAGATCGCAGCGCGGTATTGGAAACCCAGCACGCAGAGAAGATCGTTCCTGGTGGCAACGGTTTGTTCCTTCCTACCATCGTCATGAATGGCCTTGTCGTCGGCACTTGGAAGCGTGTCTTGAAGAAGAAGTCTGTGGTCATCACGGCGATAGGTTTCAAGCCGTTTAATGATGCCGAGAAGCAGTCCGTCATCGAAGCCGCAGCGCGCTACGGTCAATTTCTTGGGTTGCCAGTTGAGGTCACGCCACCGCCTGTTTAAGTGCGATCATGAAACTCTGGACCGGCACCTCTGGCTTTCAATATCCTGAATGGAAAGGTAAGTTTTATCAGGCCACCCTTTCCACGGCCAAGATGCTTAGCTACTACGCGGAGCAGTTTTCGACGACGGAGATTAACTACACGTTCCGCAGCCTTCCAAGTGAGAAGACGATTGCTCGCTGGCTCGATTCCACGCCAGATGATTTTTGCTTCAGCTTGAAGGCGCCACAGACTGTGACTCACTTCGCCAAGTTGCGTGACTGCCAGGAGAAGCTGATCACGTTCCATGATTCAGTGGTCGGGCTTGGCAAAAAACTGGGACCGATCCTGTTCCAGTTGCCGCCCTTCTTCAAAAAAGACGTGGGGATCTTGCGCGAGTTTCTTACCGTGATGCCACGCGGTCTCCGGGCGGCGTTTGAATTCCGTCATGACTCGTGGTTCGATGATGAAATCTACGGCGCGCTTAAAGAGGCTAACACAGCGCTCTGCATTGCGGACACCGAAGACCTGAAGACGCCTCGCGTCACCACGGCGGACTTCGGTTACCTGCGCTTACGCGGCGGTGACTACAAGACGGCTGACCTCACTGAATGGGCGACCTATCTCCGCAAGCAGCGCAAGGTCTGGCCGGAAACCTTTGTCTATTTCATGCACGAGGAAACAGGCTCTGGACCTGGATTCGCCAAGAAGCTCATCCAGGAAAGGCTCTAGCTCGACAGCGTCTCAGCTCAAGGAAGGCACGCGCACATTGGGATCAGTTTCCGCAGCGTAATCCACGCCTTCCAAACCGAAGCCGAAGAGACGGAGGAAGCTGGACTGATAGCCTTCAAAGTCACCGAGCTGATTCAGGTTCTCCGTGCTCACTTCGGTCCATCGTTGGCCAACCAGCGCCTGCACGGCGGGCGTCATTTCCCAGTCATCCACACGGATACGACCGGCTTCATCAGGCTGAGGCTTGCCATTGAAAAGACGCTCACGGAAGAGGCGATCCATCTGCTCGATGGTGTCTTCATGCGTGCCTTCTGCCTTCATCACTTTGTAGAGCAGCGAGATGTAAAGCGGGACGACAGGTATGGCGGAGCTGGCTTGTGTAACGAGGGCCTTATTCACCGAGACCCAAGCCTTGCCCTTCAGGGGAGCGAGTTTCTTATCAAGCGCCTGCTGCACGCGCTCCAGATCTTCTTTGGCGATCCCGATGGTGCCTTTCTTATAGATCGGCCAAGTGACTTCAGGCCCGATGTAGGAATAGGAAACGGTCTGCACGCCTTCTGCGAGAACGCCCGCAGCGAGCAGGGCATCTGTCCACATCTCCCAATCTTCACCGCCCATGACAGCGACGGTTTGCGCAACGTCATCGCCTTCCGCAGGCTCGATGGAAATTTCATTCACGACGCCCGTGGTCGTATTCAGGTTCTTGTTCGTGTAAACTTCGCCGATGGGCTTGAGCACGGACTTGAAGACTTCGCCCGTCTTCGGTTGCGTGCGACGCGGTGACGCGAGGCTGTAGATAACCAAGTCTACCTGACCGAGATCGGCCTTGATCGCCGCGATGACTTCTGCTTTGATCGGATCAGAAAAGGCGTCACCATTAAAAGAGCGAGCGTAGAGGCCAGCGGCCTTCGCCTCTTTTTCAAAGGCGGCAGTGTTATACCAACCCGCCGTCGCACAACGCTCCGCCTCAGCCGGACGCTCAAAGAACACGCCGATGGTGGCGGCATTGGAACCAAACGCAGCCGCGATGCGGGAAGAGAGACCGTAGCCCGTGGAGGAACCAATCACGAGCACCTTCTTCGGGCCGTTGGCGATGGGGCCGCGACTTTTCACGACGGCAATTTGGTCAGCAACGTGCTTGGCGCAGCCTTCTGGATGAGCGGTGGTGCAGATGAATCCGCGAATTTTGGGAGAGATGATCATAGTCAAGAAGATGGGTTATCTTGGCGGGGCGGGTTGGCAACCGATTTCGTTCTTGTGCCAGTCTGTCAGTGTTTTGGAAGGCGAAGGTTTACACAACTTCTGAAATGGAGTATTCATGCCCCATGAAGACTGCCTTCGCTGAACCCGAAATCATCACCAGAAAGGGCAAGCCTGTCTCCGTCATCCTTCCCATCAAGGCTTACGCTGAAATCATGGAGAGACTGGAAGATGCAGATGATGTGGCGTGGCTGAAAAAAGCTCGGCGCAAGACACTTCAATACCGCCCACTGGAGGCTGTCCTCGCTAACCTCGCTGGAAAATAGTCATGTATCAGGTCCTCGTTGAGCGTGCTGCGGAGAAGGACTTGAAAAGGCTCTCGTCAGAGATTCGCGAGCGTGCTGTGGCCGCGATCCTTACGCTCGCGAAAAACCCTCGACCCACTGGAAGTCGAAAGCTCGTGGGGACTGAGAACGACTGGCGAATTCGTGTGGGTGACCATCGTATTATCTACGAAATTGCTGACGAAATTCGCATCGTCCGTATCAACCGAGTGCGTCATCGCGGTGACGTTTACCGCTAAGAGCAAGTAGCTTATTTTAATGAGTCGCACAGACCTGCTTCGCGAGACCGAAGTCTTCCTCCATGAGCAAATCCCGCTGACCCGAGCAATGGGCGTTCAGGTGGAAAGTTATGATCAGGGTCGGCTGGTGCTGACCGCGCCATTGGGTGCAAATCATAATCATCTCGGCACCGCGTTCGGTGGTAGTCTTAGCGCCATCGCCACGCTCGCTGGGTATGGCTTGCTCTGGCTGGAGCTCGGAGATCGCAAGGCCCACATCGTCGTGCGAAAAAGCTCCATCAGCTACCTTCATCCGGTGCGCGGAATGATCCGGGCCATCTGCCAACGGCCTGATGAATCCACGGTTGCCGAGTTCAAAGCGAAGTTCACAGAACAAGGCAAAGCGCGCATCACTCTCGCCGTCAGCATCGAACACGCAGGCCAAGTCTGCGTGGAGTTTGAGGGAGTTTATATCGCAATCCAATAACATGCCGACTGACACCCTTTCCCTCT
>JANYJH010000180.1 GCA_025361865.1 Phragmitibacter sp.
TCGCAGCAAGTCGGACTACATAGCGGCCAATCCAATCGCAAACCACACTTGCACGATCTACGACATTATTTTGCAATCGCCACGTTGCTGCGTTGGTACCGAGACGGCCAGGATATCGAGCGTCGATTACCGGTGCTTTCCGCGTTTTTGGGACACCTGGAGGTTAGAAATACGTACTGGTATCTCTCTGCATGTCCTGATCTGTTGAGTGAAGCTAAGGATCGACTTGAGAAGCGCTGGGAGCAGACGCCATGATCGCCAATCCCAATTTTGCGAGCATGCTGACAAGCTTTTTTACCCATCCTTCATCACGAAGCAGCCCCCGGCTTCCAACATGCTGAAGAAGATCGCGGGTCTTGCCTCCGGTTCCAAAGAGCCCCACAAGGTCAAGGTCGCGAAGATCACCAAAGCCCAGCTCCTCGAAGTCACGAAGGCCAAGCTGCCTGACTTGAATACTCAGGACATGGAGCGCGCGTCACGCATCATGGCTGGCACCGCCCGGCAGATGGGTATTGAGATCGTCGGTTAATTATTTCAGTTCAAGTCAACTGCAAACCAGAAGCAGGAGAGTCCACACAACGATTCGCTAGCACTGCACCCCTAATATGAAACACAGAAGCAAACGCTATAACAAGTGCGCAGAGATGGTTCCTGCGGATAAGGAGTTCTCTTTGGAAGAGGCTGCCGAGCTCGTCAAAAAGCTCCCGTCAACCAAATTCACCCAGACTGTGGCTTTGTCCTTCCGTCTCGGTGTTGACCCTAAGAAGTCTGACCAGATGGTTCGTGGCACCTGCCCTCTTCCTCACGGCTCTGGTAAGAGTGTGAAAGTGGTGGTTTTTGCCCAGGGCAATGCGGCCGATGCTGCACGGGCCGCTGGCGCTGAAGAAGTCGGCTTTGAAGACCTCATCGCTAAGGTCAAAGCTGGCTTCGTCGGCTTTGACGTGGCCATTGCCACTCCTGCTGCGATGACGGAAGTTCGTAAATTGGGTAAGCAGCTCGGGCCTCGCGGTTTGATGCCAAACCCCAAGACGGGCACCGTAACCGACGACACCGCTGGCGCTGTCAAGGCTGTCAAGGCTGGTCGCGCTGACTTTAAGCTCGACAAGAATGGCAACGTCGCTGCCGCTATCGGCAAGGCTGGTTTTGAGCCTAAGCAATTGGCTGAAAACGGCGCGGCTCTCATTGAGACCCTGCTTCGCGCTCGTCCGGCTTCGGCCAAGGGCAAGTTCATCCACTCTATCACTCTGGCAGCAACCATGACTCCGCCGATCAAGATTGATCTGTCGAAGTATGTCAAATCCGTAGCCTAACTCGAACGAGGAATCCTATATGAAAGAAGAGAAATCCATCCTCATTGATCACCTGCTTGAAAAGGTGAATGCCTCCCCGTTCCTGTTCGTGGTTGATTACACCGGACTGACCGTGGACAAATTTGAAGTATTGCGCAAGCGCCTTCAAGAGGCCAAAGCTGAACTGCACGTTTATAAGAACACCTTTGTCAAGAAGGCCGCAGAACGCGCTGGTTACCCTGAAGAAATCAGCTCCATCCTCACTGGCCAATCGGCAGTGGTGACGGGCGAAAAAGATGTCTGCGCCGCCGCGAAGGTGATGAAGACCTTTGCTGACGAGTTCAAGAAGCCTGCCATGAAGGGCGGCATCATGGACGGCAAGTTCTTGGATGCTGATGGCATCAAAGTTCTCGCTGACCTGCCTTCCCGCGAAGTGCTTCTGGCGACCTTGCTCGGTCTTCTTCAGACCCCTGCCCAGCAACTCGTCCGCCTTCTCAACGAGCCAGCCGCGAGCCTCGCCCGCGTGCTTCAGGCCAAGGCGGATTCCGCTGGAGCTCCAGCAGAAGCTGCTGCCGCACCCGCAGAAGCTGCTGCTTAACTTCGTGGCGAGGATGTTTATTTATCCTCGCCCTTTAACCCTTTGATTCGATGGCGGAAGCAATTCCGCCTGAACGCTAAAACAAAAAATGGTTCCTTGCCGGGCTGTCTGCTGACAATCTCAAACCATCCGAAGCTTCGGGTGACGGCGATACCACTCAAATAATATGGCTGATCTAAACAAAATCGTAGATGAACTCAGCGGACTCACCGTCCTTGAAGTTGCTGAACTCGTAAAGACCCTTGAAACCAAGTGGGGCGTGAGCGCCGCTGCACCTGTGGCCGTTGCTGCCGCTGGTGGTGGTGGAGCTGCTGCTGCTCCTGCTGCTGAAGCGAAGACCGAATTCGACGTTATCCTTACTGAAGGTGGCCCGAATAAGATCGCCGTCATTAAGGAAGTCCGCACGGTGGTTCCCGGCTTGGGCCTTGCAGAAGCAAAGGCACTCGTTGAGAAGACCCCAGCGAAGCTTGCCGAAGGCGTCAAGAAAGAAGTCGCTGAAGAGATCAAGAAAAAGATCGAGGCCGCAGGTGCCAAGGTCGAGATCAAGTAGTCTCAGGTTATTTCCCAACATGCGCTTCGCCCTCCGAATGGTGGGCGAAGCCTTTTCAAAAATCCTCGTATCTGCAATGCCCGCCACCCCTATTTCCGCCACTCAAAACAGTTCCGCTCCTCTTGAGCAGACTGGCGCGGAAGGGGTTGCCTCTTTGCAGAATTTTACGTGCCGAGCTGTTCTTTCAGCTTCGGTGCTTTTTCATCTCTAGCCTTCACACAACTGCCCGAAGAGTCCTCTTTCGGCAGTTGTGTGACGGTTTGATCAAGTCGGGCCCCCTGTCCGGCAGCGTCAACGTCCATCGCCAACCACTCAGCCTCTTCGTCTATGTCCCAGCGCATTAATTTTGGCAAGATCAAGGAACCCCATGAGCCACCGAATCTGATTGAGATTCAACTCAAGTCTTACGAAGAGTTTTTACAGAAAGACCTCGTTCCGAGCAAGCGCAAGGAAGTGGGCCTTCAGGCTGTCTTCAAAGAAGTGTTCCCCATCGAAAGCTACGATGGAAAAATGACGCTCGATTTCTCCCAATATGAAATTGGTGAGCCGAAGCTATCTCCGATCCAAGCGATCCGTGAGGCGGAAAGCTTTAGTGCTCCTCTCTACGTGACCTACGAGTTGCGTGATGAAGCTGGAGCGAAGCAAGAACGCGTTTACATGGGTGAATTGCCCATGATGACCACGCGCGGAACATTCGTCATCAACGGCGCTGAGCGTGTGGTGGTCAGCCAGCTTCACCGTTCCCCTGGTATTTGCTTCGAGACCTCGATGCACTTGAATGGTCGCTGGCTCTATGGCTTCCGTATCATTCCTGACCGGGGCACCTGGTTGGAAGTTCAGTTCGATACGAACGATCTCCTTTACGTTTACCTGGATCGTCGTCGTCGTCGCCGTAAGTTCCTTGCGACCACTTTGCTGCGCGTCATCGGCTATCCGAAGGATGAGGACATTCTTAAACTCTTCTACCCAATTGAAGAGATGAAGCTGAAGGAAAACATGGCCGAGGACGAACTCGCGACCAAGGTGCTCTTCAACGACATCCTTGATGGTGAACTCATCGTCGCCCGTGCTTATGAGCCGCTGACCATTGGCGTCATCCGCCAGATCATCCAGCTCGGTCACAAGAACATCCGCGTCGTTTCCGCCACTCAGGACGATCTTCTGATCGCTTCCCTGCGCAAAGATCCGGCCCGCGATGAAGATGAGGCTTTGAAGGAAATTTATCGTCGTCTCCGTCCTGGAGATCCACCGACGATCCCGAATGCGAAGGCGCTGGTGAAGCGTCTCTTCTTCGATCCTAAGCGCTATGACCTTACCCGTGTGGGTCGCTATAAGATCAACCAGAAGCTGAACATTCAAGTTCCTGAGGACGCCCGCGTGCTCATGTCTGATGATGTGGTGGCCGCCATGCGCTACCTCTTCCGTCTGCGCGCTGGTGAAGGTGTGCTGGATGATATTGATCACCTTGGTAGCCGTCGTGTGCGGGCCGTGGGTGAACTTCTGGCCAATCAGTGCCGCGTCGGCTTGAGCCGCACGGAGCGTCTGGTGAAAGAGCGTATGACCTTGTTCGATGTGAACATCGACACCATGACGCCTCAGAAGTTGATCAACCCCAAGGCGCTAAGCGCGGTGGTGCGTGACTTCTTTGGTCGCTCCCAGTTGAGCCAGTTCATGGATCAGATCAATCCTCTCTCTGAGCTCACTCACAAGCGCCGCTTGTCAGCTCTCGGGCCTGGTGGTCTGAATCGTGACCGTGCTGGCTTCGAAGTGCGCGACGTTCACAATTCGCACTACGGACGTATCTGCCCAATTGAAACGCCGGAAGGACCGAACATCGGTTTGATCAACTCGCTGAGCTCCTATTCGTGCATTAACGAATTTGGGTTCATCGAAACTCCTTATCGCAAGGTGACCAACGGCATCGTCTCTGACGCTGTCGAATACTTCACGGCGGATCAGGAAGAGAATCACACCATTGCTCAGGCGAATAACCTGATTGATGACAAGGGCAAGTTCCTCAATGAGAAAGTCACTGTGCGTTATCGCGGTGAGTTCCTCGAAGTGGAGCCTTCCAAGGCCACGCTCATGGACGTTTCACCGAAGCAGCTTGTTTCGGTCGCGGCGAGCTTGATCCCGTTCCTTGAACATGATGATGCGAACCGCGCTCTGATGGGCTCGAACATGCAACGTCAGGGTGTGCCTCTTCTTCAAGCCGAAGCGCCGCTCATCGGCACCGGCATGGAAGGCAAGGCGGCGCGCGATTCCAAAGCGGTCGTCATCTCTGACTCGGCTGGCATTGTGGCTTGCGCCACGGCGGACTACATCATCGTCACCAAGGACGGCCAGCTTCCGATCAGCGAGAAAGTCTTCGCTACGGAGCCGCGCAAAGTCGTGACTGACGTTGATAAAGGCGTTTACTTTTACGAACTCCGCAAGTTCATGCGTTCCAACGCCGGAACCTGCATCAACCAGCGCTCCCTCGTGCAGCGCGGTCAGAAAGTGAAGAAGGGTGAAGTGCTCGCAGACGGTCCTTGCACCGACGGCGGAGAGTTGGCTCTGGGTCGTAACATGCTGGTAGCGTTCATGCCTTGGAATGGATACAACTTTGAAGATGCCATCGTGATCTCACGCCGCATTTCTAAGGAAGACATCTACACTTCCATTCACATCGAAGACTTTGAAGTCGGCGCTCGTGACACGAAGCTCGGACCAGAAGAAATCACGCGGGATATTCCGAACGTCGGTGATGAAGCCTTGCGCAACCTCGGTGCTGACGGCGTAGTCCGTATCGGCGCAGAAGTGAAGCCTGGTGACATCTTGGTCGGCAAGATCACTCCGAAGAGCGAAACCGAACTTGCTCCTGAAGAGCGTCTCCTTCGCGCGATCTTCGGTGAAAAGGCCGCTGACGTTAAGGACACTTCTCTGCGCGTGCCTTCGGGTTGCACAGGGATCGTGATGGATGTCCGCGTCTCATCCCGCAATGGATCAGACAAAGAACGCCTCTCCCCCGGTGAACAGAAGAAGCAGATCAAGGCGATCACGGATGATCATAAAAACAAGGTCGAGCAGCTCACGGAGCAGTTGACCGAGAAATTGTCTGAAGTGCTCCTCAACGAGAAAGTGCCTCTTGATATTGTGAACGGTCAGACCGGTGAAATCATCATCGGCGCGAACAAGAAGATCACCAAGACGCTCCTCCGTAAACTGGCTGAGAGCTATGACTCGATCGAAATCGACGAAAGCCCGATCCGTCAGAAGATCATGGACATCGTCGCTACTTTTGAAGCGAAGTTTGGTGAGGCTGACATGGATCGCGAACGTGGTCTTGACCGCTTGGAAACAGGCGACGAGCTCGAAAGTGGCGTCATCAAGCAGGTTCGGGTGTTCATCGCCAGCAAGCGCAAGCTAAGCGTCGGTGATAAGATGGCGGGACGTCACGGAAATAAGGGCGTTGTCGCGACGATTGTTCCCGAAGAAGACATGCCGTTCCTCGAAGATGGCACACCAGTGGACATCTGCTTGAACCCTCTGGGCGTTCCAAGCCGTATGAACGTCGGTCAGGTTTTGGAAACCCACCTTGGCGTTGCCGCCAAAGCGCTCGGCTTCACGGTCGCTTCGCCTGTTTTCGATGGTATTCCAGAATCTAAGATCATGGAATATCTCAAGGAAGCGAAGGCCAAGAAGGGCTTTGAATGGATCGGTCTCAACGGGAAGAGCTGGCTGTATGATGGCCGCACCGGAGAGCAGTTCTCTCAAGAAGTTGTTGTCGGATACATCTACATGTTGAAGCTCGGACACCTTGTGGCGGACAAGATTCACGCCCGTGCCGTTGGACCTTATTCACTCGTAACGCAGCAGCCGTTGGGTGGTAAAGCCCAATACGGTGGCCAGCGCTTCGGTGAAATGGAAGTGTGGGCTCTTGAGGCCTACGGTGCCGCTTACACGTTGCAGGAACTTCTCACCGTGAAGTCTGACGACGTGCAAGGACGCACCCGCATTTACGAAAGCATCGTCAAAGGTGACAACTCACTGGAAGCCGGCACGCCGGAATCCTTCAACGTTCTCATCAAAGAAATGCAAAGCCTTGGCCTCGATGTCAAAGTTTCCAGCCGCAACAGCAACCAGGATGACATCGGTTTGTTCCCGACTGCACTTGGCGCCTAACCCATCAACGAAGAAACCTATACTTATCACACCATGAGCTTCGACAGCAATCTCAAGGAAATCTTCGGGGAAGCCCACCGCACGAGCGGGTTCGACCAAGTCGCCATCTCCGTAGCAGCCCCCGAGCGCATCCGCTCGTGGAGCAACGGCGAGGTGAAGAATCCCGAAACGATCAATTACCGGACCTTCAAGCCTGAAAAGGGCGGTCTGTTCTGTGAGCGTATTTTCGGACCCACCCGTGACTGGGAGTGTGCTTGTGGAAAATACAAGCGTATCAAGCACAAGGGCGTCATTTGTGACCGTTGCGGCGTGGAAGTCACGCTCAGCCGCGTGCGCCGTGAACGCATGGGTCACATCGAACTGGCCGTGCCTGTAACGCACATCTGGTTCTACAAATGTATGCCGAGCCGTATCGGCCTCATGCTGGACATCACCGCCCGCTCCCTTGAGCGCGTGATCTACTATGAAGATCATATCGTGGTTGATCCCAGCAATACGCCTCTGCAACGCGGCCAGCTCCTCACGGAGACCGAGCTTCGCGAAGCGGAAGATCAGTATGGTGAAGGTGCCTTCCGCGTCGGAATGGGCGCTGAAGCTATCCGTGATATTCTTGCGCAAGCCAACCTCGCTGACATGGTGAAGGATCTGGAAGTGGCGATGACCAAGACCCGCTCGAAGCAGCTTCGCAAGAAGATCGCCAAGCGCCTCAAGCTCTGCCAAGGCTTTGCTTCCTCGCACACCCGCCCTGAATACATGGTCTTGGAAGTGCTGCCGGTGATTCCTCCAGACCTGCGCCCGCTCGTTCCGCTTGAAGGTGGCCGCTTTGCGACCTCCGACTTGAATGACTTGTATCGTCGCGTCATCAACCGGAACAACCGTCTCAAGAACCTCCTCTCGCTCAAGACGCCGGATGTCATCATCCGTAACGAAAAGCGCATGTTGCAGGAAGCTGTGGATGCCCTCTTCGACAACGGTCGTCATGGTCGCGCCGTTACCGGTGCTGGCAATCGTCCGCTGAAGTCCATGAGCGACATGCTCAAGGGCAAGTCCGGCCGTTTCCGTCAGAACTTGCTCGGCAAGCGCGTGGATTACTCTGGTCGTTCCGTCATCGTCATCGGCCCTGATTTGACCTTGGGTCAATGCGGTCTGCCGAAGAAGATGGCGCTCGTCCTGTTCGAGCCGTTCATCATCCGTCGTCTGAAGGAGCTCGGTCTCGTTCACACCGTGCGCAGCGCGAAGAAGATGATCGAGCGCCGCACGCCAGAAGTGTGGGACATTCTTGATGAAGTCACCAAGGGCCACCCAGTGCTCCTCAATCGTGCGCCTACTCTGCACCGCCTCTCCATCCAGGCCTTTGAACCGAAGCTCATCGAAGGTGAAGCCATCCGCGTTCACCCCCTCGTTTGCACGGCTTACAACGCCGACTTCGACGGTGACCAGATGGCCGTTCACGTCCCTCTCTCTGTGGAAGCACAGATGGAAGCGCGCCTCATGATGTTGGCTCCGAACAATCTGTTCTCCCCAGCCAGCGGTAAGCCCGTGAACACGCCTTCGCAGGACATTCCTCTCGGCTGTTTTGCCCTAACCTACTTCCGTGAAATCCCCGGACAGGACGAGGCCAAGCGCAAGAAGGAAGCGCCGCGTATGCCGCTCTTCAATGACCCTTCAGAAGTCGAATTCGCGGTCAGCGAAGGCGGCGTAGAATTGAACCAGAAGATCATTTATCGCAACCCGGACTACAAGACTAAGGGCCGCATCTTTGGTGATCCGACGAAGCCCGTTATTGAGACCACTCCTGGTCGCGTGCGCTTCAATGAAATCTGGCCTATCGAACTCGGCTTCTACAATAACGTCGTCGGTAAGAAGCAGATGTCAGACATCATCTGGCGCTGCTTCCAGACCTCGGGTCAAAAAGAAACCGTGCTCGCTTTGGACCGTCTGAAGATGCTCGGTTTCAAGGAAGCCATGCGCTCCGGTTGTTCCATTGGGATCACCGACATGATGATTCCTCCGGCCAAGAAGTTGGCGTTGGAGAAAGCCCGCGCTGAAGTTGAAATCGTGGAGAAGCAATACCGTCGCGGTATCATCACGAACGGCGAACGTTACCAGAAAGTCATCGACATCTGGACGGGCGCTGGTGATGAAGTCACGAAGGAAGTGTTCCGCACGCTGGAATACAATGACGGCAAAAAGCTGCACAATCCGCTCTACATCATGGTCACGTCTGGTGCCCGTGGTAACCAGACGCAGATCAAGCAGCTCGCTGGGATGCGCGGTCTGATGGCCAAGCCCTCCGGTGAAATCATCGAACGTCCGATCACCTCGAACTTCCGTGAAGGCCTCACCGTATTGGAGTATTTCATCTCCACTCACGGTGCTCGTAAGGGCTTGTCGGATACCGCTTTGAAGACGGCTGACTCCGGCTACATGACCCGTAAGCTCGTGGACGTGGCTCAGGATGTGATCGTCACGGAAGATGATTGCGGCACGGTCAATGGCATCACGCTGGGAGCCATCTTCCAGGGCGATGACGAGATCGTTGATCTCAAGACCCGCATCTATGGCCGCACCTCCTGCGAGTCCATCCATGATCCGCTCGATAAGAAGAACTACGTCATCAAGGTCAACCAGCTCGTGGATGAGAAGATCTCTGACAAGCTCGTGAAGATCGGCGTTGAGAAGCTAAAGATCCGCTCCGTGCTCACTTGCGAAAGCAAGCGCGGCTGCTGCGCGAAGTGCTACGGCCTCAGCCTAGCCACGCAAGCCCCGGTGAAGATCGGTCAGGCCGTCGGCATTGTCGCCGCGCAGTCCATCGGCGAACCCGGAACGCAGCTCACCATGAGAACGTTCCACGTCGGTGGGGTGGCCACGGGTGCTTTCAAGCAACCGATCATCGTCACCAAGAACGCCGGAACCATCCGCTACAACGACATCCGTGTCGTTGCGACCATTGATAGCAACTGGGTCTCCATGCACAAGAATGGAACCATCAGCATCCATGATGAAACAGGCCGCGAGCTTGAGTCTCATAAGATCGTGCTCGGCGCTATCATCTCCAAGCCTGATGGCGCGAAGGTGAAGAAAGCGGAGACCGTCGTCACATGGGACCCTTACAACGTGCCGATTATCACCGAGAAGGCCGGCAAGCTCGAATTCCGTGACATGATCGGTGGCGTCACCATCACGAAGGAAGTGAACCAGGCCACGGGCAATGAAGAAACCGTCGTCATCGAGCACAAAGAAGATCTCCATCCTCAGATCGTCATTACCGATCCGAAGACGCATGAAATCCTCGCGAGCTACACCATTCCTGCTGGCGCTCACTTGAGCGTGAAGAACAACGAGAAAGTGGAAGCTGGTATGACACTGGCGAAGACTCCTCGTAAGGCGAATAAGACGAAGGACATCACCGGTGGTCTTCCTCGTATTGCGGAGTTGTTTGAAGCACGTAAGCCGAAGGATGCCTGTGAAATCGCGAAGATTGACGGTGTCGTTCAGATCGGCGGTCTCGTTCGTGGGAAGCGCAAGGTCATCGTCACCGACGAGAAGACCGGCTCTCAGGAAGAGCATCTTATCCAGCGCAGCAAGCACATCCTGGTCTTCAATGGCGACATCGTCAGCAAGGGCGATCAGCTCACGGACGGCCCCGTCGTGCCGCATGAAATCCTCGACATTCTTGGACCTCAGGCCTTGCAGGAACACTTGGTGAACGAAGTGCAGGAAGTTTACCGCGCTCAAGGCGTGGAAATTAACGACAAGCACGTCGAAATCATCATCCGTCAGATGCTCCGCAAGGTGAAGATCAGCGAGCCTGCGGATACGAACTTCCTCTGGGGAGATCAGGTGGACCGCCTAGAGTTCGAGCGTGAAAACGCCCGCGTCGTCGAAGAAGGCGGTAAGCCCGCCACGGCAGAGCCAGTCCTCCTCGGCATCACCAAGGCTTCCCTTGAAACCGACAGCTTCATCTCTGCCGCCAGCTTCCAGGACACCACCCGTGTTCTTACCGAAGCCGCCACATTGGGCAAGGCCGACATGCTCCGAGGCTTCAAGGAAAACGTCAT
>JANYJH010000225.1 GCA_025361865.1 Phragmitibacter sp.
CTGGCGTGCGCGTCACCGGACTTAAACTCAACGCCAAACCCGCCTCTGATAACGGCGCGTGGCTCCTTCGTGGCACAGACGGGAAACTTATCCTCACAGGCGTGGAAGAGCCCTTCCGCATCACCAGCACCAGCGCCCGACTGGATGCGAAACTCCTGGCCCTCAACGACCTCTCCGCGCGCTGGATCGGTGACAGCGAAGTCACCGCTCGCGGTGATCTGCCCTTTGACCACGCGAAGAGCTGGAGCTTCAGCGGCCATTACTCCAATCTCGATCTCCGTCATCTGCTGGGCACTGGTTGGCGGGAGCGGATCGCAGGCGTGTTGGAAGGCGATTACGAAGCCTCCTCTCAAGCCCCAGCCCCCTTGCTTTTGAAGTCCAAGGTCGCCGTGAAAAGCGGCATCGTGCAGAACTTCCCCGTGCTGGATCGCATCGCAGATTTCACCCGCACGGAGCGCTTCCGTCGCGTCGTTTTGGACACCGCCACCGGAGACGTTCAAAGGCAGGGTGAGACCACCAAGATCACGAACCTCCTGCTTCAATCCAACGGCCTCATGCGCATCGAAGGCGAGCTGACCCTCGACGGACTCAACGTCAATGGCACCCTCTTCGTCGGCGTCCTGCCAGAAACCCTCCGCTGGATTCCCGGCGCGCAAGGCCAAGTCTTCACCGAAACCCGCTCCAGCGCCCCCAGCTTCGTTTGGACCACCGTTCATCTGACCGGCACGATGGATGACCCCCGCGAAGACCTCAGCAACCGACTCCTCGCTGCCGCTGGCAAAGCCCTCATCGACGCCCCGCTCGGCCTCGCCACGAAAGGCGTAGAGATTCTCGGCAACACCACCGGAACTCCCGGTAAAGCCGCGACCGAAGCCAGCAAAGAAATCATCAAAACCGGAACCGATGTCCTGCAAAAAGGCGTCGAAGCTGGAGCCGGACTGCTTCAGGGACTGCTCCCGAAGTGAATTGTCTTTCTCCAATGCAAACTCACCCAAGGACATCTCCACCCCTAGTTTGAACAGGGTTTATTGCGATGAGCCTTCTTAGATCTTCTCGCAGATTTGGTCCCAGGAACAGCGCAAGGCCACGCGAATGCGCGTCACGATATTGATGGTGGGATTCATCTCACCCGCTTCGATTTGTTGCAGGTAACGACGACTGATTTCAGCCTGTTCTGCGAGTTGCTCTTGTGTCAGACCCAATTCCAGACGCCTACGGCAGACATTGCTGCCGAGCTGTTGGTGGGGAAGACGCTTCACCCGAAAGATGTTGGCGATTCTGCCTGGAAAGTAAGCGAGGTATGATGCGCTTTTTCTTGCTCATTCTTTTGAACCAGCCATAATCCGAAGCATTAAAATCATGACTGCAAAGATATGAATGCCTAGATGTTTATGAAACTTCTACAAACCCTCCTCTATTGGTCTATCAGTTTCTTGGCTCTTCAAGCAGTTGAGCCAACAAGTAATCCCATCGACCCCACGCCGCAGCCCCTAGCGGGGACTTATCGAATCCTCGAACAGCGCGTTGTTCAACATGAGGGCTATAAGACCACCTACAACCGCATCACTCCGCCGCAGATGTCCAGGGTGCCTGCGACTGAGGCCCGTCCTTTGACCACAGAGGAACAAGCGCTTGTAGATTCTCGCAAAGGGAAAGCGCACGGCCAGTTGAGCATCGGTGCCACGGTCTTTGATCATGAAGTCACCGAGATTCACTGGAACAGTCCCAATGGGGGTAAACGTCATGTGGCTTACAGTAACATCGACTTCAATCTCGTTGCGGGTCTCGGCACGTTTGATTCCGCAGACACGGTGTATTCGTCCTTCCTCGCCGTCGGCAATGCCACCCGAAAGGAACATGGTGAAGAACGTGATACAGGCAGCCTGCCTGTTCAGTCGCAGCCAGTGAGACAGGCAGGCCCGCCAGTTCAGTCACAGAACCCACAGGCTGGCAGCCTGTATCACGTTCCTGCACTTAGCGAGTTCCCCAGCGACCTTTCCGTCTATCTTGTCCCTGCTGATGACACCTTCACTGAAGCGGACAACGAAACCCTCGCCGCGCTTGATGCCTTACACGCCTACTATGATGCGAACCGCGCCAAGCTCCAACAAACCTTCCTTGAACGAGAACAGAAGCGCATCGCTCAACAACAATGGGCGAAGGAGCACCCGCCCATTCCGAAAGATGAAGTCATGTTTATCTGGAAGAAGGAACCCGCACCCGCAACGGCCAAATAACGGTCAGCTCTAGGCCCTTATCCCTTAAACCTTATCCCTCTCCCCGCCCATGAGAACCCGACTTGCTGCCTTCATCCTCGCAGCCTTTACCCTTGTCAGCAGCCTGCCTTCGCAAACGTCTTC
>JANYJH010000333.1 GCA_025361865.1 Phragmitibacter sp.
GGCACCCGCACCGGCCCGACCAAGCGCCAGTATTGGGTGCGCGAAGGCGCGCAATGGAAAATGCGGCGGCTTGATGAGATCGGGATCATCTTCCAAGGTCCGTTCCGCGAGCCTTCGGGCCAACGTGACCAATCTCGTATCACCAAGCATATCCCCGAACTTCAACGGAGCCTGGCCACTCTGCGCTGCGCCCAGCACATCACCGGGACCGCGCCGTTTCAGGTCTTCCTCCGCGATGAGGAAGCCGTCATCCGTCTCCTCCAGAATGTGCAGCCGCTCCTTCGCTTCCACGTCTTTCTCCGCAATGAAGAGCACGCAGTAGGACGTGTGCTGACCACGCCCAATGCGACCGCGCAACTGATGAAGCTGCGCGAGGCCAAAGCGTTCCGCATTGTAGATGAGCATCACGGTCGCATTCGGCACATCCACGCCGACCTCGATCACGGTGGTGCTGACGAGCGCTTTGATTTCTCCTGCACGGAACTGGCGCATGATCGCGTCCTTCATGGCCCCATCCATCCGACCATGCAGCAAGCCGACGGCATGAGGCGCGAGGAGTTGTGTCCACTCCTTCAACCCCGCTGTGGCCGCGCCGGCATCCAGCTTTTCAGATTCATCAATCAAGGGGTAAACGATGTAGCATTGTCGGCCTTCCGCGAGCTGGGTCAGGACGAACTTCGTCACGTCCTTCAGCTTCTTCGGCGTGCGGATGGCGGTGATGATCTTACCGCGTTCCTTGGGTCGCTGATCAATCGTGGACACATCCAGATCTCCGTAAACTGTCAGCGTCAAGGTGCGCGGAATGGGCGTCGCGGTCATCACGAGAACGTCCGGCATCGTGCCGCGCTGGATCAGGCGTGCGCGTTGAGCCACCCCGAATTTATGCTGCTCATCAATGACCACCAATCCCAAGCGCGGGATGGTCGCGGCGTCATAAAGCAAGGCATGGGTTCCGATGTAGAGATGGGGCTCATTACTCAAAGAATCTATGACCTCCGCTCTCGCAGATGAAAGGGGAGAGCGCGCGTCCCGCGTGCCGTGCTCTGCGTCTCGCGGAGCATCCTCCGGTGTCCAAACCCACTCATAACTCTCGCCTTCACCCACCACTCCCGATTCCCGAGGGTTCCCCAAAATATACTGAAACTTCTCCTGCAAATCAGACTCCGAACGAATCATCCGATCAAAGCATTCCTTTTCCCAGACCATGCTCTCAACACCGCGTGCCTTTGCGATCTCATGCGCACTATAGGACTTCAGCGAATGCATGATCTTTCCCAACGTCCAGAATGTGGCGTTCCCCTCTTCATCCCAACTCATCGGCAGCGGTTCCAGCAGCAGATGAACATGATCCGGCATCACGCACGCGGCGATGATGTTATAACGCACCCCGTGGAAGTAGCGCACGGCATCGAGCACTTGGGTTCTTTCCTCTGGCGAAAGAGGATGCCGTTCGCGAGTTGAGAAGCTGACCATGTATTTGGCCCATGGTCGCTCGAAGTGGGGCAGGCGGCGTCTTTGGTAAATAGGTTCGTTCATCCCGCTGGCGGATGTTTTCGGCGGGACGCCTAAAACGGCACGCGGGACGCGCGCGCTCCCCTCAGCAAACAATCCTGCGTCCTCCGTCTGCTCCGTGCGCTCTCCGGTTTTCAAGGCCACGCGCAGCCCGAGCGGCTCTAGCCAACGTTTCGCATTCAGGTAATGCTGCTCCGCGAGGATCTGTGTCGGAGCCATAAGCGCGGCTTGTTGCCCAGCCTCCACGGCTTGCAACATGGCCGCTAAAGCGACCACTGTTTTGCCGCTGCCGACATCGCCGTGGAGCAGTCGGTTCATGGGCTGCGGAGCACTCATGTCGTCCTGAATCTCTCGCAGGCAACGCTGCTGCGCGTTGGTCAGTTCAAAGGGCAGACTGGCGATGAACGCGGAAGCCAGAGCGCCGCTCGTTTGCTGACTCCAACCCGTCGCGGACCGGAAGACATTGCGTCGGCGGACGATCCGCAGTTGCAGTAAATAGAACTCCTCCAGCGCGAGATAGCGCTTCGCCTGATCCAAGTCCACCTGCTCTGCGGGATAGTGCAGGGTCACACAAGCGCGACCCCGGCTCATGCCTGCGAACTCCCCCTCCGCTTTCGGCGCGGGCAGTAGATCACCGACACTCTTTACGTCCAATTTCTGGCAAACCCACCAAGCCGCCACGCGCAGCGCCTTCTGCTTCATGCCGCCACGCAGCCGATAAACCGGCACGATGCGGCCCGTGTGGATGCTCGCGGTGCCATCGTCATCATCGCCGCGCACGATCTCGTATTCGGGATGATCCATGAGCAGCCGCGTCTTGCTCTCCTTGATCTTGCCGTAAACGATCAGCTCCATGTCCACTGCCAGAGCGCGCTGCATGAAGGCCATGTTAAACCAGCGCAGCGTGAGCTGTTGATGCATGGGATTCTCCGTTGCGCCTTCCACGGTCGCTTCAAAGACACCGCCGCGACCTCCAAAACGGAGCACGCGCGTGTTGAGCACTCGCACATGATGGCAGACGGGCGTCTCGCTCGGAGAGAATCCTTTGAACTCCATGCGACGTCGGTCCTCATGACGAAACGGCGTGTAGAACAACACTTCACCCACCGTATTGAAGCCTTCTTTGGAAAGGGATTTAACTGCGGCTGCCGAGAGTTCAGGCAGCTCATTAAGTTGAGAGGAAAGGAATGTCAGAAGGTTTCAGTGTTCAGTGTTCAGTGTTCAGCTAGGAATGAGGCGTGCGCATCTGTATTGCTGAAACCTGAACACTGAAACCTGAAACCTTCCCCCGCCCTTGGATTACGCCGACCTCATCACCCAAGACAAGCTTCACGTCTGGCATCCCTTCACGCCGATGCAGGACTGGCTCGCGCCGGAGCATGAGCCACTGATGCTCGTGGAAGGCCGGGGTTGTTATCTCTATGACCAGCACGGCGCGGCCTATCTGGACGGCAATGCCTCCATCTGGACGAACATCCACGGGCACGCGCATCCGAAGATTAATGCGGCGATCAAGGCGCAACTCGACCGCGTGGCGCATACGTCCTTCCTCGGCTTCACGAACCCGCCTGCGGCCCAGCTTGCCCATGAACTGGTGAAGCTCTGGCCAGTGGACACCTTGACGAAGGTCTTCTATTCCGACAACGGCTCCACGGCTATCGAAGCCGCGATCCGCATGGCCTTGCAATACTGGAGCCAGAACGGCAGGCCCGAGCGCGATCTCATCATCGGCTTTGATCAGGCTTATCATGGCGATACCCTCGGCGCGGCCAGTTTGGGCGGCATCTCTTTGTTCAAAGGCAGCGCGAACCACTACGGCTACAGCGTGCAGCGCGTGCCCGATCTCGCCGCGTTGAAAGCCCTGGATGATGAGACTGTGCGACGCGTGGCGGCGATCATCATCGAGCCGCTCATGCAAGGCGCAGCGGGGATGCGCACTTGGCCCAAAGGAATGCTGAAACAGCTTCGGACGTGGTGTGATGAGCGCGATATTTTCCTCATTCTCGATGAAGTGATGACGGGCTTCGGGCGCACCGGAAAGATGTTCGCCTGTCAGCAGGAAGACGTGATTCCAGATCTCATCGCGTTCGCCAAAGGCCTGACCGGCGGCTATCTTCCCCTGGCGGCCACCATGACTACGCAGCGTGTCTTTGACGGCTTCCTCGGGGCTGCCAGCGAAGGTCGGACGCTTTATTACGGCCATAGTTACACCGGGAATCAGCTCGGTTGCGCGGCGGCTTTGGCCAGTCTGGAGGTCTTCCGTGAAGAGCAGGTGTTGGAGAAGCTTCAGCCGAAGATCGCCCATTTGACGGGCTTGCTCAGCGGCCTGTCCGCGCTGCCGAATGTCGGTGAAGTGCGTCAATGCGGACTCATGGCAGGCGTCGAGATCGTCGCACAGAAAGAGCCGCTAGTGGCCTATCCGCCAGCAGCCACGATGGGCGCTAAGGTTTGCGTTGCCGCGCGGAAACACGGCCTGCTGACGCGACCCGTCGTGAACACCATCGTGCTCATGCCACCTTTGGCCATCACCGAAGAGCAGCTCACGACGATGATCGAAGCCTTGCGCAAGGCGATCCTCGAAGTCGTCAACTAAGCGACGCGCCCGCTTTCAATCCCGCCTAAGAAGACAGATTCTCGCACGTTCTAAAACGGTGCGTTTCACGCGTGAACACGTATTGTATTGCCAGTTCTCTCAAAATCGTCTTGCATCAGATCCGCCATGAATCGCCTCCCTGCCTGCCTCACCGTTCTTGCCTTGTCCCTCAGCTTCACGGCTTGGGGTAAGGAGCCCGACCTCCAGCCTTCGCCAAAACCGGTTCAGGCAGAGCCCGCCAAAACGGAAGACAAACCCGCCGCCGAACCCGCTCCTGCGGCTGAACCGGCCAAGGATGAAGCCAAAGCCCCCGAGGCTGAGAAGCCCATGGATTTGACCACGGCGGTGGACATGAATGACTTCGGAAGCGATGAACCGGTGGAGCGCACGGATCTTCCTCAACGCGGCATTCTCGGCTTTGAGGTCGGCGAGAAGACCTTCCAGAATGCGGAACACTGGGAGCAATACAACTTCCCGTTCAAGAACAAGCGCTGGGGCAAGTATCGCATTCGCCTCACCTACACGCTGAAGGCTTCCACGCTCGGCGTGCAGTTTAAATTGGGCGCGACTACGCTCAAGAAAACCCTCCCCAATACCAGCGGTGCCAAGAAACAAACCACGCTGGGTGAAATCTATCTGGCCAATGCGGGCGATCAGTTCATGGCGCTCTACACCCCGCAGGGTGTCGGCTACGCGACCTTCATTCTGCATGAAGTGGCTCTCGTTCCCGTGACCGAAGGCGCACAGGTTCAACAAGCCGATAATGGCGCGGTGGAGTTGTTCGCCAAGGACGCGACCACTTGGAGCGAGAACATGCGATACGAGCCGAAGCCTGAAAAGAACTGCCTCGGTTTCTGGACGGACGTGAATGACTTTGCTGAATGGGAAATCAAGATGGATAAGCCCGGTAAATACAAAGTGGCCGTGCATCAAGGCAGCGCTACTGGTGGCAGTGAAGTGGCCGTTCAACTCGGCGAGCAGCAGCTCAAGTTCACCGTGCCGAACACCGGCGATTTCCACAAGCACGCTGAAGTAAGCGTTGGTGAAGTGGAGATCAAAACTCCCGGCACCTACCGCCTCGCCATCAAGCCCCAGACCAAGAACGGCGGGGCCATCATGGATGTGGAGAAGATCGTGCTGGCTCCTGTGTCTTAATGGAGTCAACCCTGAGCTGCGAAGCCACCTTGGGCTGCGAAGCGAACGCTGCCGTCCGGCGGCGTGTTTCTTCTGCGCCGTGCTCAGCGATGTTCGTGGACGGAAGCTGAACCCGCAGGGTTCCCCATGAGTAGCCGTAGGTGACTGAGCAAAGCGAAGGAACCTACGGTTCACGTCGAAGTCTCATCAACCACGCAGTGGTTGTCCTATCGCGGGCGGAGTGATGGGATTACCGCTGCGCGGTAGAGCTTCGTTCCTTAGCGCACCGTAGGTTCCGCTTCGCTTCACCTACGGCTACTCATGGATAACCGCTGCGCGGTTGAGAACGGCTTTAGGCAAACACGCTCCTGTTGCCTGATTATTAGGGATCGCAGTGTTGGGCTGCCAGCCCCATGATGCGAAGGCTAGCTTGCCCTCGATACTGTCCCCGCACCTCTCACTTCTTCTTCTTAGTCTTCAACACCGGCTTGGGCGCGGTTTCTGCCTTTCGCACTTCGGTCTTCGGCGCAGCACCGAATTCACCGGTGACGAGCTGCACATAATGCACGCCGCTGGAGGTGAGCGTCGCCTTGTCACCCACGCCGCTGACATCGTAACGGGTGTGGTAGAGATAGGGAATGGCCGAGGGCTTGACCCAAGCGAGCTGCGGGCTTTTGACCTCCGTGGCGCTCGGCTTGATTTTTAAGGGGACGCCAGCCTCGTTGAAGCTGATTTCCCATGAGGGCGAGGCCACTTCGATACCTTCCGCTAGCCAAGGGTAGTTCTTGAGGATTTCCAATTCACCCACGCGCGGGACGTTGACCGTCCAACCGATTTCCTGCGCCTTCAGATAATCCACCACGGTCAGCGCGGGGTTCTTCTCGTGAGCGAGGTAGAACTCCGCGAAGTTGAAGCCCGCGAGGTTGAAGCCGTTATAAGGGCCGTGGCTGTTCGGATTTCCGGCGAAGTTCGCATCATGCCAGTCTGAGAAACGCTCACTCAAAATCATGTCCATCTCCACATGCGTATGGGCGCGGCGCTTGTCGATTCCCCGCCCCGTGTAGCCCAGAATGCCCAGCGGAGTCTTCGGCTCCACCTTGTCCCCTTCCTTCACGCAGATGGATTTCAAATGGGCGTAGAGCGTGAAGAATGGCCCCTGTCCCCAATCGTGCTTGATGACCACATAGCGGCCGTAATCCCCCTGACCACTGGTCGCGCAGTGAACGACTTCGCCATTGGAAATACTGCGCACCTCATCCAGCGGCTCGCCTTTTTCATCCCGCTTCACCGGAGCCACATCCATGCCTTCATGGAAGTG
>JANYJH010000338.1 GCA_025361865.1 Phragmitibacter sp.
CGCGCGCGCCTTCTTTGGCCACGCCGCCGAGATCGACCTGGAGATTACATAGCTCCACCGGCTCGCGACGTTCAGCGGCGACGCCGGCGATGCCTTTTCCCACGGGAATCGCAGCCACCATGGGCAGCAGCTTCTCAGGAATGCCGCGTTGGGCCACCAGTTTCAACAAACCATCCGCTGGGTCTAGGCGATGCAGGGTGCCTGTGGTTCCTGAGAAGTCTGCGATGGCGGCATCGAGCACGGCTTGCCAGTCGATGGGAGAAGCGGCGAGGAGGATGGGGAAATTCGGATTCATGGGAAGACAGGGATACCGTAACAGGCGGTCATTCTCCAGCTTCATTTTATGATTCATTCCGCATTCACCTGATTGCCAGTCCCGGATTCATCGCCATCATACGCCATGCCTCCGCCGAAGAAGACCGCTGCCTTTGCCACGAAGTTTGTCGCCGTTGTCGGCACGGATGACATGCGCGTGAAGGAGACCGCGCTGAAGCTCTCCCGTGAGCTGGCCCCGGCGGACGGCGGTGACTTCGGCACGGACATCATAGATGGCGTGGCGGAAAGCGCGGATCATTGCGCGCAAATCATCCGCGCCACGATGGACGCGCTCCAGACGCTGCCGTTCTTCGGCGGTGATAAACTGGTCTGGCTGAAGAACGCGAACTTCCTCGCGGATACCCAGGTTGGTAAAACCAATGCCGCGCTGGAAGGCATCGAGTCCATTCTCGACTACGTGGAAACGCTGCCTGCGGACGTGACCTTCCTCTTCAGTGCCAGTGCCGTGGACAAGCGCCGCGCCGCCTGGAAGCGCATTCAGAAGCTCGCTGATCTGCGCATGTTTGATAAGCCGGACACTTCCAAAACCGGCTGGGAAGACGAGGTCATGCCGCTTGTAGAGCGTCGCGCCCGGGAGATGGGCCTCACCTTTGAAGGGGATGCTTTGGAAGCCCTCGTTCAGCTCGCAGGCGAAGACACGCGACAGCTCGACAGCGAGTTGGACAAGCTCAGCCTCTACGTCGGCGAACGCGGTCGCATCACGATCAGAGACGTGCAGCTCATGGTGCCGCTGAACCGCGCAGGCGTGATCTTTGAAGTCGGGAATGCCATTGGCAAACGTGATCTGCGACGGGCGTTGGAACTCGTGCGCACCTTGGTTTATCAGGGCCAGAACCCCATCGGCATCTTGCTCGGGGCCATCGTTCCGCGTGTCAGAAACCTCCTGCTCGCCAGTGACATCATCACGCAGCATCCGAAGATTCCCCGCGGCGGCTATCAGGGTTTCATCGGAGCTTTGAACGGATTGCCCGCCCATGAAACTGCGCATCTGCCCAAGAAGAAAGACGGCAGCGGCATCAACGGTTACCCCATTTTCCTGGCCATCAACGAAGCCCAGAAATTCACCGCTGAAGAACTACGTGCGGCCTTGCAAGGTTGTCTGGAAGCGAACTTAAAGCTAGTGACCACCGCCATCGAGCCGCAGCTCGTTTTGGAACGCTTGCTTATCAGTATCCTGACACCGAAGATAAAGCGGAAAGCAGCGTGAGGCTGCGAAGCCGCCCTGGGAGCGCTGCCGTTCCCGGCGGCGTTTCTATAGCACCCATCAACTCTAAGCCGTTACGAAAGTTCACTCTAGGCACTCTTGGAAATTGGAAGTGCGCAGGGAGTTGAAGAAACGCCGCCGGGACGGCAGCGCTCCCAGGGTGGGCCTAGTGATTCGCGACAAACAACACCCCGCTCGCGGTGAAGCCGTGGAGATAAGATTTGTCACCGACGGTGCCGATCTCTCCGTTGCAGAAGAAGCCGCTCATGGGCACGGAGCCGAACGCGCCTTCAAACAATCCCGCGTCATGGTGCGGCTGACCGAAGAGTTGTTGGCCGCGCCCACCACAGGAGAAGAGCAGACTGGCTAGCGGCGGGCTCGTTAAATCAGCGCGTTTCCGTTCCAGCATCTCGCGCAGTTCCGAATCAGCAGCTTCACGGTCGCGGAGTTGGAATTGCACGGTCTGGCCCACGCGGGGCAGGGCTCCCACGGCCAAGGTGCCCGCTGAGGGATCGCCTCCGAGAATGGAGCGAATGAGGAAGTCACCGGAGTGAAAATCTTCCACGTATTCCGTGAGGGCGAAACCGACGAGGATGTTCCCCTGAGCCCGTTCCCGCATGGGCATGGAGAGAGTCTGGAAGGCGCTTTGCAGTTGGTCGTAGGCGTTGAGGGAAGCGATCTTGTAGATGAGATTATTCTCCGCGCTCGTGATGGTCAAAGGCTCGCCGATGGGCGTGCAACCCTGACTGACCAAGCCGCTGAGCTTCACGCCACCTCGAAACCCGATGGCGAGCGCGGCCACGTCTTCACGCACGCCCTGTTCCGTGAAGACGAACAACTCCTCACCGCGTCGGCTGCCGCTGGCGAGCCCGCCATAGGTGGGCGTGCTGCCCATGATCTCGTTCCAGCGATTCATCCAGTCCTCACCGAGCGCGGTGGGATTGCCCAGCAGAATCCAGCCGGTGCAGCCCTGCTCATTCCAGCGCCGGGCCTGCTTCCACGCGGTGGAGTGAGCGTCGTCATCGCTCAGATCAATCGCGCAGACCTCCGTCTGCGGCAGCTTTAGGACGAGCAAGGTGAAGCCGGACTCCCCCTCTTCTTCGCGTCCAGTGCTGATGAGTCCTGCGGCGGAACAACCCATGACCTTCGGGCAATGCGCATGAATTTGCACCAGCTCGATGAGGTCCGGCAAAGCCTGCTCATAATCACAGGACACGAAGACAAAGGCGAGCGTGGCCTTCCCACCGATCTGCTTCAGCGCGCGCGCGGCGGCTTCAGCCACCTTCGTTTCATCATAAGCGCCCAGGACCAGCTCTGAATAGGCGTTCGTGTGGCTGTCCGCTTCCATCTGGGTCATCATGCCCTGATTCTACGGAGTGCGGTGGTGAATGGCAAGCAGGTTCAAGGGATTGAACCTTTTGCTGAAACGCTCTAGGTTGCCTGCGATGACACTTGAAGATCTGGGCTGGAACGAGGCTTTTGAAAGGGAATTCACCCCCTTCCATGAGAAGGGCTGGGTGCCTGCGCGCTTAATCCGGGATAACAAAATTTCCTATGGCGCGCTGTTGCTTGATGGAAAGAAATTCGATGAGCAGGAAGTCATCATGAGTGGGAAGGTCTATCACGATGCGGAGACCGACGCCGAGCTTCCTGCGGTGGGTGATTGGGTGGCTTTGGAACTGGGCGGCGATGCTGAGGAAACGATGATCCGCGCGCGACTGAAGCGCCAAACGTGTCTCTCGCGGAAGGCGGCTGGATCAAGCGCGGAGGAACAAGTCATCGCGGCGAATGTGTCGGTTGTCGTCGTCGTGACGGATGCTGGAGCGGACTTCAGCCCGCGACGCTTAGAGCGCTATTTCGCGGTCATTGGTCGCAGTGGCGCGAAGGCCGTGGTGATGGTGAACAAGGCTGATCTCTTCACGCCTGCGGAGAATGAAGAAGCGGCGGCAGCCATCCGTGCGCTGAATGCGGACGCCGATGTCCACATCACCAGCGTGGAGAAGCGAAAGGGGCTGAAGGTGCTCAAAGAGTATCTCAAACCGGGTGTTTCCATGGCCTTCATCGGATCGAGTGGCGTCGGTAAATCCGCGATGATTAACTACGTGCTCGGTGATGAGTTCCAGTGGACAGGCGAGGTCAATGAGATCACGGGCAAAGGCCGCCACACCACGACCGCGCGGGAGCTGATGGTTTTGCGCAAGGGCGGTATCGTCATTGATAATCCCGGCATCAAGGAAGTCCAAATGTGGACGGATGAGACCACGCTGCGGGAGCGTTTCGCGGACATCGAGGCGCTTGCGGCGCAATGTCAATTCCACGACTGCAAACACGGCACGGACGCGGGATGTGAGATTCGGTCAGCCGTTGAAAAAGGCACGCTCGATGCCGAGCGTTACCGGGGCTACCTCAAGCTGGATGAGGAAATAGAGAAGCTGCGCAAACGTCGGAAGAAGCGCCAGATGACCGTGGAGCGTCGTTCCAAAAGGGATCATAAAATCAAGGCGAGGAACCGCTCAGACCGCGCGGATTTGGATCGCGAGCTAAAGCCACGAAGTCACTGATGGCCATGTAACACAGGCTTCCAGCCTGTGGGTAGCTCAGGCATCCTGCCTGATTAGTTTCACGCTTGCTCATTCACTCGCCGCCTCTAATTTCCTACTTCATCAATCCAACCCATCCCAAGCCCATGTCTGATATTGCCAAAGCCAAAAGCGAAATGTTCCTTCAAGAAAACGCCACCAAGGAAGGCGTGATCGTGCGGCCCAGCGGTCTGCAATACAAGGTGCTAACGGAAGGCACCGGGAAGAGCCCAAAGGCCACGGACACGGTGCTCGTTCACTATTTCGGAACGCTCATCAACGGCAATGAGTTCGACAGTTCCTACAAGCGGAAAGAGCCGATTGAGTTCCCCTTGAACGGCGTCATCGCGGGTTGGACGGAAGGTCTTCAGCTCATGAAGGAGGGCGCGAAGTTCCGCTTCTTCATCCCCTCCAAGCTCGCCTATGGGACGCAAGGAGCGGGCTATGACATCGGGCCGAATCAAGCGCTCATCTTTGAAGTGGAGCTGCTAAAGGTGAGTTGATTCGGCTGAGGGAAAAGCACGCCGCTATTTCACCACAGGACGGAGCACGATATTGCGGAAATCAATGTTCGTGTGGTCGCCTTGCAGGAAGAGCGGGCCGGGTTTGAACTCATCGCTGGTCATCGCACCGCCTGTGCAACCGAGCACGGGCTGGTTATCAATGATGGTCTTTCCATTGAGCACCACGGTCACATGGCGATCCACCAAGGTGATGTCAAAGGTCTGCCATTCACCAATGGGTTTTTCAGCGGCCACTGAAGGCGTGATGCGGCTGTAGAGCGCGCCCATGTTGTGGGAGTCTAGCGCCTTGCCGAAGCTTTCCGCCACTTGGATTTCATAGATGCCACGGAGGTAGATGCCGCTATTGCTGCCCGCTTGGGTCTTGCATTCCAGCTTGAGGTTGAAGTCTTCAAACTCGCGATCGGTGCGGAGATTGCCATGATGCTTCCCCTTCTCGATGCGGTTAATCAAGGAGCCGTCCACCACGCTCCAGCCATTGTCAGCTTTAGGATCAATGAGCGACCAGCCAGTGAGGTCTTGGCCATTGAAGAGCGAGATGGGCTCACCCAATTTCACCTTGGAAAGATCCGGTGTGGCGGGGACAGGCGGGATGCGTTTACCCGTGAACTCGCCCTTAGCGAACTCCTTGCCATCGGCCTTCGCCTTGACCGTGGTGAGCTTCAGGAGATCACCCGAGACGGTGCCGGTGATGGTTTCCGTGGTCTGCTCTTCGGTGTTCGTCTTCGCATCCTTCGACTTGGAGATGCGGGTCACAGTCAAGGTATCACCTGTGACCTTCACGCCCTGCACGGGGATCACGCTGCCACCACCCCAAAGGACGCTGCCCGTGAATGCGCCATCCTTTTCTTCAATGCCCATCCAACCCACGCCGCCACCGGGGAGCGTCAGTGCCCAACGGCCTGTGAACGGAGTTTCAGCGAATGCCGCCGTGCCGCTGAAGAACAGGGCTGCGGCGCAGAGAGAGGAGATGAGAGAGGAAGGCATGATCATAAGAGGGGTAAGCAACGCACGCGGAAGGGCGGTTTCATCATCTGGAATGCCCCATAGCTATGTTTAAACTGTGAAACCATGCCCATTGCGTGATCGCAGGCAGTAACATTGAAATGGAACTCCTCCGCATCACTGAGCGGGAGTCTTCGCCTCTGCGGGCTTCACGGGATCGGGCACGGGCGGGCCGGGTGACTGGTCTCGCTCGCCATTGATGCCGAAGCCGATGTGCAGATGGAAAAAGAAGTCCAAGGCTGAAGTAAGGGCGTGCGCGAAGTGCTGGCGATGCTCCGGCGTATCCCGCAGATGGGGACGATTCGCTTCGATTTGCAGCCCTGTGATGTGGCGTTTTGCATCGCAATGCTGCGCGATGGTGTAGCCGCCTCGGAAGTAGGGGAGCGTGGGCACAGGCATTCGCGGGCTGGGGGTGGCGGGGAAGTCCTGAGCTTCCAGCAAGGCACCGAGGCTATGCGGTCCGCGCAACAAGTCGGTATAACGCACGTTGTTTTGCTCCGCGATCAGACGAAGGCTGCTCAGCGCGACGATGCGGGATTGGTTCAATGCCTCATCGCCTTCCGCCAGCTCGGGAGCACTGTGCAGGTAGCCTAGCTCCACACGGGCATCCGCATGGCCGTGACCGTGCAGGTCAATGAGGAAGGCGACGCCGTAGGTCTTTACCGCCGTTTCACAAGCCTGATCAATGAACGCGTGGTGCTCCTTCCAGGCTTGCTCCGCGAGGGCCTCGCCTCCAGCGGCTTCGGTCTTCTCACGATTCGCGTCCAGCTTGCTGCGATGAAGCCGGCAGATGATGAGATGGATGTGACGCCCAGTCTGCGCATGGATGACGGCGGCGATGGTGCGGGCCAGTTCCTGAGTGTTCGCATCTGAATCCGTGACGCCGTTTTTACGGCTGGGAATTTCAGCGGGCACTTCATAGCCACCATGCGGTGCGGCGATGATCAGCGGTAGATCACCCGGCACATATTCAATGTAGTGATGCTCACCGAAGACGCTCTTCCCAGGCACTAAATCCGCTCCGCAGAGGGGGCTGATCAGGGCGGCGATGAGGAGGATGAAAGGGTAAGGTCTCATGAGTTCATTTCCCTTTCCGGTATGATGCGCAGGACATGGCTGGCTGGCGCTTCCGTTTGAGCGGGCAACAGAGGCTGCCATCACATCCGGCAGATCAGCAACTCGCGCTCGTAGATCAGCTCCTTCGGCAAGTGGCTCTTCAGATCGAGGAACAGTTCTTCATGGGAAAGGATTTCCTGACGCCAG